>JADGOZ010000186.1 GCA_017882705.1 Candidatus Nanopelagicales bacterium | reverse complement strand
GTAGGCGACGTCGCCGGCCCAGTCCATCACCTGCGACTCGAAGCATCCGCGGTCGAGTGGCGCTCCGGAGCGCACCCAGGTGAACACGTCGACGTCGTCGGCCCAGTCCATCACCTGCGCCTCGAAGCAGGTCCGTGTGCCGGGCGCGCCGGCGCGCAGCCAGGTGAAGACCTCGAGGTCGTCGTCGTAGACGCCGAACTTGCGGGCTCCCTCGCGCCGCTGCCAGGGGTACTTCGTCGCAGCGTCGAGAGCGGCACGGGTGAGGTTGAGACCGACCGGGCCGTCGGGCCGCGGGCCGTCGGCCGGGCTGAACGTCTTGGCCTCGAGCCGGGTCAGGATGCGCAGCGACTGCGCGTTGCCCTCGAAGCCCCCGATGGCGGCGGAGACGTCGTCGAGCGCGTCCTCGCCGTTGTGCCCGAACGGCGGGTGGCCGAGGTCGTGCGACAGGCACGCGACCTCGACGAGGTCGGGGTCGCAGCCGAGTGCCGCGCCGAGCTCCCGCCCGACCTGAGCGCACTCGAGCGAGTGGGTCAGCCGGGTGCGCAGGAAGTCGCTCTCCCCCGCCGCGATCACCTGGGTCTTGGCGGCGAGGCGTCGCAGCGCCGCGGAGTGCAGCACGCGGGCGCGGTCGCGGGCGAACGCGGTGCGGCCCGCGCGCTTGGGCGCCTCGGCGACCCAGCGCGCCTCGTCGTCGTGGACGTAGCCGTCGGAGAGACGGTCGTCGTCGTACGCCGGGTGGAGGTCCATCGGGACGACCCTAGCCGCCGGCTCGGACCCGCGTCGGGGCGCCGACGTCAGACGCCGACGACCTGGTCGATGTCACGACGTTCGACGACCCAGAAGAAGAGCAGGCCGCCGGTCTCGCGGACGACGTACTCGACGGTGAGGCTCGACCCGGAGCCGTGCTGGGTCGGCGACCCGTGCGCCTGGATGCCGAGCGCGCGCGCCATGGCCAGGCTGCGCGCCTCGTGCGCGGGGTCGGTGACGATCGTGGCGCTCGTCCAGCCGCGCTTCGCCATGAGCGCGGCGACGGCGGTGAGGCTTGACAGCGTGTCGTGCCCGACCGGCAACGCCGTGACGTCGCCTCTCGGGATGCCCTGGGAGACGAGCCACCCGGCGCCGACCGCCGCCTCGGTGGTGCGGTCGCCGGGCTGGTTGGCACCCACGGTCACGACGTGCGACGCGACGCCCGCGGAGTAGAGCTCGGCGCCGTGCGCCAGCCGCGCCGCGAGAACCGGACTGGGGTGCCCGTTGAACTGCGCGGCGCCGAGGACCACGACGACGTCGGTCGGCGTGCGGTCGTCCTGCCGCGCGGCCCGCAGGACCTGCAGGCCCGCCGCGGCGGGCAGCACGACGACCAGGAAGGCGACGACGGCGAGCAGCGCGGCGAGCACGGCACGCAGGGGCGACCGGCGCCGCACGGGGGCGGCGACGGAGCCGGTGCTCACGGTCGCGGTCACGGGGACCAGTCTCCCTGACGATCGTGGGTTCTCAGAACGTCCGCACAGGTGGCGCACCCTGTGGCGGCCATGGATCCCACATCTTCGGAGCCGATCTTGAAGGCACGAGGTTCCCCCGGGAGCCCCCGAGATGAAGGAGATCACATGATCGACAGCGAGACCCAGGCCAGCACCATGCGCTCGGCCCGTCGTTGGGGCACCGGTGCCGCTCTGGTGGCAGCCGGCATCGCCGGCGGCGTCATCCTGGCGAGCACGGTCAGCGCCAGCGCGGCGACGACGTCCCCGTCGCCGTCCACGTCGAACGGCACCAGCGGGGGCACGACGCAGACCGCGCCGCAGCACCCGACCGGCGACCAGACGAAGTCGCAGCGCTCGGACGAGAAGCTGCTCACCGGCGACACCGCCGACAAGGTCAAGGCCGCTGCCGTCGCGAAGTACCCCACCGCGACGATCCAGCGCGTCGAGACCGACTCCGACGGCGTCTACGAGGCCCACATCGTCACCGCCGCGGGTGACCGGGTCATCGTGCAGGTCGGCGCGGACTTCAAGGTCACCGGCACCCAGCAGCCCGGCCAGGGCGGCCCGCGCGGTCACGGTGGTCCGGGCAACGGCGTCGACCCCGACCCGAACGACAACGACGGTCCGGGGACGAACAACCCCGGCGGCTCGCAGTCAGGCTCGTCGAGCTCGACCGCCACGCCGAGCAGCACCGCCTGATCGGCACGAACTGGCGACGGCCGTCCATCGGCGCCGTCGTCCTCGGGTCCGGCACACCCCCCTCGGCCGGACCCGCACGCAGCAGGGCCGGTACCCCCACGTGGTCCCGGCCCTGTGGCGTCGCGCCCTGGCGAGCGCTCGCGTCAGCGCGTGTCGGACACGCCCGTGTCGAGCGCGGCGCGACCGGCCTCGAGCCGGGCGACGGGGACGCGGAACGGCGAGCAGGACACGTAGTCCAGCCCGACCTTGTGGAAGAAGTGCACCGAGTCCGGGTCGCCGCCGTGCTCGCCACAGACGCCGAGCTTGAGGTCGGGGCGGGTGGCTCGGCCCTCCTCCGCGGCGATCTGCACGAGACGGCCGACGCCGTCGACGTCGAGGGACTCGAACGGCGACACGGTGAAGACCCCCTTGTCGAGGTAGGCGGCGAAGAACGCCGCCTCGACATCGTCGCGGCTGAAGCCCCACGTCGTCTGGGTCAGGTCGTTCGTGCCGAAGGAGAAGAACTCCGCGACGTCGGCGATGCGACGCGCGGTCAGCGCCGCGCGCGGCAGCTCGATCATCGTGCCGACCGGGATGTGCAGCTTGATGCCTTCGCGGTCGGAGATCTCGTGGACGATGCCGTCGGTCTCGTCGGCGATGAGGTGCAGCTCCATGACGGAGCCGACGAGCGGCACCATGATCTCGACCTGCGGGTCGCCGCCTGCCTTGATCCGCGCGACCGCCGCCTCCGCGATCGCTCGCACCTGCAAGGCGAACAGACCGGGTACGACGAGTCCGAGACGCACGCCGCGCAGGCCGAGCATCGGGTTGGACTCGTGCAGCCGCTCCACCGCGGCGAGGAGCGCGAGCTCCATGGCGTCGGGGTTGCCCTGCTCGTGCGCGACAGCGACGCGCACGGACAGCTCGGTGTAGTTCGGCAGGAACTCGTGCAGCGGCGGGTCGAGCAGCCGGATCGTGACCGGCAGGCCGTCCATCGCCTCGAGCAGCTCGGTGAAGTCGTGCGTCTGCAGCGGGAGCAGCGCCGCGAGGGCGTCGTCGCGCTCGTCACCCGACTCGGACAGGATCACGCGCTCGATGAGAACGCGCCGGTCGCCGAGGAACATGTGCTCGGTCCGGGTGAGGCCGATGCCCTCCGCGCCGAGGTGACGCGCGCGAGCGGCGTCCTCGGCCGTGTCGGCGTTGGCCCGCACCCGCAGACGGCGTACCGCGTCGGCGTGCGCCAGGAGCCGGTCGACCGCCTTCACGAGGAGCTGAGTCTCCTCGTCGGCGTCCGCGACCGCGTTCTCGACCCCGTGCTCGAGGTAGGTCACGACGGGCGACGGCTTGACCGGCATCTCGCCGAGGAACACCTCGCCGGTGGAGCCGTCGATGGAGATGACGTCGCCCTCGAGGATCGTCTGGTCGTCGACGCGGACGAGCTTCGCGGCGACGTCGACGTCGAGCTCCTCGGCGCCGCAGACGCAGGTCTTCCCCATGCCGCGCGCCACGACGGCCGCGTGGCTCGTCTTGCCGCCGCGCGAGGTCAGGATGCCGACCGCGGCGATCATGCCCTCGAGGTCGTCGGGGTTGGTCTCCCGGCGTACCAGGATGACGTCCTCGCCGCGGTCGGCCCACGCGACCGCGGTCGCGGAGTCGAAGACGACCTTGCCGACCGCCGCACCCGGGCTCGCCGCCATCGCCTTCGTCAGCAGCGTCCGGGGCGTGCCGGTGTCGAACTGCGGGAACATCAGCTGCGCGAGCTGGGACCCGGTGACGCGCTCGAGCGCCTCGTCCTCGGTGATCAGGTGCTCGTCGACGAGCTGCGTCGCGATGCGGAACGCGGCGGCCGCGGTGCGCTTGCCCACCCGGGTCTGCAGCATCCACAGCTTGCCGCGCTCGATCGTGAACTCGATGTCGCACAGGTCGCGGTAGTGCGTCTCGAGCCGTCGCATGACCTGCATCAGCTCGGTGTGCGCCGCCGGGTCGATCCCCGCGAGGTCGTCGAGGCTCAGCGTGTTGCGGATGCCGGCGACGACGTCCTCGCCCTGCGCGTTGACGAGGTAGTCGACGTACGCGCCCGGCGCTCCGGTCGACGGGTCGCGGGTGAACGCGACACCGGTGCCCGACGTCTCGCCGAGGTTGCCGAACACCATCGTGCAGATGTTCACCGCGGTGCCGAGGTCGTGCGGGATCCGCTCGCGGCGGCGGTAGATGCGCGCTCGGTCGGTGTTCCACGAGTCGAACACCGCGCGGATCGCGAGGTCGAGCTGCTCGCGCGGGTGCTGCGGGAAGTCGCGGCCCGACTCCTCGCGCACGATGTCCTTGAACCGCTGAACCAGCGCCATCAGGTCGGTCACGTCGAGCTCGACGTCGCTCGTGACCCCCTTCGCGGACTTCGCCTTGTCCAGCGACTCGGCGAAACGGTCGCCGTCGATGTCGAGGACGGTCTTGCCGAACATCTGGATCAGGCGGCGGTAGGAGTCCCACGCGAACCGGTCCGAGCCGCTCGCCTCGGCCAGGCCGATGACGCTCGCGTCGTTGAGACCGATGTTGAGGACCGTCTCCATCATCCCCGGCATGGAGAACTTCGCGCCCGACCGCACGCTGACCAGCAGCGGGTCGTGCCGGTCACCGAGACGACGTTCCACCTCGTCCTCGAGGTGGCGCAGCGCCTTGGTCACCTGCACCCGCAGGTCGGGCGGCTCCTTGCCGTTGGCCAGGTACGTCCGGCAGGCCTCGGTCGTGATCGTGAACCCCGGCGGCACCGGGAGGCCCAGCCGCGTCATCTCGGCGAGGTTCGCACCCTTGCCGCCGAGCAGGTCCTTCATGTCCTTCGACCCCTGGGAGAAGTCGTAGACGTAGTCGTTTGCAGGCATGGACGGACCTTTCATCCCAGCGACGGTGGTGGTGGACCGAGTCTCGTGCCGGTGTCGAGGGCGACACCACCCGAACGGAGAACCTGTGCTGCTTGATGCGTCACATTCCGGACGCGGTGGCCTTGGCGAGGTCGAGCGCGACGTCGACGATCATGTCCTCCTGGCCGCCGACCATCGTGCGACGGCCGACCTTCCCGCGTCCTGTCGCGCTGACGGCCGTGCTCCGTGCCGCTCCGTAGCGCGTCGTCTACGCTCGGTGCCGACGCCGGGCGCACCGGCCGTGCGAGAGGAACCGCAGTGCCACCGAGGACGTCGCGACGCCACAAGCAGGGCGTCGCGTCCCGGGAGCGCATCCTCGACGCGGCCCTGGAGATCGCCGCCGAGCGCGGCTACGACGGCACCACGATCGCCCTGGTCTGCGAGGCCACCGGGCTCCCCGCGAGCTCGGTCTACTGGCACTTCACGAACAAGGACGCTCTGCTCGCCGAGGTCCTCGAGCACAGCTACACCCGCTGGCGCTCCAGCGAGGACGCGTTCGAGGAGGCCGACGTCGGCGACATGCGCCGGCGGTCCGCCGCGCGGTTCGAGCGGGTGCGGCTCGGCCTGGTCGAGCAGCCCGAGTTCTGGCGGCTCGGTCTCCGACTCTCCCTGCTCAGCGGGCCGGACGAGATCGCGGCCCGCACCCGGTTCCTGCAGGTCCGGCAGGACGCGGTCGACGCCACCGTCGTCTGGTGCGTGGACGTCCTCGGCACACCGGCCGTCACCCGCCACCCCGAGCTGCCCGAGCTGCTCACGAAGCTGCTCATGGCCGCCGGTGACGGGCTCTTCATGGCGGTGCAGAGCGACCGCGACTGGGACTACGACCGGCTGACCGCCGAGCTCGGTGCGGCGACGGGCGAGATCGCGGCCCGCCGCGCCGACGCGCCGCGGTCCCGAGCGCGTCGGCGTACGCCGCGGCCCGTGTCACGGACCCCGCGGCCGGAGCCGACGGACTCGCGCGAGCGGCTCCTCGCCGGCGCCGCCGAGGTGGTCGCGGAGCGCGGTTACGTCGGGACGACGATCTCGCGCGTCTGCGAGCGGTCCGGCCTCCCGGTGAGCTCGGTCTACTGGTTCTTCGAGGACAAGGACGCTCTCCTCGCGGAGGTCGTGCAGCACAGCTTCGCCGGGTGGGCCGCGCGTCAGCCCCCCTGGGAGCCGACCGACTCCGCCGTGGGGCGCGCCGCGGCGCTGCGCACCGTGCTGGGGCGTACGACCCGCAGCTTCGCCGACGCGCCGGACTTCCTGCGCATCGGCCACATGATGGCCTTCGAGCGACAGGACGAGGAGACCGCGGCACGCACCCAGTTCCTCCGCATCCGTCGCGACGTCGAGGGCCAGCTGTCGCAGTGGTTCGCGGGCACGCTCGCCCGCTCCCCCGCACTCCGCGACAAGGCGCTCCCGCCACTGCTGGCCCGCCTGGTGATCGCCCTCACCGACGGCCTGTTCCTCGCCGTGCAGGTCGACTCCTGGGCGTGGGACTTCGACGCGATCACCGACCTGGTGGTCGAGGTGCTGGAGGCGGTCGTCGCCTCGCACGAGGCGCACGCCGCGCGACGGCGACCGGCGCTGCAGCACGCCTGACATGGTCGACGAGGGCAGGAGGCACGAGGTGGATCTCGCGGGTGCACGGATCGTGCTCGACGCGGTCGAGGCGAAGGCGGGCGCGCTCGGCCTGTCACTGAGCACGAGCATCGTCGACGCCGGGGGGCACGAGCTGCTCACGGCACGGATGCCGGGCGCTCCCTGGTTCACCGCCCACGTGTGCCGCACGAAGGCGCGGACGGCCGTCGCGATGGGCATGGACAGCGGGGCGGTCGCCGACCTCGCCGAGGCCTATCCGGACCTGATGCCGGTCGTGGACGAGCAGCTCCCGTTCACGCTGACCACGCTGCCGGGCGGGGTCCTCGTCCGCGTCGGCGACGACGTCGTCGGCGCGGTGGCCTGCAGCGGTGCGACACCGGCACAGGACGAGGAGTGCGCTCGGGCGGGCATCGCGGCGTGGCTGGCGCGACCGGCCTGACTCAGGCCGGCTCGATCCGGGCTCCGGCACGTCCCTGCTCGGGGGCGGATCGTCGCGCGAGGCGGACCCCGCATGCACCGGCTCCGGCCACGACGTGGCAGGACGCCTAGCCGCTCGAGACGTCCTCGAGGTCGTCGACCCTGGCGAGCTGGCGGGCGCCACGGCGGGTCAGGAACCACGCGGCGACGACGAGCACGAGCAGCCCCGCCACCACCATGGTCGGTCGCGGCCCGATGCGGTCCGACAGCCAGCCCTGCGCGAGGGCCCCGAGCGGTGTGGCGACCATGTAGACCATCAGCCGCACGGCCATCACGCGCCCGCGCAGCCGCTGCGCGACGATGAGCTGCACCGCGGTGTTGCCCGACGAGATGGTCAGCAGGAACCCCATCCCGACGGCGACGAGCGCGAGCGCCCCCGTGACGAACCCGGGGGCGAGGCCGAACGCCACGATCGCACCGCCCTGCAGCACCAGGCCGCCGCGCATCGACCCGGCGAGGCCGCGGTGGCTCTTGGCTCGCACGACGATGGGTACGGCGAGGATCGCTCCGACTCCGAGCGCGGTGTTGAGCACGCCGAGGGCCAGCGGACCGACGTCGTACACGGACCCCGCGAAGACGACGGTGAAGCCGAACGCCGGCGTCGCGAGCAACCCCCCGAGACCGACAATCACGATGACGACCGCGATGCCCGGCTGGCGCGGCACATAGCGCACCGCCTCGACGAAGCCCGACACGAGCTTCGGCGCGATGCCGCCGGCCACCTGCGAGCGCACGCGCACGAGCAGCAGCGCGCCGACCACGAAGGCGAACGAAGCGGCGTTGAGCCCGAAGGCCACTCCCGGGCCGAACGAGGCGATGATCAGGCCCGCGACGGCCGGACCGAGGGAGCGGGCGGCGTTGAACTGCAAGGAGTTCAGCGACACCGCCGACACGAGGTCCTCGCGCGGCACGAGGTCGTTCACGAACGCCTGCCACGACGGCAGCGTCGTCCCCCACACGAGGCCGCTGGCCGAGACGAGCAGCAGGATCACCGCGATCGAGCGCGAGCCGGACTCCCAGGTCCACCAGAGCCCGACAGCGAGCACCGCCATGACGGACAGCAGGACGATGAGCAGCCGACGCCGCTCCCGTGTGTCCGCGAGGTGGCCGCCGAGCGGACTGCCGAAGAAGCCGGGGAGGAACTGCGCGGCCGTGGCCACACCGACCCAGAGCGCGCTGCCGGTGATCTCGAAGATGACGTAGGGCACGGTGAGGTTCTGCAGCCACGAGCCGGTGTTCGAGACGAGCGCGCCGAGCCAGAAGATCGTGTAGTCGCGGTGCCGGAAGGCGCGCAGCGTGCCGCCGTCGACGGGTGCCGCGACGGCGGTCCCGTCGTCGGACTCTGCCGCCGTGCTCACGTCTGGTCTCCGTCCGGTCCGTCGCCCAGGTGCGGGCTCCACCGTACGGTGCGCTGACGGCCGTCGGTCCGGCCGCCTCCTCGGGCATCTCGCGTTCGTCGAGCACTGCACCGTCACCGAGGAGCTCTACCCGCCGTAGGACGACGTGGTCGCGCGGTCGCACGTGCGGTGTGGACGGGGGTCGGCAGCGCTGCTGTCGCGTCGCTCAGGCCAGGGGCAACAGCAGCTTGAACGCCTGCGGTCTGCCGCTCGGGCCGAGGTTCTCGTGCTCGTCGCACGCCAGCACCCAACCGGTCGTTCGCCCGCGGATGTCCCACTGCCACCGCGCGGGTCGGGGCCATTCCGTGACGCCCTGCTCGCCGCTCGGGCGACCGCCCACCCAGACGCGGTCCGGCCACGCGCAGAAGTCGCAGACGGTCAACGCCGTCTGGGGCCTGCCCTTCGCATCGCGCTGCGGGTCCGGATCGCAGAAGTGCAGGTAGCCGCGATCCAGCGCGTTGAAGTAGTCGTCGGCGACGGCGGACCAGTCGCAGGTCTCGCACCAGGCCCGATCGCCGTCGACACGGATCTCGTGTGCTTCGTTCATGGGTGCCAGTGTCGGAGCGACCCCGGGCGTGATGCCGCAGCACGGCCGGACGCCGGCACCCGTGTGGGTGACGTCCGTCCGGCCGGAATCGCGTGGCGATCGTCGGACGTCGCGAGCGGCGCCGCGCCACGGGCCAGAGGGACAGGGCCACAGGGGTGCCGACGACAGACACCCGGTTCGTCACTCCAGAGGCGATGGAGAGCAGCGCCTACGGGTGGGTAGCCGGGCTGGCCCGCTCAGCTGCCCACCACTCGAACGACTTGTCGTACCAGCGATCGCTGGTCCCTCGGTAGGTCATGCCCGACCGTCGCATCACCGCGAACGACGCGTCGTTCCCCTCGTAGGCGATGGCGTTGACGACGGGGAGATCCAGGTCGCTGAACGCATGATCCAGAACGGCGCGGGCCGACTCGGTCGCATACCCGTTGCCCCAGTGGTGCGGGTGGAAGTGCCAGCCGATCTCGACGTCATCGGTCATCCGTTCGCCGGTAGATGTCGAATGCGGTCCGTACGTCTGCCTCGTCGTCGGGGTCCCATCGCCGAAGCGTCAGCCGATCGGTACGCATGTCCACGCGTGCATCCTGCCGGACGTCGCCGCGCCCGAGACGGCCCTGACGGCGGGTCGGCGTGGCCCTGTCAGGTTGTCGCGATGCTCGCGACCATTCGCCCGCTCAGCGCTGCGGGTGGGCGAGGAGGAAGCCGACGGCGTCGGGCACCAGCGCGTCCGTGAACGCGAAGACGTGGCCGACCCCCTGGACCGTCCACAGCTGTACCGACGTGCCGTGCGTGCAGCCGGCAAATGCGGAGACGACCGACGGTTCATCGCACACCCGCTACCGCGAAGCGTCGGCCAGTGGCCTCACGGGCTCGGCTGTGGCGGCGACGACCGTGGGCCGGAAGCCGCGCGCGATCATCCAGATCCCGAGCACCATCTCCTGCACGGCCAGGGGCATGACCAACAGGTTGAGGGCGGAGGAGTCGTACCCGATGACGGCGTACATCGCGAGCAGGAAGGCGGCGAGGTACAACGGAATCGCCGCGAGACCCCACACCGCTATCCAGCGGGGGACTATGCGCGAACGGTAGAGCAGGGCGTAGAACATGGCGCCGCCGAGGCAGAACACGACACTGAGCACAGCGCTGCTGGCGTCCGAGTCGATCAGGAGGATGCCCAGACGCAGACCTGCCGGCGATGCCGTCCCCGACCCTGCCGACGCGACGGTGCTCACTGGCACGAGCAGCAGCAAGGCGATCGCGCTGATGACGTAGCAGACAGCCTCGACCGCTCCTCGCAGGGTCAGGTAACCGATCGCCAAGACCTCGTCCACCCGGCGCAGCACCGGGAAGAGGACCACGGGGACGAACGCGAGCGCCAATCCCATGACGAGAACGAGCAAAGCGCCCGTCACGACCACGTTGGAGTGCGCCGCGGCGTAGGCCAACGGGTCGTCCGCGTCCCGTACGGGCCCCTGGACCACGAACTTGCAGAGGACGCCGGCCACCGTTCCGATGAGGTAGAGCACCCCCGCTGTTGTTGCGGCAGCCCTGTGTTCACGCGTGCTGTTCATGACCCACACCTCCGCTTGACCTGAGTGCCGTCACACCGACCATGTCGATGACCGGGGTGGACCGTCGCATCACGAATCACCTCCGCGATCGCGCCGTCGGATCGACAGGCGTCCGACGATGGCTCGTCCTTCACGTTAGTAATCCGCGACCGGGCAAGCGCGGCGTGGGTCAGCACCGTCCCGATCCGTCCTCATGCCGGATACCGGGCCGTTGCGCCGAGACGTCAGAGGCGTCGGGCCGGGGCGACGGGGGTGATGCAAGCGGGGTGGCCAGGGTCGAGCTCGGCGATGATCTGCGCGCGTGATCGGCGACGCATTCCGCGCCGCCCAAGTCCCGATGTCATGACACCCACGCGCGCGCGAGCGCACGCTCACGTCATGACATCGACGCTCGCGCGTGTCTCAGGCGGTGGCGCGGCGGCGGGCCTCGTCGATGACCTGGGCGAGCACCTCGTGGGGCTGCGCCCCCTGCACGGCGACGGCCGCGGCGGACAGCCCAGCCTCGGGATCGACGTCGGTGCCCGCGTCGGCGACGAACGTCGGCACGGCGCTCACGCCGATCTCGCGGCCGAGGGCGAAGGCGGCGTCGACCGCGTCGGTCGGCGAGTCGAGGCGTGCCTGCACCGCGTCGACCGGCTCGCCCGTCGCAGCAGCGACGACCGAGACGATCGTCGCAGCATCCGTCACGTCGAGTCCCTGCTCGAAGTAGGCGCGGTAGAGGGCACGGACCGCCGCGTGCTGGCGCGCGTCACCGTCGTAGGTCTGCAGCACGTGGTGAGCCAGGCGGGTGTTCGGCGCCTTGCCCACCGCCGCGAAGTCATAGGCGAGACCGAGCTCGCCACCCATCTCGGTGAGGCGCGCGTGCGCGTGCGTCACGGCGTCGGCGCTGCCGAAGCGCGCCTCGAGGAAGCCGGCCATCGGCACCCCCTCTGGCGGCATCCCGGGGTTGAGCTCGAACGGACGGTGCCGGACCACGATGGTCTCGCCCGCGGCAGACCGCTCGTCGAGCACCTCGTCGAGCCTGGCGCTGCCGAGGTAGCACCAGGGACAGGCGATGTCGGCCCACACGTCGATGCGGACGGGGGCGGCGGAGGTCGCGTCGGTGCTCACGACGGTGCCAACCGGACGGTCGCGGAGTTCATTCCGTGAAGCGGCAACTAGCCTCGGCCCCATGCCGGAGCACGGGATACGCCGCGTTCCGGTGCTGCGCGCCTGCGCCCCGCTCCTCGCCGCGCTGCTGCTCGGCGCCTGCGCGACGACTCCTACCGGACCGGGCGTGTCCCGGCCCGGTCCGACCGGCGAGTCCGCGACCACCAGCGCCTCGTCGCCGGGGCCGACTGCCTCCTCCGCCCCCGCGGCGACCCCGAGCGCCACGCCGTCGACGGCCCGTCCGACGTCGAGCGCGGCGCCGCGGACCGCCGACGCCGTGGTCTCGCGGGTGCCCGCCACGCAGTGGTCGATGATCGTCGCGCGCGGTGCCTGGCACCGCGGCTGCCCCGTCGGACGTGCCGAGCTGCGACGCGTGGAGGTCAACTTCCACGGCTTCGACGGCCACGTGCACCGCGGCGTGCTGGTGGTCAACGCCGACGTCGCGTCGAGCGTGGCGGCGATCTTCACCGACCTGTTCGACCGCGGCTTCCCGATCCACCGGATGCAGCCCATCGAGGCGTTCGGCGGGGACGACAACGCCAGCATGGCGGCCGACAACACCTCGGCGTACAACTGCCGCAGCGCCGCCCAGGCGAACGCACCGGCCACGCGCTCTCCGCACGCGAACGGGCGGGCCGTCGACCTCAACCCTGACGAGAACCCGTGGATCGACCCGCGGTGCGGCTGCTTCCAGCCGGACTCGCGCTACGGCCTCCAGCGCTCAGGCACCGGCGTCATCACGAAGGGCGGCGTGGCGTGGACCGCGTTCACGAGCCGCGGCTGGATCTGGCAGGACAACGCCACCACGGACTACCAGCACTTCGACACCGGCTACCCGAGCCGTCCGCTGCACTGACCCCACTCGCACGTCATGACATCCACGCGTCGCCCCGGACACGCTCGCGTCATGACGTGGGCTGGTCGGTCAGCCGCCGGAGACGGACAGCTCGGCGGCGCTGATGCCGTCGAGGAATCCCTCGAGGTCGTCGGGGTCGTCGAGCCATCGGTCCGGGAGCGCCACGCGCCTGCCCGGCTGCGTGCGACCGCGCGGGCCCTCGGACACCTCGCCGGGCCACGGCTGGTCGAGGTCCATCTGCGCGATGAGGTCGTCGATCTCGCCGAGGCTGCTCGCGAGCGCGAGACCCTGACGGATCTCCCGTCGTACGACGAAGCCCTTGAGATACCACGCGATGTGCTTGCGGAAGTCGCGCGGGCCCGTCACCGGGCCGAGCACCTCGCCGAGCAGCTCCGCGTGGTGGCGCATCGTGGCCGCCACCTCGCGCAGACCCGGGTCGGCGGGCACGTCGCGCCCGGTGAACGACGCCGCGAGCTGACCGAACAGCCATGGCCGACCCAGGCAGCCACGGCCGACGACGACCCCGGCCGCACCGGTCTCCTCCACCATCCGACGTGCGTGCCGATGGGTCCAGATGTCGCCGTTGCCGAGGACGGGGATGCCGTAGGGCTCGAGCTCCTCGACGAGACGGGCGATGGCGGTCCAGTCGGCCTCGCCGCCGTAGAGCTGCGACGCCGTGCGCCCGTGCAGCGCGACCCAGGCCGCACCCTCCTCCGCGGCAGCGCGGCCGGCCTCGAGGTAAGTGAGGTGCTCGGGGTCGACGCCGGTGCGCATCTTGACGGTGACCGGGACCGGGTCGCGCCCGTGGGCGCGCGACGCGTCGGCGGACGCCGCGACGGCGTCGCGCACGATCGCACGGAACAGCCCGCGCTTCCAGGGCAGGGCGCTGCCGCCGCCCTTGCGCGTCACCTTGGGGACGGGGCAGCCGAAGTTGAGGTCGACGTGGTCGGCGCGGTCCTCCGCGACGAGCAGGTGGACCGCTGCGGCGACGGTCGCGGGATCCACGCCGTACAGCTGGACGCTGCGGGGCGACTCGTCGGGATCGGTCGCGATCATCGACATCGTCTCGTCGTTGCGCTCGACGAGCGCCCGCGACGTGATCATCTCGGTGACGTAGGTGCCCGTCGCCGCACCGTCCGTCGCGGCGCGGGCGTTCTCGCGGGCGAGGCGGCGGAACGCGCGGTTCGTGATGCCGGCCATCGGAGCGAGCACGACGGGGACGCCGCCGCGGGCGAGCAGGTCGTAGCCGGGATGCGTCACCGACCCATTCTCGCCTACGACGCGGGGTCCTCCTCCGCTCGGCCGCTGCCGGAGCCGTCCTCGGTCACGGCGTTGCGACCCGAGGACTTGCTCGTGTACATGAGGCGGTCCGCGCGGTCGACGACCGAGTCGGCATCCTCGCCCGGGACCGCCATCGTCGCGCCGACCGACACGGTCACCCGGACCGGAACGCCGTCGAGGTCGAACCAGGAGTGCTCGACGAGCATCCGCAGCCGCTCCGCGCTCTCGACGAGCCCGTCCTCGTCGACGCCCGGCAGCAGCACGAGGAACTCCTCGCCCCCCCAGCGGACCGGGATGTCGGTGGCCCGGAGCCCGTGGGCGAGGGTGCGCCCCACCATCCGCAGCACGCGATCGCCGGTGTGGTGGCCCCACCGGTCGTTGACGTCCTTGAAGTGGTCGACGTCGACGAACAGCACACCCAGCGAGGCACCGCCCGTGAGCGCTGCGACGGCGTGGGCCAGGCTGTGCTCGCCGAAGCGACGGTTGCCCAGCAGCGTCACCGGGTCGAGGTGGAGGTCGTCGGCACGCTCGAGCTCGTCGGCGCCCGCGAAGCGCGTGGACGAGCGCACGTGGAAGTACTCGAGCGACCCGACGATCTCGCCGTCGGCGGTGCGCAGCGCCTCACCCTTGACCATCACCGGGACACGGTGGCCGTCCTTGTGGTGCAGGTAGACGCTCGCCTGACGCGTCGTCCCGTCACGCATGACGGCGGCGAGCGGGCAGCCCCCGAGGCAGAGCTGCTTCCCCTGCTCGGTCACGTGCCGCAGGATCCCCTCCGAGCAGGAGTAGCCCCGCACCTCGGCGGCGGTGAAGCCGGTGATCCGCTCCGCACCCGGGTTCCAGAAGGTGATCCGTCGCTGGCGGTCGACGACGTAGACACCGTCGTCGATCCCGTCGAGGATCTGGCGGTAGACGCGCTCCTCCAACGACCCTCCCCTGCCGTGCCCCGTGCCCGCGATTGTGCTGGTCCCGGGCCGCGCGTTTCCACTCGCACAGCCAGAATCACCCTGTGAATCCGGAGCAGCTCGCGCTCGACCACCTCGTCCTCGGTGTCGCCGACCTCGATGACGCCGCAGCCGAGCTGCTCGACGACCATGGGCTGGTCGCGCTCCCCGGCGGACGTCATCCCCTCTGGGGCACCGCGAACCGCATCGTGCCGCTGGGGTCGTCCTACCTCGAGCTCGTCGCCGTCGTGGACCCCGGCGTCGCGGCCACCAGCGCCTTCGGCAGCTGGGTCGCCGACATGGTCTCGGGGCGGTCCGGGTGGGGCTGGGCGGTGCGTACGTCCGACATCGCGGCGACCGCCGAGCGGCTCGGCCTCGACGTCGTCCCGGGCTCGCGGGTGACGCCCGCCGGCGCCGAGCTGCGCTGGCAGCTCGCCGGCGTCCCCGGCGCGGACGCCGACCGCACGCTCCCGTTCTTCATCGAGTGGGGCGGCGGCACGCCCCTGCCCGGCACCGCCTACGCCGACCATCCCGCTGGCGACGCGCGCGTGAGCGCCGTCGCAGTGGAGACCGACGCCGCCGAGCTGGGTCGCTGGCTCGACTTCGCCGACCTGCCCGTCACCGTGCGTCCGGGACGTCGCGGCGTCGTCACCGTCGAGCTCACCGCCGACACCGGCCACATCGTCCTCGAGCCCGGTCTGTGACGGCCTCCCTGCGCCGGTGGTGGGACCGCCCGCCCTTCAGACGACCATGACCCCGGTCGGCGGTGCCGTTCGCGTAGTGTCCGGATCCTTGCGCGAGTGCTCCGCTGGCGGCGGTGCCACAGTGACGCAGGGGCGTAGGAGCCGTGGTGTTGCACCGGAAGCCGTTCGTCATCCTGTTCGTCGCAGTCGTGGTCGCGCTGCCACTCGCCGGTTGCTCGAGCAGCCCCGACCCGGGGACCGGGACTCCGCCCGCGACCGGCGTCGCATCGGGCGGGTCGTCCTCAGGAACCAGCGCCGGCGTCGATCCCGAGGTGCAGAAGCTGCTGGCTCTGGACCCGGCGGAGCAAGAGGCCCAGCTGGCAGCCCTCACGTCCGGGATCGAGCGCGAGCTGATGACCTCGTCCGGGCTCGAGGCGACCCTGGGTGGACCGGCCGCGGCCGACAAGGCCTTCGCCGCCGTCACCTCCGTCATGGTCACGCGGGCGGCGACCTACCGGGGCAGCCCGACGTTCGGACGCTACGGAGCCGGAGTGCCCAGGGCCGACGAGGTGTCCTTGGGCGGCCTGATGTTCGCCGGCTGGATGGTGGCCGGACTCGGGGCCCAGGGCATCGTCGAGTCGACGAACGACGCCAAGCCCGGCGCACCCGGGACCGAGACCAAGAAGGACGGCCCCGCGACGGTCGAGCTCACCGCCTCCGCCGGCACGGCCGGCCTGGACACCAGCTTCACGGCCACGGTCGACGGGGTCACGGGCGCGCTCCACGTCAAGGTCGACATCGCGCCCTGCCCCGACGCGACGGGGACGTTCACCTCGAAGATCCTGCTCGAGGCGTCCGCCACCTCGGCAGGCGGCCGGACCGGGTCGAACATGAGCCAGCAGATCGACGTGGTCGGTCGGGTCGGTGACGACGCGGAGCTGGCAGGCTACGACGTCACCACGCGGTCGCAGGCGGCGAAGTTCGCCAGCAGCAAGGGGTCGTACGTCGACGTCACCAACAGAACCAGCTGGGTCGGCGGACAGGTGACGGCGGCCAGTCGCATCGTCAACCGCGCCGGCGGATCCGCGACCTCGGAGCAGGCGCAGCAGTGGGCCAACGCCGGCACCCTGACCGAGGCGTTGGTGAACCACTACGCCCTCGAGGCGACAGAGAAGGCCTGGAAGTCCGGACGCTGCGTCGATCTCCAGGTGACCACCGACCCGGCCAAGCGCTCCGGCCTGAAGCCCTCCGCCGCGGTGACGATCACGGCCGCACCGAAGAGCAAGATCGACGGCAAGCCGGCCGGAGGCACCGTCACGGCAGCCCTCACCGGTGGCTCGTCGATCGACCCGTCCGGTAGCGCCGTGCCCGCCGACGCGACCTTCGCGTACGTGGCTCCCACCGAGACCGGCAAGGCCGCCACCGTCACGTTCGAGTCGCGGTCGAAGCGCGGCATCGGCAAGGCGGCGGTGTCGTTCGACACGAAATCCGTCGGCTACTTCGTGCGGCCAACGAACGGGGGGAGCATCACCGTCCAGCGATTCGGGTCGCACTCGGGCCTGAACTTCGCCGCGCTCACTCCGATCGACGTGTGCGACGTCACCGGAGCGTTCACCCTGACCGGGCCGCTGGGCACGACTCAGACCTTCACCCCCACCGGCAACGGCCGAGGAACCACCGCCTACTCCACGAACGGCACCGGCATACCCATGTCCGGCAAGGGGAGCTACACGATCGACGTCGCGGGCGGGAAGCTCACCACGACGGTGAAGGGCACCATCAGGTTCCCCGGCCAGACCGTCGGGTTCACCGGCACGCAGGTGTTCGCACTCGACGCGCCGCAAGGCACCTGTCAGTGACGCTCGACGTCCAGCGTGAAGCCCGCGAGGCGCAGCCGCTCCGCGAGGCGGGCGCCGATGCCGGACGCGGGCGTCAGCACCCCGGTCCGCTCGGGCAGCGCGTCGGCGTCGAGCGCCAGCGCGAGGGCGCTCTCGCCGAGCATCACCGACGTCGCGGCGTAGCCGGGGTCGCCCTGCGCTGAGACGACCACCCGGTACGCCGCGCCGCTCGTCGTGCGCGTCCGGATCTCGATGTCGAAGCCGCCGTTGGTCCGCGTCTCCTCGTCGGGGCCCTCCCCCGGTGCCGGGAGGAGTCGGTCCAGCACCGCGCGCGTGGGACCGAACGCGAGACCCGCGATCCCCACCGCCAGACCGGCCGACACCCCGACGGCACGGAGCGGGGCGAGCGCGTCGTCGCCGTAGGCCATCGCCTCGCGGTAGCGGAACGTGCGGCCGTAGGACCAGTCCTGCAGCGCGTTGCTCATCCGCACCACGCGCGTGTTGTACGGCGCCATCACGAACGGCCCGACCCACGCGCCCACGCTGGCGTCGCGGCGGATCCGCACCACGTCCGGCGCAGGCCCGGCGTCGGGCTCGGCCGCGCGGTCGGGGCTGAGCGCATAGGGGTCGACCATGACCGTCGCGAGCGAGCGGTCCGCGGCGATCGCCTGCGCCATCGCGCGACCGGAGTCGATCGTGCCGCCGCTGATTCCGCCGCGCATCGACCGCACGACGAGGGTGGTGCTCTCGAGGGTGCCCTCGCCGTCGGCGTGCGCCTGCTCGGCGAGCAGCAGCACACCGATGTCGGACGGCACCGAGTCGAAGCCGCAGGAGTGGACGATCCGGGCGCCCGACGCGCGCGCCTTGTCGGCGTAGCCCCGCAGCGAGTCGCGGACGAAGAGCACCTCGCCGGTGAGGTCCGCGTAGTGCGTGCCCGCCGCGGCGCAGGCGGCGACGAGCGGCAGCCCGTAGCGCGCGTAGGGACCGACTGTCGTCGCGACCACGCGGGTCGAGCGTGCGAGCGCGTGGACGGCGTCGTCTTCGGAGGTGTCGGCGACCACGATCGGCCAGTCCGCGGCGGCCTCCCCCAGCCCCTCGCGGACTGCGGTCAACCGCTCGGCCGACCGACCGGCGAGCGCGATGCGCAGGTCGGACGGGCCGTGCCCCGCGAGGTAGTCGGCGGTGAGCCGCCCGACGAAACCGGACGCCCCGAAGACGACGACGTCGAACTCCCGCTCGTTCATGCCTCGACCCTAGGCGTGGCCGAGCGGGCCCGCAGGACTAGCGCGAACGCCCGACTGCGGCGAAGAACTCCGTGACCTTCAGCCAGGGGCGACCACGCTCCTCGTCGAGCGCCTCGCGCTCTGCCTCGAACTGGTCGCGCGAGAGCGCCTGCAGCTCGTGGAACTGGTCGTCCACCGCCTCGGCCGCCGGGAACCGTCGTCCCATTGCGTGTCACCACCTTCTGGTCGTCATCGCACTATGGGTGCGGGTGACCGTGTCGCTCAAGGCCGTTGCGGAACCCGTGAGCGAACCGACCCGAAAGGCTGATCCTCGGCTGGCCCGAAGGACGAGGGCCGGCCCGTCAGCAGCCGGGGAGCCGCTGCGCGAGCCAGCCCGGGAGGGCGTCGAGGCCGATCCGCTCCTGGGCCATGGTGTCGCGGTCGCGGACCGTCACGGCCTGGTCCTCGAGCGTGTCGAAGTCGACCGTCACGCAGTAGGGGGTCCCGACCTCGTCCTGGCGGCGGTAGCGGCGGCCGATGGCGCCGGCGTCGTCGAACTCGACGTTCCAGCTCTTGCGCAGCTCGGCCGCGAGGTCCTTCGCCTTCGGCGTGAGGTCGGCGTTGCGGGACAGCGGCAGCACGGCCACCTTCGTGGGTGCGAGCCGCTTGTCGAAGCGCATCACGGTGCGCTTGTCGACGCCGCCCTTCGCGTTCGGCGCCTCGTCCTCGTCGTAGGCCTCGAGCAGGAACGCCAGCACCGCGCGGGTGAGACCCGCTGCCGGCTCGATGACGTAGGGGAACCAGCGCTCGCCGGCCTCCTGGTCGAAGTACGACAGGTCGACGCCGGAGTGCTCGGAGTGCGTCTTGAGGTCGAAGTCGGTGCGGTTCGCGATGCCCTCGAGCTCGGCGAACTCCGAGCCGCCGAAGTTGAAGCGGTACTCGATGTCGACGGTGCGCTTGGAGTAGTGCGAGAGCTTCTCCTGCGGGTGCTCGAAGAAGCGCAGGTTGTCAGGCGACAGCCCGAGGTCGAGGTACCAGTCCCAGCGCTGCTTCAGCCAGTACTCGTGCCACTCCTCGTCGGTGCCGGGCTTGACGAAGAACTCCATCTCCATCTGCTCGAACTCGCGCGTGCGGAAGATGAAGTTGCCCGGCGTGATCTCGTTGCGGAACGACTTGCCGACCTGGGCGATGCCGAACGGCGGCTTCTTGCGGGCGGTGCCCGCGACGTTGGCGTAGTTGATGAAGATGCCCTGCGCCGTCTCTGGCCGCAAGTAGTGCAGCGACGAGTCGTCCTGCACCGGGCCGAGGTGCGTGGAGAGCAGGCCGTTGAAGTTGCGCGGCTCGGTGAACTGCCCCTTCACGCCGCAGTTCGGGCAGTTGATGCCGGCGAGGCCGCCCTCGGGGGGGCGGTTGTGCTTGGCCTCGTAGGCCTCGATGAGGTGGTCCTCGCGGAACCGCTTGTGGCAGGAGGTGCACTCGGTCAGCGGGTCGACGAACGCCTCGAGGTGCCCCGAGGCCTCCCACACCTTCGGCGCGAGGATGACGGCCGAGTCGAGGCCGACGATGTCGTCGCGGCCCTGCACCATCGAGCGCCACCACTGGCGGCGCACGTTCTCCTTGAGCTCCACGCCGAGAGGGCCGTAGTCCCAGGCGGAACGCGTCCCGCCGTAGATCTCGCTGCACGGGTAGACGAACCCGCGGCGCTTGGAGAGGTTGACGACGGCATCGACGCGATCGACGGCCATGAGTGGTGCTCCATCCGGCTGGTGTGTCGGCGAGTGGTGGCGGCGGGTTCCCGATCAGGGCCCGCGGAAGGCTCAGGCTACGCGAACGAGTCGTAGTGCCAGCGCAGGGATCTGCGCACGAGCGGCTTCGTGACGGCGATCACGTCGTCGAAGCGACGGCGCAGGTCGGCCTCGGCCTCGCGCGGGCACACCGGCACCGCGAGCACGACGTACGCCGCCCCGGCGGCGCGCAGCGCCGTGACGACGGCACGCGCCGCGGTCCCGGTCTCGACGCCGTCGTCGACCACGATCACGTGTCGTCCGTCCACGTCGATGGGCACCTCGACCGTGACGCCGTAGTCCGTGACCGTCACGACGAGCGTCTCGAGCAGCAGGCCGAGCTGCACGCCGACCGCGGCGCCGACCAGCGCTCCCCCCGGTGGGACACCGACGAGCACGCACCCGTCGGCCAGTTCGGGCGGCAGCAGTGCGGCGAGCTGCCGGCCGGCATCGGCGAGGTCCGCGAACCTCATGCGAAGTCGCCCGTCGGGATGTCCGGGCCGGCCGCGAACCCGAGGCCGACGGTGCCGTGGTCGGCGGCGATGGCGCTCGGCGTCTCGAGCACCGAGTCCGGCGTCCGCGACACCAGCACCTCGAACGCGGTCGCCTCGTCGGTCGCGGTGAGGAAGAACGGCCAGCGCAGCTTCACGTCGTAGGCCGACAGCGCGCGCCGATAGGACCCCGCGTCGGCCCACTCGTGGGCGAGCACGAGCAGGTCCGGGTCGTCGACCGCGCGCGTGATCCAGCCGCGCAGGTAGCCCGTCTGCTCGGCGAGCACCGCCAGCACGTCGCGTGCGGCGGCGAGGGCCGCCGCGGTGTCGGCGTAGCCGGGCAGCGGCAGGCGGTGGCGGGTGACGACGAGCACGACGTCACGGTACGGCGCCGCGCGCGCAGCCTCAGCCACCGGGGATGCGACGATGGCGGCCCGAGCGTCGCACCCCCGAGGAACCCATGCCCGAGAGCAAGCGCCATCCCGCACGCCGGCCGCAGCAGCGGCCGCCGAAGCCGGGCCACCGCAACCCCGCAGGCTCGTCGTCGCCGTCCTCGCGGCGTCCCGCCGAGCCGGATGCGTCGCCCGCGCGCCGGTGGCTCCTGCGCCGCAGCGCCGGGCCGCTCGCCCTCCTCCACCGGCTGCCGAGCGCGGCCGTGGCCGTCACTCTCGTCGTCCTGCTCATAGCGGGGCTCGCGGTGCCGTGGCGCGGGGCCGGCATCCTGCTGCTGGTCATCGCCGCCTTCCTGGGCTGGCTGCTCGCGCTCTCGTGGCCGATCGTGCCGATGGCCGGGCGCCTCGCCCGGCTCGTCGCCGTGCTGGCACTGCTCGTCGTGGGCGTGCTGCGTCTGCTGGGCCGGTTCTGACCCGCACGTCGCGACCCGGTCGCGCCGAGGCACTCGGCGTCGACGTAACCGGGATTGACAATCATTCTCAACTAGCCGAGGGTGGGCGCGTGGCCCTCCTCCTCGCGATCTGCACCGTGTTCTCGACCGCGGCAGGCGGGATCGTGGCGCTGCGCGCCCGCGACCGGATGCACCTCGTGCTCGGCGCGTCGGCCGGCATCCTGCTGGGCCTCGTCGCGTTCGACCTGATCCCCGAGGTGTTCCGCCTCGGCGGCGTGCCCGACGGCGTGCCGTCGTTCATGGTCGCGTTCGTGCTCGGCTTCCTGGTGCTGCACATCGTCGAGCGCGCGGCGGGCGTCCACGAGCCGGTCGACTCGGAGTACGGCGAGCACCACCACAACGTCAGCGGCACGCTCGGCGCCGCGGGGCTCGTCGGCCACTCGTTCCTCGACGGCCTCGGGATCGGGCTGGCGTTCCAGGTCAGCTCCACGGTCGGGTGGGCCGTCGCCATCGCCGTGCTGGCGCACGACTTCGCCGACGGCCTCAACACCGTGACCCTCATGCGTCGCGCGGGGCACAGCCGGCGCAACTCGATCATCGCGCTCGGGCTCGACGCCCTCGCGCCCGTCGCCGGCGTCCTGGTCGCGCGGCTCATCTCGCCGCCCGACTCGGTGCTCGCCCTCTACCTCGGTGCGTTCGCGGGCCTGCTCACCTACCTCGCGACCTCCGACATCCTCCCCGAGGCGCACGCCCACCACCCGTCGCGCGTCACGCTGCTCACCACGGTCGCGGGCGTCGCGTTCATGTACGTCGTGGCGTCCTTCGCATGAGCGGTACCGAGCCGGTGCGGCGCACGACGCGGCAGCGGTCCGCCGTCCTCGCGGTCCTCGACGACCTCGAGCAGTTCCGCAGCGCCCAGGAGATCCACACCGAGCTCGTGCGCCGTGGCGACTCGGTCGGCCTGAGCACGGTCTACCGCACGCTGTCGGCGCTCGTCGCCGACGACGACGTCGACACCCTGCTGCGCGACGACGGCGAGACCCTCTACCGCCGCTGCCACGGCGAGACGCACCACCACCACCTGGTCTGCCGCTCGTGCGGCGCCACCGTGGAGGTCGACGGCCCGGCAGTGGAGACGTGGGCCGACCGCCTCGCCGCGGAGCACGGCTTCGACGAGGTCAGTCACACCCTGGAGATCTTCGGCCGGTGTGAGAAGTGCCGAGTCTGAGAATCCCTGCGCCGCAGGCGATCAGGACGGCTCGTCGGTGAAGTTCGGGACTGCTCCGCCGTAGCGACGGTCACGTGATGCGTACTGCTCGCAGGCCCACCAGAGGTGTCGGCGGTCGAATTCCGGCCAGAGCGTCGGTACGAAGACGAGCTCGGCGTAGGCCGACTGCCAGAGCAGGAAGTTGCTCGTGCGCTGCTCCCCCGACGACCGCACGAACAGGTCGACGTCGGGCATGTCGGGTTCGTCGAGGTGCCGCGCGATCGTCTTCTCGTCGACCTTCGCCGGGTCGAGCCGACCGGCGGCGACCTCGAACGCGATGGCGCGCGCGGCATCGGCGATCTCCGCGCGTCCGCCGTAGTTCACGCACATCGTGAGGGTGAGCGTGGAGTTGCCGGCGGTCATCCGCTCGGCCTCCTCGAGCTCGTCGACGACCGACTTCCACAGCTTGGGTCGGCGTCCGGCCCAGCGCACCCGGACCCCGAGCTCGTGCATCTCGTCGCGGCGCCGGCGTATGACGTCGCGGTTGAAGCCCATGAGGAAGCGCACCTCGTCCGGCGAGCGCTTCCAGTTCTCGGTGGAGAAGGCGTACGCCGAGATCGCCCCGACTCCGAGCTCGATGGCGCCGTGCACGCAGTCGAGCAGGCTCGCCTCGCCCGCCTCGTGACCCGCGGTGCGCGGCAGGCCGCGCTCCTTGGCCCATCGCCCGTTCCCGTCCATCACGAGCGCGACGTGCCGCGGCACGAGCTCCAGCGGGATGCCCGGCACCACGGCGCCGCTGGGGTGCGGCGTGGGCGGCCGCACGGGCGAAGTACGCCGCGTCACCGGGCCGGACCTGTCACTGCTGCGTCGGCGTGCCACGGCGTCATCGTGGCACGGCGGGCGTCAGGAGCGTTCGACGAGGGGCAGGCTGCGCAGCCCGCGCTCGAGCTGCCAGGACAGATAGGCGGCCACGAGTCCCGACGCCTCGCGCCGGGCGCGGAGGTCGGCCGTGTCGGCCACGGCCCAGTCGCCCGCCAGCAGCGCACCGAGGAGCAGGAACGTCTCGGGCGCCGGCGACGCGGAGCCGGGGACCCGGTCGTCGTTGCAGAGCGCGCCGCCCGCCGACACGTGGAACGAGCGGTGCGGGCCCGGGAGGCCGCACCGCGCGCAGGCGTCGAAGCTCGGTGCCCAGCCCGCGACCGACAGCGACCGCACGAGGTAGGAGTCGAGGACGAGCCCGGAGTCGTGCTCGCCCGCGACGAGCGCGCGCAGGCCGCCGACGAGCAGCAGGTACTGCTGCACCGACGGCTCGCGCTCCTCGGGCGTGAGGCGCTCGGCCGTCTCGAGCATCGCCTGTCCTGCGGTGTAGCGGGCGTAGTCGTGCACGAGCTGCGCGCCGTAGGACGAGATCGTCTCGACCTGGGTGACACCGTCGAGGGAGCGGCCCTCGTAGAACTGCACGTCGACGTGGCCGAACGGCTCGAGCCGCGCCCCGATGCGCGACGACGTGCGCCGCACCCCCTTGGCCACCGCCCTGACCCGGCCGTGGTCGCGGGTGAGCAGGGTGACGATGCGGTCGGCCTCGCCCAGCTTCTGGGCGCGCAGCACGACCCCTTCGTCCCGGTAGAGGCTCACACCCCATTGTCACCCGCCGGTCCGACGTCCGGCGCCGTGGCTCGCGGGCGGATCGGCTCCGTCCCGGTACGGTCGTGGTCGACGAGAGGACGTGGACGTGGACGAGCAGATCGTAGTGGGCGACACGCAGTACGAGGGCGACCGCGGCTCGGAGCGCACGCCGGTGTTCGTGCAGTTCGAGAGCAAGGCGTTCCGGCGTGCGGTGATCATCGTCATGGTGCTGCTCGTCGGGCTCAAGATCGCGCTCTACGTCTACGACGCGCTCGGATCGTTCCTCTTCCTGCTGCTGCTGGCGTGGCTGCTCTCGATCGCCATGGAGCCGGCGGTCGCGTGGTTCGCGAACCGCGGCATGCGCCGCGGCCTGGCCACCGGGATCGTGGGCCTCCTGCTGCTCGTGGCGACCGTGGCCTTCACGGTGCTGTTCGGCAGCCTGTTCTTCACCCAGGTCTCGGAGCTCGTGAAGGGCCTGCCCGACTACGTCGCGCAGTTCGTCACCTGGCTCAACACCACGTTCCACCTCACCATCGACTCGACCAAGCTGCTCGACCAGCTCCAGATCACACCCAGCAAGGTGGCCGAGTGGGCGAGCAACATCGCCGGCGGGGTGTTCGGGGTCGTCGGATCGGTCTTCGGCGCCCTGTTCGACGGCCTCACCGTGTTCGTGTTCGCCTTCTACTTCTCGGCCGACGGACCGCGGCTGCGGCGCGCGATCGGGTCGTGGCTGCCGCTGCGCTCGCAGAAGGTCTTCGTGACCGTGTGGGACATCGCGGTCACCAAGACCGGCGGGTTCGTGGTCTCGAAGGTCGTGCTCGCCACGATGTCCGCCTTCTTCCACTGCACGTTCTTCTACCTGATCCAGGTGCCCTACTGGCTGCCGATGGGCATCTTCGCGGGCATCGTGAGCCAGTTCATCCCCACGATCGGCACCTACATCGGCGTGGCGATCCCGGCGCTGTTCGCGGCGTTCGACCACCCGCTGAACGTCGTGTGGATCATCGCGTTCGCCACGGTCTACCAGCAGATCGAGAGCTACGTCTTCACCCCGCGAGTCAGCCGCGCCACGATGGACATCCACCCGGCGATCGCGCTCGGCTCGGTCTTCGTCGGCTTCGCGTTCTTCGGACCGATCGGCGCGATCATCGGCATCCCGCTCGCCGCGGCGGTGATCGCGATCATCGAGACCTACGCCGACCGCCACGAGCTCGTCCCCGAGCTGCAGGTGCGCACCAAGGGCGAGAAGCGACCGAAGGACGGGGACGCCTTCTCGGGCGATCCCGCGCTCGTCGTGCCGGCCGGCAAGCCGCTCTCCGACGTCGTCCCCGACGAGCCGACCGGCCCGGTCACGGCGCTCGACGTCGCCCCCGACGTCACGTCCGACCCGGAGCCGAGCACCGACGTCACGTTCGGCACCCACGACGACGCGGCCCCCTGACGGCACGGGTCGGGTCGCAGCCGTGAGAACCGTGGACGCCGTCCCCGATCCGGCCGCCCGGCTGCGCCGGGTCGACGCCTACCTCGACGCCGCTCCCGACGGCGACTCGACGGCCGTCGACGTGGGTCCGCTGCGGGCGTTCGTCTCGTCGGCCCCGTGGCCGTTCTACGTCCGCCCGCGCCCCGACCTCGACCTCACCCGCGCGGCGGCCGTCACCGTCGACGACGTACGCCGTGCCGCCGCCGCGCTCGAGGCGGCCGACCAGGACGTGTCGTTCGAGTGGGTGGAGCAGCTGGTCCCGTCGCTGGGACCCGCCCTCATCGAGGCCGGCTACGTCGTCCACGGCTACCCGCTCCTCACCCTCGACCTCGGCGCCCCGAGCACGACGGCTCGTCCGCCCGCGACGTCGAGCCGGGCCCGGATCCTCGCAGGGGGGTCTCCCGACCTGCGCGCGTCGCTGGCCGTCTCCGACGTCGGCTTCGCCGCCGCCGGCACGGCACCGGGCCCCGGAGGCGTCGCCGAGCGTGACGCCGCGGCGGCTGCCGTCGATGACACGCTGCTCGCCCACGTGGCTCGGCGCGTGCGCGAGCGCCGATCGGTCCTCGCGGTGCTCGACGACCCGCGCGACGGCGTCGTGGCGACCGGGTGGCACCAGCCGGTCGGCGAGACGACCGAGATCGTCGGCGTCGCGACCCTGCCGTCGTACCGACGTCGCGGTGCCGCCGCCGAGGTGGTCGAGCGCCTGCTCCACGACGCCCGGGTGCACGGCTGCACGCTCGCCCTGCTCACCGCGTCCGACGACGCCGTCGCCAGGGTCTACGAACGCCTCGGCTTCACCAGAGTCGGCACCAGCGCCGCCGCCGAACCGGCCCCGACGTTGGCGATGAAGGACGCCTACATCGCATAGAAGGCAACAGACTCCGCCTTCATGTGTCCGAACGCAGTGAAGGCGTCCTTCATCGCACAGGACGCGCGCGGCTAGAAGCCGAGCTTGCGGAGCTGTCTCGGGTCCTGCTGCCAGTCCTTCGCGACCTTGACGCGGAGGTCGAGGTGGACCCGGGTGCCGAGCAGCGCCTCGATCTGGGCGCGGCTCTTGATGCCGACGTCGCGCAGCCGGGATCCCTTGTGGCCGATGATGATCGCCTTCTGGCTGTCGCGTTCGACGTAGAGCGACGCGTGGACGTCGAGCAGCGGGTTGTCGGCGCTGCGGCCCTCGCGCGGGATCACCTCGTCGACGACCACGGCGATCGAGTGCGGCAGCTCGTCGCGCACGCCCTCGAGCGCGGCCTCGCGGATCAGCTCGGCGCACATGACGAGCTCCGGCTCGTCGGTCAGCTCGCCGTCCGGGTAGAGCTGCGGCCCCTCGGGCATGAGCCCGACGAGCAGGTCCTCGAGCAGCTGCACCTGCTCCCCGGATACGGCGGAGACCGGGACCACCTCGGCCCAGTCGATGCCCACTGCCTCACCGAGCCTCATCACCTCGAGCAGCCGCCTGCCGACCGTCTCGTGATCCACGAGGTCGGTCTTCGTCACGATCGCGACCTTCGGCGTGCGCTTCGCGCTCGCGAGCTCGGCGGCGATGAACCGGTCGCCGGGGCCGATCGGCTCGTCGGCGGGCAGGCAGAACCCGATGACGTCGACCTCGCCCCACGTCTCGCGGACGACGGCGTTGAGCCGCTCGCCGAGCAGCGTGCGCGGCTTGTGGAGCCCGGGTGTGTCGACGAGGACGAGCTGCGCGTCGGGCCGGTGCACGATGCCCCGCACGGTGTGCCGGGTGGTCTGCGGCTTGCTGCTGGTGATCGCCACCTTCTCCCCGACGAGGGCGTTGGTGAGCGTGGACTTGCCGGCGTTGGGGCGGCCGACGAAGCAGGCGAAGCCGGAGCGGTGGTCGGTCACAGGGGCCATCCTCCCCCAAGGAACTTCCCCTCGGCGCCACCTGCCTGGTCCGCGTGATCCGGCTCGTGCGCAGGTCTCCCGTCAGCAGAAACCCGACCTGGAGCACGATCACGCCCTCGGGCCGAGGCGACTCCCTGCAGGGCGAGACCGGCGAGGACGAAGGCGGCACCGAGCCAGCCGAGCGGCTCGAGCGACTCCCCGAGCACGAGCACGCCGAGGACGGTCGCGACCACCGGCTCCGCGAGCACGAGGGTCGTGACCGGCCCGGCCGGCAGGTGCCGCAGACCGCGGCCGAACAGGACGTACGCCGCCGTGGTCGTGGCCAGGCCGAGCCAGAGCGCCATCGCGAGCCCGCCCGGCGTCGCCAGCCACGCGAGCGGCTGGGTCAGGAGCACGGGAAGCAGCACCAGCCCGCCGAGCCCGAACGCCGCCGCCATCACCTCGTCGCTGCGATGCCCGTCGTTCATCAGGCGCTTCGCGGCGACCGTGTAGACGGCGTAGCCGGACCCGGACGCGAGGGCGAGCAGAAGCCCGACGGGGTCGACGCCGGGGCTCGACGCACCGCTCCCCACGAGCAGCGCGAGGCCGACGACGCAGACCGCCGTGGCCAGCGCCCACGACGACCGCGGCCGCTCGCGCAGCAGGAGCCACGACAGCAGCCCGGTGAACACGGGGCCGCTGCCGATCGTCACGAGCGTGCCGAGCGCGACGCCGGCGCGCGACACACCGGCGAAGAAGCACACCTGGTAGAGCGCCGTCGTCAGCCCGGCGAGTACCCCCCACCGCGTACGCCACAGCCGCACGGCGTCGCCGCGACGACCGCCGAGCAGCGGCAGCACGGCGAGCAGGGCTGCACCACCGATGACGATGCGCGCGGCACCGACCCCGAGCGGTGTGGTGCCGGAGGGCCCCAGCGCCTGCGCCGTGCCCGTGGTGCCGAACAGCGTCGCGGCCGCCAGCACGGACAGCACCGCGAGGCCACGGCCGTGCGACGGCGCCGCTGTGACGGATGCCTCGACCATGGTCAGCTCGTGAGCGTCGCGAGCACGCTGCCGTCGGAGCCGACGACGAGGACGGGCACGTCGACCCCGCCGAGGTCACGGACGGCGTCGAGGTCCGCGGGGTCGAGCTCAGGAGAACGACGTACGACGACGGCCGCCTCGAGACCCCGCGCACCGGAGGCCACCGCCTGCGCCACGGCGAGCCGCAGCGCGGAGACCCGGAGCGAGGGCAGTGCGACGGTGGCGCCGGAGTAGGTGCGGCCGGTCTCGTCGCGGACCGCGGCACCCTCCGCGGCGCCGACGCGGCCGCGCGCCCCGCGGGCGAGCGTGACGAGCTTGCCGTCCTCTGCCGACAGATCCCCTGCAGGAGCGCCCTCCGGCTCAGTCATCGTGGTCGTCCTTGTCGTCGTCCACCGGGGTGATCGGCTCGGCGAGCACCGTACCGATCCGGTTGCGCCGACCGGCGGCCGATTCCGCCGTGAGGTCCCAGCCCTGCACCGTGATGCGAGAGCCGGTGATCGGGACACGACCGAGGCGCTTCGCGAGCAGGCCGCCGACCGTCTCGACGCCCTCCTCGTCGCCGTCGATCTCGATGCCGACCAGCTCGGCGAAGTCCTCGACGTGCATGCGGGCGTGCACGCGGTAGCAGCCGCCCGCGAGCGACTCCACCTCCGGTGCCTCGGTGTCGTACTCGTCGGCGATCTCGCCGACGATCTCCTCGACGACGTCCTCGATCGTGACGATGCCCGAGGTGCCGCCGTACTCGTCGACCACCACGGCGAGGTGCACGCGCGCCGACTGCATGTCGCGCAGCAGCTCGTCGGCGCTCTTGCTGTCGGGGACCATGAACACCGGACGCATCAGGCTCGCGACGCGCTCGCTCTGCTCGGCCTCGTGGTGCTCGAAGGTCCGGCGTACGAGGTCCTTGAGGTAGACGACGCCGATCACGTCGTCGACGTTCTCGCCGATCACCGGGATGCGCGAGAAGCCGCTGCGCAGCGCGAGCGACAGCGCCTGACGCAGCGTCTTGTTCTGCTCGATGAACACCATGTCCGTGCGCGGCACCATCAGCTCGCGGGCGATCGTGTCGCCGAGCTCGAAGACCGAGTGGATCATCTGCCGCTCGTCGTCCTCGATGAGGTCGTCGGCCTCCGCCAGGTCGACGAGCTCGCGCAGCTCGGCCTGCGAGGCGAACGGCCCCTGGCGGTAGCCCTTGCCGGGCGTGAGCGCGTTGCCGACGAGGATGAGCAGCTGGGCGAGCGGGTGCAGGATCGTGCCGAGGACGCGCGTGGGCGTCGCCATCGTCACCGCGATCTTCTCGGCGTGCTGCACGCCGAGCGTGCGCGGGGCGACGCCGAGAGCGACGTAGCCGACGACGATCATCACCAGGACCGCGGCGAGCATCGGCCACCAGGTCGGTCCCGCCAGCATGTCGAGGAACGCGCGGGTGACGAGGACGATCGCGGCGACGAAGAACAGCATGTGCAGGAACAGCAGCACGTTGACGTAGCGCGCGCGGTCCTCGAGCAGCGGCCGCAGCTTCTCGGCGCCGCGCTGCCCCTCGTGCTGCAGCTCGTCGACCCGCGCCCGCGAGACGCGCGCGATGGCGGTCTCCCCCGCGACGAGGAACGCAGCGAGCACGACCAGGACGGCCGCGATGAGGAGCGAGACGACGTCGGGGGTCACCGCGGCCCGCCGGAGTGCGCGACCCACTCGGCCAGCAGGCGGGCCTGCAGACCGAACATCTCCGCGTGCTCGTCGGGCTCGGCGTGGTCGTAGCCGATCAGGTGCAGGATCCCGTGGGTGAGCAGCAGGGCCAGCTCGTCGTCGCGGTGGTGGCCCGCTGCGAGGGACTGACGGACCGCGACCTGCGGGCAGAGCACGACGTCGCCGAGCATCCCGGGCTCGGGCTCCTCGTCGTCCTGCGGCTGACGCAGCTCGTCCATCGGGAACGACAGGACGTCGGTGGGACCGGGCTCGTTCATCCACCGGACGTGCAGCTCGGTCATCGCCGCCTCGTCGACGAGGAGCACCGACAGCTCGGCCTGCGGGTGGATGCGGAGCCGGTCGAGGACGAACCTCGCCTGCGCCCCGAGCGACTCGACGTCGACGTCGACGTCGGTCTCGTTGACGACCTCGATGGTCATGCGGACCGCCTCACCGTCGGCTGCGGCGGGGACCGCGGTCGGTGAGCTGCGCCGCCACCGCGTTCTCGGCGTCGAACTTCGCGTAGGCGTCGACGATGTGGCCGACGAGCTTGTGGCGCACGACGTCCTGGCTGTCCAGCCGGCAGAACTCGACGTCGTCGAGGTCCTCGAGGATGCCCTCGACGACCTTGAGCCCGGACGCCGTGCCCGCGGGCAGGTCGACCTGCGTCGTGTCGCCGGTGACGACCATCGTCGAGCCGAAGCCGAGACGGGTCAGGAACATCTTCATCTGCTCGGGGGAGGTGTTCTGCGCCTCGTCGAGGATGATGAACGCGTCGTTGAGCGTGCGCCCGCGCATGTAGGCCAGCGGCGCCACCTCGATGACGCCGCTCGTCATGAGCCGTGGGATCGAGTCGGGGTCCACCATGTCGTGCAGCGCGTCGTAGAGCGGCCGGAGGTAGGGGTCGATCTTCTCCGAGAGCGTCCCGGGCAGGAAGCCGAGGCGCTCGCCGGCCTCCACCGCGGGCCGGGTCAGGATGATCCGCGAGACCTTCTTCGACTGCAGCGCCTGCACGGCCTTGGCGACGGCGAGGTAGGTCTTGCCCGTGCCGGCGGGGCCGATGCCGAACACGATCGTGTGCTCGTCGATGGAGTCGACGTACTTCTTCTGGTTGAGCGTCTTCGGACGGATCGTGCGGCCGCGGTTGGAGAGGATGTTGGCGGTGAGCACGTCGGCGGGACGCACGCCGGAGTCCTCGCGGAGCATCGCGATCAGGCGCTCGACACCCTCGGGCGTGAGGCCCTGGCCGGTGCGCAGCACGGCGAGCATCTCGCCGATGACGCGGTCGGCGAGCGCCACCTCGGGCTGCGGCCCGGTGATCGTGATCTCGTTGCCGCGGACGTGGACGTCGACGCTCGGGAAACCGCGCTCGACCGCGCGCACGTGCTCGTCGCCCGAGCCCAGCAGGCTCACCATGTCGAGGGACGCGGGGACGACGATCTTCGCCTGCGTGTCTGCTGCTGCCGTCATGGGTCGGCCCTTCACGGGCCGTGTCTGCCCTTCGTCGTCGAGGTCCCGGTCGGAGCCGGGTGCTCCATGGTACGGCGAGACCGCCGCCGCGCGACGGCGAGATGTGGCCTCAGCGCGCGTGGCACCTCGCGTTCACGCCACCTCTCGGCGTCGTCGGCCGGGCGATCAGCCCGGGGGCCAGGCGAGGCCGCGGCCGCCGAGGAGGTGGGCGTGCACGTGGAAGACCGTCTGGCCGCCGTCGGCGCCGGTGTTGAAGACCGTGCGGAACCCGTGCTCGAGGTCCTCGGCGCGGGCGACGTGCGCCACCGCCGCGAGCAGCTCACCGGCCAGGGCGGGGTCGGCCGCGGTGAGCGCGCTGAGATCGGCGTGGTGCTCCTTCGGGATCACGACGACGTGCACGGGCGCCTGCGGCGAGATGTCGCGGAACGCCACGACGCGGTCGGTCTCGTGCACGAGGGTCGCCGGGATCTCGCGCGCGGCGATCTTGCAGAACAGGCAGTCAGCGCTCATGAGGTCGAACCTACGGCGTCGGCCTCGGGCGCAGGCACCGAAGCCGGATCCTCGACGCCCCCGACGGCCACCGCCGCCGCGACGAGCCAGGCCAGGCCGAGCACGACGTACATGTCCTGCGTCACGAGCAGCGGCTCGGCGCTGGTGGTCCAGAAGAGGAGCTCGACGACCGTCGAGGCGAGGAGTGCGAGCGCGGTCCACGCCGCGGGCGAGCGCAGCCCCGAGCGCACACCGACGGCGACGCACGGCAGGACCCACACCCAGTGGTGGCTCCAGGAGACCGGCGAGACCAGCAGCCCCGTGAGAGCCGCGGCCGTCAAGGCGTAGAAGGGATCCCGTCGGTGGCGACGGACAACCCAGGCGCCGAGCGCGAGCACCAGGACCGCGCCCAGCAGCCACGCGAGCGACGCGTGGTCAGGGAGATGGCGCGCGAGCAGCCCGCGCAGCGACTGGTTCTGCAGGTAGTCGAGACCACCGGGGCGCGAGGAGTCCCACAGCAGCGACGTGAAGTAGGTGCGGGTCGCAGCAGGCGCGAGGACGGCGGCCAGGCTCGTGGCGACCGCGAAGGCCAGGACCCCGCGGGCGAACGCCCGCCAGTCCGACCGCACCGCCTGCGCCGCTACCAGCAGTCCCGGCGCGATCTTGATCGCCGTGGCGAGGCCGGCACCGACGCCCGACCAGCGCGTGCCGCGGGCATCGAGCCCGACCACCAGCGCGAGCAGCAGGACATTGACCTGGCCGAGGCTGAAGGTGGTGCGCACCGGCTCCACGAGGACTGCCGCGGGAGCGGCCAGTGCGACCGTGACCCACCAGGAGCCGGCGCGCGCGCGGGTCGCGTAGTCCTGGCACCAGCGCACGACCGCCAGGAGCGCGGCGCCCGACAGCAGGAACATGAGGAGCGTCGCCGCGTTCTCCGGCACCAGCGCGAGCGGGACGAACACCAGCAGCGCGAACGGCGGATAGGTGAACGGCAGGCCCTGGAAGCGCCCCGAGTAGATGTCCTCGCGGTCGAGGAACGCGCGCGCAGCGTCGCGGTAGACCCGGCCGTCGAGACCGGCGACGGGCCACTCGTGCGCCTGCCGGACGAACCACGACGCGGTGATCGCGGTGAGGAGGATCGCGAGGGCGGCCACGACCCAGCGCACCGGGCGGGTCAGTCCCATCGCCCGCAGCTCGCGAGCACCACGGCCGCGGCGACCGTTCCGGCGGTGGACGTGCGCAGCACGCTCGGGCCGAGACGGGCCGAGAGGGCGCCGGCCGACTCGAAGGCCGCTCGCTCGTCGTCGCTGATGCCGCCCTCGGGACCGACGACGAGGACGACGTCGCCGTTCGTCGGGACGCGCAGCGCCGCCATCCGCAGCGAGGCGTCCTCGTGCAGGACGATCGCGGTGCCGCCGGAGGCGACGGCCTCGCGGACCAGGGCAGCGCACTCGGCGGTGGAGGCCAGGGCGCGCACCTCGGGCACGAAGGGGCGGCGCGACTGCTTGGCGGCCTCGCGCGCGGTGCTGCGCCACTTCTCCACGCCGCGCTCGGCCTTGTCGCCACGCCACTGCGCGACCGACCGCGAGGCCGACCACGGCACGACGACGTCGGCGCCGACCTCGGTGAGCAGCTCGACCGACAGCTCGCCGCGCTCGCCCTTCGCGAGCGCCTGCACGACGACGACCCGCGGCGAGGGGACCGGGTGCTCGGCGTACGCCGTGACCTCGACGTCGATCCGGTCCTTGCCGACGACGGCCGACACACGACCCTCGACCACCCGGCCGTGCCCGTCGCCGACGAGCACCTGCTCCCCGCGCTCGAGCCGCTTCACCGTGGCGGCGTGACGGCCCTCGGCGCCCTCGACGACGACCGTGCGCCCGACCTCGGTGGTCAGGGCCTCGGGTGCGACGAGGAAGAAGGGTGCGGTCACAGCGAGACCTTAGGAGTTGAAGGCGTCGCGCAGCCGCGAGAACAGGCCGCCGCCCTGCGACATGTGGTTGCCCTGCACCGTGCCCGGCTTGCTCTCCTCCTTGCGCAGCGCTGCGAGCTCGCGGAGCAGCTCCTCCTGGCGCGCGTCGAGCTTGGTGGGCGTCACGACGTCGACGTGCACGTGCAGGTCGCCGCGGCCGCTGGCGCGCAGGTGAGCGACGCCCTTCTGCCGGAGCGTGACCGTCTGCCCGGACTGCGTGCCCGGCTTGATGTCGATCGTCTCGGGACCGTCGAGGGTCTCGAGGTCGATCGAGGTGCCGAGCGCGGCCGCGGTCATCGGCACGGTGATCGTGCAGTGCAGGTCGTCGCCCTGGCGGGAGAAGACCTCGTGCGGCGTCTCGACGATCTCGAGGAACAGGTCGCCCGCGGGGCCCGCGCCCGGGCCGACCTCGCCCTCGCCGGTGAGCTGGATGCGGGTTCCGGTGTCGACGCCCGGCGGGATCTTCACCGTGATCGTCCGCCGGGTGCGCACGCGGCCCTCGCCGCTGCACTCGGGGCACGGGTGAGGGATGAGCGTGCCGAAACCCTGGCACTGCGGGCACGGGCGGGCGGTCATGACCTGCCCGAGGAACGAGCGCTGCACCGACTGGACCTCGCCGCGCCCCTGGCACATCGTGCAGGTGACGACGGACGAGCCGGGGGCGGTGCCCGCGCCCGAGCACTCGTCGCAGGCGACAGCGGTGTCGACGGTGATCTCCCGGGTCGAGCCGAACGTCGCCTCCGCGAGGGTCACCTGCAGGCGGATCAGCGCGTCCTTGCCGCGACCCGTGCGCGGGCGCGGCCCGCGCGACTGGGTGCCGAAGAACGCGTCCATGATGTCGCCGAAGCCGAAGCCCTGACCGAAGCCCGCGCCGCCGGGGCCGCTGCGCGGGTCGCCGCCGAGGTCGTACATCTGCCGCTTGTCGGGATCGGACAGCACCTCGTAGGCGGCCGTGACCTCCTTGAACCGGTCCTGCGTGGCCGGGTCGGGGTTCACGTCCGGGTGCAGCTCGCGCGCGAGCCTGCGGTAGGACCGCTTGATCTCCTCCGCGGTCGCGTCACGCGACACACCGAGGACGGCGTACAGGTCGGAAGCCACTGTCGTCCCTACTGCTGCTCAGTCAGGATGCGGCCGACGTAGCGCGCGACGGCGCGCACCGACCCCATCGTCCCGGGGTAGTCCATGCGGGTCGGACCGACGACCCCCAGCTGCGCGACGATCTCGTCGCCGAGCGAGTAGCCGACGGTCACGACCGAGGTGGCGCTGAGCCCCTCGACCTCGTTCTCGTGCCCGATGCGCACGGTGAGCGCCTCCGTCGTGCGGCTCTCGCCGAGCAGGCGCAGCAGGACCATCTGCTCCTCGAGCGCCTCGAGCACGGGGCGCACCGCGCCGGTGAAGTCCTCGCCGAACGTCGCGAGGTTGGCCGTGCCCGCCAGCATGACGCGCTCCTCGTGCCGCTCCACGACGGTCTCGAGCAGCGTCGCGATCACGGCCGCGGCCGCCGTGCGCTCGTCGCCCTGGAACTGCTCGGTGATGTCGGCGACCCGGTCCGCGACGTCGACGAGACGCTGGCCGTTGACCTGCTCCACGATCCGGGTGCGCATCCGCCCGAGCAGGTCGTCGTCGACCACGACCGCGGTCTCGACCACCCGCTGCTCGACGCGCCCGCTGTCGGAGATGAGCACCAGCAGGATGCGGGTGGGCGCGAGGCCGACGAGCTCGAGGTGGCGCACGCTCGAGCGGGTGAGCGAGGGGTACTGGATGAGCGCGACCTGCCGGGTCAGCTGCGCCAGCAGGCGCACCGAGCGCTGCATGACGTCGTCGAGGTCGACGGCGCCGTCGAGGAACGACCCGATCGCGCGGCGCTCGGCCGCGGACATCGGCTTCACGGCGGACAGCCGGTCGACGAAGACGCGGTAGCCCTGGTCGGTGGGGACCCGGCCCGCGCTCGTGTGCGGCTGCGCGATGAGGCCCTCGTCCTCGAGGGCGGCCATGTCGTTGCGGATCGTGGCGGGGCTGACCCCGAGGGAGTGCCGCTCGACCAGCGACCGCGACCCGACCGGCTCGTGGGTGGCGACGTAGTCCTCGACGATCGCGCGCAGCACGGCCAGACGACGGTCCTCGACCACGGCCACCTCCTGCTGCTCGCGCCCGGGCTGGCACTCCCGGAATCCGAGTGCCAAGTCTACGACGGCCGCGCCCGTCGGCGACCCGCCGCGCGCGGTGCGCGTCGACGCCGTCCGGAGGCCCCGACCCGACCTAGGCTCGTCGGGCCGGCAACCGCCGGCGGGGACGAACGCGGAGGTGGCCGGACGTGACGGACCGTTATGGCCGCGACGTCCTGTCCGTCGACCCCAACGCGGCACGCCGTCGTCGCGTCGTCGAGGTCGACGCGGAGCCGGGCCTCGTCGTGGAGTGCGCCGACTCGGGCTGGTGCGGCGCGGTGGTCGGCACCGACAAGGGCGCCGACGGCTGGGCGGTCGTCCTCGAGGACCGGCACGGCGTACGCCGTCCCTTCGCACTGCGCCCCGCTGCCTTCCGGCTCGACGGCGAGGTCGTCACCCTCGTCCGCCCGACGAGCGCCGCGCCGAAGGCCCCCGCCCGCACGGCGTCCGGGTCCATCGCGGTGACGGGCCACCGGGCCGTCGTCGCCCGGGGCTCGCGGATCTGGGTCGAGGGGCTGCACGACGCCGAGCTCGTCGAGAAGGTGTGGGGCCACGACCTGCGGGTCGAGGGCGTGGTCGTCGAGCCGCTGCACGGCGCCGACGACCTGCTCGCCCTCGTCGGCGACTTCGCCCCCGGTCCGGGCCGCCGGATCGGCGTCCTCCTCGACCACCTGGTGCCCGGCTCGAAGGAGACCCGGATCGCCGACGAGGTCCGCCGGGCGTACGGACGGCACGTCACCGTGCTCGGACACCCCTACGTCGACGTCTGGCAGGCCGTCCGCCCGCAGGTCCTCGGGATCGCGGCCTGGCCGGTCGTGCCGAAGGGGCAGCCGTGGAAGCAGGGCGTGCTCGCGGCGCTCGGCCGGCCCCACGAGACCCCCGCAGACGTGGCCGCCGGGTGGCGCTGGCTGCTCGGCCACGTGCGCACCTACGCCGACCTGGAGCCGAGCCTGCTGGCCCGCGTCGAGGAGCTCATCGACATCGTGACGGCCCCGGCTGACCCTGCGTGACCGCTCGGCGACGCTCAGGAGGCCCCTTCACCCCCCTGGCCGAACGGATGGTCCCTTACGACATCCGGGGGAGGCTGCCCCGACCTCCCCCACCTGACCTCCCGGTATCGCTACGGTGAGTCACGATCGCCGCCCAGCGTCCCGGATGAGCGGCGCCCGTGTTCCGAGGAGGAACCCCCATGTCGTTCGACAACCCGACTCCCCCGGAGGAGCCGTCCGTCCCCGCTGGTGACGCGACTCCGCCTCCCCCGCCGCCTCCGCCGCCGCCGGCACCCCCGGCCGGGGCCACCCCGCCGCCGCCCCCGCCGCCGCCCGCCCCGGGCGCCTCGACCTCGGGCAACTCCTCCCAGGTCGACATCGGCAACGCCTTCAGCTGGGCGCTGGCCAAGTTCCAGCAGCACGCGGTCACGCTCATCGGCCTCGCGGCCGTCGTGTTCGTGCTCCACGCGCTCCAGTCGATCATCACGACCGTGCTGGTCAACAACGCCAACAACAACTGCGTCAACACCCAGATCACGCAGGACGCCAACGGCAACGTGAACATCTCGAACGGGTGCGCCACCGGCCTGTTCGCCAACCTCGGCATCACGCTCGTGCTGAGCATCGTGTTCAGCATCCTGATCGCGCTGGCGACGATCGGCGTCTACCGCGCCGCGCTGCGCCGCACCCAGGGCGTCACGCCGAGCTTCGACCAGCTCACGACGGGCGAGAACCTCGGCGCCTACATCGCCGTCGCGATCGTCTACTTCCTCGCCTCGGCCGTCGGCATCGTGTTCTGCATCCTGCCGGGCCTGATCGTCATCTTCCTGTTCCAGTTCTCCCCGTTCTACGCGCTGGACAAGGGCCAGGGCGTCGGCGAGGCGTTCGGCAACAGCTACCGCGCCGTCACGGCCAACTTCGTGCCGGTCCTGCTCGCCGCTCTGGTCAACATCGTGGCCAGCATCCTGTCCGGGTTCATCTTCGGCCTGCTCTCGCTGGTCGTGCTCCCGTTCGCGGCCCTGTTCACCGCGCACGTCTACCGTCAGCTCAACCGCGAGCCGATCGCGGACTGACCTGCGCGCACGCACGACGGCAGGGCGGGCACCGTGAGGTGCCCGCCCTGCCGCACTTCCGGGCCCCGAGCTCGGCAGGGACCGACGTAGCAGGAGGAACCATGACCGACGAGCCGACGCCGGGACACGTGCCCTTCGAGGACCTTCCTCGCGGGGACATGCCGTCCGGGGACATGCCGTCCGGGGACGTGCCGCCCGGGGACCCGCCGCCGCTGCCGCCCCACGACCCGACTCCCGGCCCGCCGCCGATCTCCTACGGCTACCAGCACCCCGCGCCGGCCCCGATGCCCCCGAACGAGGAGCGGCTCTGGGCGATGCTTTCGCACCTGTCGTACTTCGCGTTCACGATCTTCGCGCCGATCATCATCCTGGTGGTGTTCGGGCCGAGGTCGGCGTTCGTGCAGGACCAGGCGAAGGAAGCGCTCAACTTCCACATCACGCTGCTCATCGCGGCGATCGCGAGCGCGCTGCTCATCCTCGTGGGGATCGGCTTGCTGCTGCTTCCGGTCGTGGCCGTCTACGGCCTCGTGTTCGCCATCCTCGCGTCCGTGAAGTCCTACGACGGCGAGCTCTACCGCTACCCGCTGACCCTCCGCCTGGTGAGCTAGGGCCTTCGGTCAGTCGACGAGGTCGCGCACGAGGGCGTCGGCGAGCAGGCGGCCGCGCAGGGTGAGGACGAGCCGGCCGTCGTCGTACGCCGGTCCCTCGGCGAGGCCGTCGGTCACGGCTCGCGCCGCGACCGCGCGGCCGGCCGCGGTCAGCGTCTCGAGCGGGAGGCCCTCGCGCAGCCGCACGCGCAGCAGCACGTCCTCGACACGGCGGTCCTCGACCGAGAGCTCCTCGCGCGCCTGGGCCGGGGACTCCCCGGCGGCGAGCCGCGCGGCGTAGGCCGCGGGGTGCCGCACGTTCCACCAGCGCACGCCGCCGACGTGCGCGTGGGCGCCAGGACCGGCGCCCCACCAGTCGTCGCCGCGCCAGTAGGCGAGGTTGTGCCGGCACTCGCCGCCGGGACGCGCCCAGTTGCTCACCTCGTACCACTCGAGCCCTGCCGCGGTGAGCGCGGCGTCGGCCTGGAGGTAGCGGTCGGCCGCAACGTCGTCGTCGACGTCCGGCAGCTCGCCGCGCCGGATCCGCCCCGAGAGCCGCGTGCCGTCCTCGACGATCAGCGAGTACGCCGACACGTGGTCGGCGCCGCTGCCCGTCGCGGCGTCCAGCGACGCGGCGAAGTCGGCCTCGGTCTCACCGGGCGTGGCGTAGATCAGGTCGAGGTTCACGTGCTCGAACCCCGCCGCACGCGCCTCGGACACCGCCTCGACGGCGCGTCCCGGCGTGTGCGTGCGCTCGAGGACGGCGAGGACGTGCGGGGCGGTGCTCTGCATCCCGAACGACATCCGGGTGAAGCCGTCCTCGCGGAGACCGGCGAGCGACGCGGCGGTGACGGAGTCCGGGTTAGCCTCGGTCGTCACCTCGGCGTCGGCCGTGAGGCCGAACTCGTCGCGCACCGCGGCGAGGACACGGCCGAGGTCGCCCGGCGGGAGCAGGGTCGGCGTACCGCCACCGACGAAGACCGACGAGACGGGCACGTCGCGGTCTCCGAGCACGCGACGCGCCAGCCGAACCTCGGTGACCAGCTGGTCGGCGTACGTCGCCCGGCTCGCGCCGGGGCCGAGCTCGTCGGAGGTGTAGGTGTTGAAGTCGCAGTAGCCGCACCGCGTCGAGCAGAACGGCACGTGCAGGTAGAAGGCGAACGGGCGGTCCCCGAACGCGCGCAGGGCGGACACGGGCAGCGACCCGTCGACGGGCGCGGGATCACCCGGAGGCGGGACGGACGGCACCCGCCGAACCTACGCCGTCCACCCCCGGATCCCGATGTCACTGGTGCTGTGGTTGCTTCCGGCGCCGGGTGACAGCCGCAGGACCAGTGACATGCGCACTCGGCTGTGGAAGGTCGCGTGCGCTGGGAGACGCCGGGTCAGGTGCTCGGGTACATGCTCTGGAGCAGGTCGGCGTACTTCGTCTCGACGACCTTGCGCTTGATCTTCAGGCTGGGCGTCAGCTCGCCCTCCTCGACCGAGAGGTCCGCCGGGAGGATGCGCACGTCCTTGATGGTCTCCCACCGGTTGAGGCCGGCGTTGAGCTCGACCATCGCGTCGCGCACCGACTTCTCGATCGTCGGGTCGCTCGGCCACACGTCCGGGCCACCGGTGATCCCGTGGTGCTCCGCGAAGCCGGCGGTGACGTCGGGGTCGAGGGTGACGATCGCGGTGGCGTAGTTGCGGCCGTTGGCGTGCACCAGGACGTTGGCCAGCAGCGGACAGAGCGCCTTGAACCGGGCCTCGATGAGGCTCGGGGCGATGTACTTCCCGCCCGAGGTCTTGATCAGGTCCTTCTTGCGGTCGGTGATCTTCACGTTGCCGGCGTCGTCGATCTCGCCGATGTCGCCGGTGGCGAACCAGCCGTCGCCGATGAGCACCTCGGCGGTCTGCTCGGGAAGGTGGTAGTAGCCGCGCATCACGCCGCCACCCTGGATCAGGATCTCGCCGTCGTCGGCGATCTTCACCACCGTGCCGGGGAACGGCTTGCCGACCGTGCCGACCCGCACCGCGCCATGGCGGTTCACGCAGGTGCCGGCAGAGGTCTCGGTGAGGCCGTAGCCCTCGAGGATCGGCAGCCCGACCGCCTCGAACCAGGACGCGACGTCCTTCGACAGCGCTGCCGAGCCGGAGATGAAGGTCTCGATCCGCCCACCCATGCGCTCCTTCACCTTGGCGAAGACGAGCTTCTCGGCCACCGTGTGCTGCACGGACAGCGTGAGGGGCACGCTGGTGCCGGCCTCGTTGTGCGCGGCCACCTGCTTCCCGACTCCGATGGCCCAGTGGAAGATCTTCGCCTTCGCCCCGCCCTCTGCCTCGGTGCTCGACACGACGCGGGCGTAGACCTTCTCGAAGATGCGAGGGGCGCCGGCCATGATGTGCGGACGGATCTCGGCGAGGTTGTCGACGATCTTGTCGATGCGGCCGTCGACGGCCGTGGTGAAGCCGATCTGCATCTGCGCGGCGAGCAGCACCTTGCCGAAGGAGTGCGAGAGCGGGAGCCAGAGGAAGTGCAGCTGGTCTCGGCTGACCAGCTCGATCGCCTGCGCGCCGGCGCCCTCGTATGTCCAGTTGCCGTGGGTGAGCTCGACGCCCTTGGGTCGGCCGGTCGTGCCGGAGGTGTAGATGAGGGTCGCGAGCCGCTCCGGGGTCACCGCGTCGTTGACGCGGGAGACCGCGTCGGCGTCCTTCGCGAGCAGCGAGCGGCCACGGGCCGCGAGGTCGTCGACGGTGATGACCCACTCGTCGGCGCGGGTCGAGAGGTCGGCCTTCGACGTGTCGAGGATGATCACCCTCTCGACGTCGGGCAGCGACGCGCGCTGGCCCACGACCTTCGCGAGCTGCCCGGCGTCCTCGACGACGACGAAGCGCGAGCCCGAGTCGCTCAGGATGTAGGCGACGTCGTCGGCCTGGGTCGAGGGGTAGACGGTCGTGGTCGCGCCGCCTGCGGCGAGCACCGCGAGGTCGACGAAGATCCACTCGAGCCGGGTGCTCATCGCGATGGCGACGCGGTCCTCGGCGGCGAGGCCGAGGGCGAGGAATCCTCCGGCGAGCTCGGTCACCCGCTCACCGCTGCGACCCCAGCTCCACGACTCCCAGCCGCCGGTCGGCTTGGGCCCGCGGAAGGCCTCGCGCGCCGGGTCGGCGGCGACCCGGGCGTAGAACATGGCTCCGAGCGAGGGCTCGGTGGCGGGCAGGGTCTCAGGACCGGTGGTCGTCCGGCCTGCGCTCGGCACGGACTGCTGGACTGCGTCGGACACGGCGAGCTCCTCGTCATCGGCCCCGGCGGGCACGTGCGGTGGCGGCACTGTACTGGGGAGTAACCCCGGTCGTCGTCTGACCCATCCTGGACCGGACAGGGTCGAGGAGTCCCGGGATCCGGTGGAGTCGGCCGTCCGCGGCAAGGACGGGAGCGAAGCGACGTAGCGGGCGGTCAGGCCTTGGGCTTGGCCGCGGACTCGTCGGTCGAGAGCGCGGCGATGAACGCCTCCTGGGGGACCTCGACGCGACCGACCATCTTCATCCGCTTCTTGCCCTCCTTCTGCTTCTCGAGGAGCTTCCGCTTGCGGGTGATGTCGCCGCCGTAGCACTTCGCGAGGACGTCCTTGCGGATCGCACGGATGGTCTCGCGGGCGATGACCCGGGCGCCGATCGCGGCCTGGATCGGCACCTCGAACTGCTGCCGGGGGATGAGCTCGCGCAGCTTGCCGGCCATCGAGACGCCGTACGCGTACGCCTTGTCCTTGTGCACGATCGAGGAGAAGGCGTCGACCGGCTCGCCGTGCAGCAGGATGTCGACCTTGACCAGGTCGGAGGACTGCTCACCGGTGGGCTCGTAGTCGAGCGAGGCGTAGCCGCGGGTCTTGGACTTCAGCGCGTCGAAGAAGTCGAAGACGATCTCGGCGAGGGGCAGGGTGTAGCGCAGCTCGACGCGCTCCTCGGAGAGGTAGTCCATCCCGAGCAGGTTGCCGCGCCGGGTCTGGCACAGCTCCATGATCGCGCCGATGTACTCGCTCGGCGCCAGCACGGTCGCGCGCACCATCGGCTCGAAGACCTCGCTGACCTTGCCCCCGGGGAACTCGCTGGGGTTGGTGACCATGACCTCGGAGCCGTCGTCCATCACCACGCGGTAGTTGACCGTGGGTGCGGTGGAGATCAGGTCGAGGTTGAACTCGCGCTCGAGGCGCTCGCGCACGATCTCGAGGTGGAGCAGGCCGAGGAAGCCGCAGCGGAAGCCGAAGCCCAGCGCCACCGAGGTCTCGGGCTCGTAGACGAGCGCGGCGTCGTTGAGCTGGAGCTTGTCGAGGGCGTCGCGCAGCTCGGGGTAGTCCGAGCCGTCGAGGGGGTAGAGGCCGGAGAAGACCATCGGCTTCGGGTCGCGGTAGCCACCGAGCGCTTCCGTGGCGCCGTTGCGCTGCGAGGTCACGGTGTCGCCGACACGCGACTGGCGCACGTCCTTCACGCCGGTGATGAGGTAGCCCACCTCCCCTACGCCGATGCCCGCGGACGGGTTCGGGTCGGGCGAGATGACTCCCACCTCGAGCATCTCGTGGACCACGCCCGTGCTCATCATCTGGATGCGCTCGCGAGTCGAGAGGTGGCCGTCGATGACCCGGACGTAGGTGACGACGCCGCGGTAGCTGTCGTAGACGGAGTCGAAGATGATCGCGCGGGCCGGCGCCTTCGGGTCGCCGACCGGGGCGGGGACGAGCTTGACGACCTCCTCGAGCAGGGCGTCGACGCCGAAACCGGACTTGGCGCTCACCTGCAGCACGTCGGAGGGGTCGCAGCCGATGATCTTCGCGAGCTCCGCGGCGTACTTCTCCGGCTGCGCGGCCGGCAGGTCGATCTTGTTGAGCACCGGGATGATCTGCAGGTCGTTCTCGAGCGCGAGGTAGAGGTTGGCCAGGGTCTGCGCCTCGATGCCCTGCGCGGCGTCGACGAGCAGGATCGCGCCCTCGCACGCGGCCAGGCTGCGGGAGACCTCGTAGGTGAAGTCGACGTGGCCGGGGGTGTCGATGAGGTTGAGGACGTACGTCGTGCCGTCGGACGAGGTGTAGGGCAGGCGGACTGCCTGGCTCTTGATGGTGATGCCGCGCTCGCGCTCGATGTCCATCCGGTCGAGGTACTGCGCCCGCATCTGGCGGCCGTCGACGACGCCGGTGATCTGCAGCATGCGGTCGGCCAGGGTCGACTTGCCGTGGTCGATGTGGGCGATGATGCAGAAGTTCCGGATGACCGACGGATCGGTCGAACCCGGTGTGGGAGCGTTGGCGTTGGCCACGGCGGTCT
>JADGOZ010000185.1 GCA_017882705.1 Candidatus Nanopelagicales bacterium | reverse complement strand
GCTGCCGGGCTGGGCTCGCAGTCGGGCTCGAGGCCCTGCAGGTGCTGCGCGACGATCGCGAGCGCCTTGCCCATCGCGGCGAACTCCTCGTCGGTCAGCAGGTCGACGAGGTGGCGGCGCACGCCCTCGACGTGGGTCGGCGCGGCGGCGACGAGGACCTCCCAGCCGTGCTGGGTGAGGAAGGCGTTCGCGCCGCGGCGGTCGCTCTCGCAGGCCTGACGCTCGACGAGGCCGGACTTCTCGAGGCGGTCGACCTGGTGGGAGAGCCTGCTGCGGCTCGCGAGCGTGTGGGCGGCGAGCTGGCTCATCCGCAGGCGGCGGTCGGGCGCCTCGGAGAGTCGCACGAGGATCTCGTAGTCGGCGATGGTGAGGCCGTGCGCGGCCTGCAGCTCCCGGCTGAGCTTCTCGTCGAGCAGGGTCGTGGCGGCCATGTAGGCACGCCAGCGGCGCTGCTGCTCGGTCGTGAGCCACTCGGTCATGTGCTCAGGCTACGTGAATGACGGGTTAATTGAAAGCGGGACTACTGTCGGATCCTGACGCGTCGACGTCGTCACGTGTCGAGGTCCCACAGCCGGACGCCGCCGATGATGCCGGCGGTGTTGCTCACGATCCGTGCGTGGGGCGGGAGCGTCGAGGGGTCCAGGTGCTTGGCGTTGCCGCCGCCGATGTGGATCGTGTCGAAGAAGAGGAACCGGTCGTAGGCCGCGATGGCCTTCACGACGCGGCGCCCCCAGCGACCGTTGCCGATCTCCTTGCGGGCGACGTTGCTGAGCTGGTCCTCGAAGGTCTGGTCCTTGCGGAACGGCGCGTGCCCTCCCTCGAGGTGCGGCAGCAGCCGCCCGTCGAGGAACAGCGCGGTACCGACCCCGGTCCCCAGCGTCATGACGAACTCGAAGCCCTGACCGGCGACGACGGCGCAGCCCTGCACGTCGGCGTCGTTCGCGACCTTCACCGGCACCCCGTACGCGTCCGAGAGCGCGCCCGCGAGGTCGAAGTCGCGCCACGCCTTCTCGAGCTCGGGATCGGCGTCGCCGTCATAGGCCGCGCGCGAGAGCGACGGGATGTTGCGCACGCGGCCGCCGCGCACGAGGCCCGGAAAGCCGACCGACACGCGGTGGTGCGAGCCGAGCCCGTCGGTGAGCGCTCGCAGCGACTCGACCAGCACGTGCGGCGGGCACGGGTAGGGCGTGTCGACCCGGACGCGCTCGGTCACCATCACGCCCATCGGGTCGAGGATCGCCGCCTTCAAGCCGCTGCCCCCGATGTCGATCGCGAGCGTGTGGACGTCGTGCGGCCAGGCCAGAGGCGTCGTGGAGCTCGTCATGGGACGAAGGCTAGGGGAGTCGGACCCTGGTTGGCCCCACGTGGGGCCCCCAGGTCGCCGATCGGCTTCAGGGAAGGGTGAGGATCTCGACGCCGTTGCCCGTGACGAGGACGGTGTGCTCGAACTGCGCCGACCGCTTGTGGTCGGCCGTGACGATCGTCCAGCCGTCGGACCACATGGTCCACTCGTAGGTGCCGATATTGATCATCGGCTCGATGGTGAACGTCATGCCGGTCTCGAGGATGGTCGTCGCCGTCGGGTCGTCGTAGTGCGGTACGACGAGGCCGGAGTGGAACGCCGTGCCGATGCCGTGACCGGTGAAGTCGCGGACGACGCCGTAGCCGAAGCGTCGGGCGTAGGACTCGATGACGCGACCGACCACGTTCAGCTGGCGCCCCGGGGCGACGGCGTTGATGCCGCGCATCGTCGCCTCGTGCGTGCGCTCGACCAGCAGCCGCGACTCCTCGTCGACGTCGCCGGCGAGGAACGTCGCGTTGGTGTCGCCGTGCACGCCGTGCTTGAACGCCGTGATGTCGATGTTCACGATGTCGCCGTCCTGGACGACCGTCGAGTCCGGGACGCCGTGGCACACGACCTCGTTGAGCGACGTGCACAGCGACTTGGTGAAGACCGGACCGCGACCGCCGCCGGGATAGCCGAGGGTCGAGGGGTAGGCGTCGTGGTCGCAGAGGAACTCGTGGCCGATCCGGTCGAGCTCGTCGGTGGTGACGCCCGGCCTGATGGCCTCGCCGACGGCTGCGAGCGACTGCGCGGCGAGGCTGCAGGTGACGCGCATCTTCTCGATGGTCTCGGCGTCCTTGACCTCGCTGCCGGTGTGACGCGCCGCGCGCTTCTGGCCGACGTACTCGGGGCGAGGGATGTGCGGAGGCACGCTGCGCATCGGGCTGACCACGCCGGGCTGAAGTGACATGGTGGTGAGTCTAGGAGCAGTCCGGCGGTGCGGCAGACGACGCCGCAGCCGATGACCTGGACGAGGAGGAGCGATGGCGCTCGAGGAGTGGTGGTTCAACCTGCGCACCCAGCAGGTCGAGCTCGGTCAGGGCGACCCGAACGCCGAGCGGCTCGGTCCCTACTCCACGCGCGAAGAGGCCCAGGGAGTCCTGGACCGGATGCACAAGCGCAACGAGGCGTTCGACGCGGCGGACGACGACTGACCCGCGTCGTCACGGACGAAGGGCCCGACACCGTGAGGTGTCGGGCCCTTCGTGACGTCGAGCTGGTCAGGCCTTCTTGGCGACGCGCTTGGCCGGAGCCTTCTTCGCGGCGACCTTGCGGGCCGGAGCCTTCTTGGCGACGCGCTTGGCCGGAGCCTTCTTCGCGGCGACCTTGCGGGCCGGAGCCTTCTTGGCGACG
>JADGOZ010000184.1 GCA_017882705.1 Candidatus Nanopelagicales bacterium | reverse complement strand
ACTCGTTCTGGGTCCCGCAGTTCCTGTTCAAGATGGACGTCATCCCGGGCCGTGAGAACGCCTTCGAGCTCACGCCGAACAAGGTCGGCGTCTTCGCGGGCAAGTGCGCCGAGCTCTGCGGCACCTACCACTCGGACATGCTGTTCAACGTGCATGTCGTGACCCGCGCCGAGTACGACGCCCACATCGCAGCCCTCAAGGCGGCCGGCCAGTCCGGCACGCTGCAGACCGGCCGCATCATCACGACAGGAAATGCGGGCGGCAACACCGGTCGCGACGACCAATCGGGGAGTGGCAAGTGACTCGCATCGAAGAGCGCCCCTCGATCACGGGGCCGGACCCCGACGGCATGACGGCCGCGGATCCCGCGCGCCACAAGTTCGGCCGCACCTTGGTCAAGTGGATCACCTCCACCGACCACAAGGTGATCGGCTACATGTACCTCATCGCCACGTTCTTCTTCTTCCTGTTCGGCGGCGTGATGGCGTTGATGATGCGGGCCGAGCTCGCCCAGCCGGGTCTGCAGTTCTTCAGCCAGGAGCAGTACAACCAGCTCTTCACGATGCACGGCTCGATCATGCTGCTGCTGTTCGCGACGCCGCTGTTCGCCGGCTTGGCCAACGCCATCATGCCGCTGCAGATCGGTGCGCCGGACGTCGCGTTCCCGCGCCTGAACATGCTGGCCTTCTGGTTCTTCCTCTTCGGGGGGGTCGTCGTCTGCATCGGGTTCTTCACCCCGGGCGGCGCGGCGTCGTTCGGCTGGTTCGCCTACTCCCCGCTGTCGAACGCCATCAACTCGCCCAACGTCGGCTCGGACCTGTGGATCCTCGGCTTCACCGCCGGTGGTCTCGGCACCATCCTCGGCGCCGTCAACTTCATCACCACGATCTTCTGCATGCGCGCGCCCGGCATGACCATGTTCCGCATGCCGATCTTCACCTGGAACGTCCTGCTCACCAGCATCCTGGTGCTCATGGCCTTCCCGGTGCTGGCCGCGGCGTTCGTCGTCCTCGAGGCGGACCGCAAGTTCGGCACGCAGGTGTTCGACGCCGCCAACGGGGGCGCGATCCTGTGGCAGCACCTGTTCTGGTTCTTCGGCCATCCGGAGGTCTACATCCTCGCGCTGCCGTTCTTCGGCATCGCGAGCGAGATCATCCCGGTCTTCAGCCGCAAGCCGATCTTCGGCTACAAGGGCCTCGTGTTCGCGACCATCGCGATCGCGGCGCTGTCGGTGGCCGTGTGGGCGCACCACATGTACGTCACCGGCGCGGTCAACCTGCCGTTCTTCGCGTTCATGACCATGCTCATCGCCATCCCGACCGGCGTGAAGTTCTTCAACTGGATCGGCACGATGTGGCGAGGGCAGGTGAGCTTCGAGACACCCATGCTCTGGACCCTCGGGTTCCTCGTCACCTTCCTGTTCGGCGGCCTCACGGGCATCCTGCTCTCCGCCCCGCCGGTCGACTTCCAGGTGTCGGACTCCTACTTCGTGGTGGCGCACTTCCACTACGTCGTCTTCGGCACGGTCGTCTTCATGATGTTCGGCGGCTACTACTTCTGGTGGCCCAAGTGGACCGGCCGGATGCTCGACGAGCGCCTGGGCAAGATCCACTTCTGGCTCGTGTTCGTCGGCTTCCACACCACGTTCCTGGTGCAGCACTGGCTCGGCGCCGAGGGCATGCCCCGCCGCTACGCCGACTACCTGCCCTCGGACGGCTTCACCGACCTCAACGTGATCAGCACGGTCGGGTCGGTGATCCTCGGGATCTCGACGCTGCCGTTCCTCTACAACGTCTACAAGACGTGGAAGACGGCACCGTTGGTCACCGTCGACGACCCGTGGGGCTGGGGCGGCTCGCTCGAGTGGGCGACCTCGTGCCCGCCGCCGCGCCACAACTTCACGAGCATCCCGCCGATCCGCTCCGAGCGGCCGGCGTTCGACCTCCATCACCCCGATCTCGTCGACGTCGCCACGCAGAAGCGCAGCAAGGTGCTCGACGAGCTCGTGGCCAGCTCGGCGAAGGGCTCGGACTCGTGAAGATCGAAGGCCTCCTCTTCGCCGGCGGCGCCGCGTTCTACGCGGTGATCGCCACGGTCTACTGGGTGATCACCAAGGAGATCGTGGGCTCGACCGCCCTCGCGCTCACCGGTGCGCTCGCCTTCCTCGTCGGCTTCTACGTCCTCTACACCTCGCGCCGCGTCGGCGTGCGGCCGGAGGACGACCCCCACGCGGAGATCGAGGACGCCGACCCCGACTACGGCTTCTTCAGCCCGCACTCGTGGTGGCCGCTGGCCGTGGCCGGGTCGACCGGCGTCGTGATCCTCGGCCTGATCTTCGCCGTGTGGATGGTCATCCTCGGAGTCGGCCTGCTCATGGCCGCGCTCGTCGGCTTCGTCGTCGAGTACTACCGCGGACCCTTCGCGGACGTCTGAGCGGCCCGTCCGCCGTAGCGCAGCATCCGAGAGCCCCCTGGGCGGCGCCAGGGGGCTCTCGCGCGTCCAGAGGGCTCTCCTGCGCCCTGCGGGCTCTGCTGCCGCGCACCGTCACCGAGTTGACACCTCTCGAGGCTGGACTCCGAGGCTCCGTCTGCCGACACTTCGATCATGGTCCCCGCCAGGTGGCCGGTCGGATCGTGCCCGGGGAGGACCACATGGCCGCGCTGCGCCGCGTCGTGGTCCCCGCATGCGTGCTGGCGGCGGGAGCCCTCGCGCTCACCGGCTGCTCGATCGGGCAGCTCGGCGTGCACGCCGGCACGGTCGTCCAGCAGTCCGTCGCACGGATCACCCTGAGCCCCGCCGCCACGGGCAAGCCGGTGGCCCCGGCCACGCCTCTCGTCGTGAAGGTGAAGTCGGGCCGCCTCACCGACGTCGTCGTCTCCGGGCCCCGAGGCGCAGTTCCGGGCACGCTGTCGAGCGACGGCCTGGTCTGGACGGCAGCGGACGGCACCCTCGACTACGCCTCCCGCTACTCGGTGGCAGCCACCGCGGTGGACCGCACCGGCCTGCCGACGGCGCTCTCGGAGACCATCCGCACGGTCGCGCCGACGAGCTTCCTCGCGTTCTCGATGACGCCGACGGCCAGCCAGGTGGTTGGCGTCGGCATGCCGATCCGGCTCGACCTCGACCACCAGGTCCGCAGCGTCGCGCAGCGGGCCGCCGTAGAGCGACGGCTGACCGTGACCGTCGACGGCGGGCCGGTCGTGGGCGGCTGGCGCTGGCAGTCTGACGACGTGCTCGTCTACCGCCCGCAGGTCTTCTGGAAGGGCAACGCGACCGTGGCGGTCACCGCCGCGTTCAAGGGCGTGCGCTTCGGGTCGGCGCTGTGGGGCGGGAAGAACGTCACCGCGACCTTCCGAACCGGCCCGGCGATGGTGTCCTTCGTCGACATGCGCACCGACCAGCTGCGCGTCACCCAGGACGGCCGGACGATCCGCACGATCCCGATCACCACGGGCAAGGCCGGGTTCGAGACCCGCAGCGGCATCAAGGTGATCATGAGCAAGGAGCGCACCCGCATCATGGATGCCTCCACCGGCGGCACGCTCAAGACCGACCCGGAGTACTACCGGCTCGAGGTCGAGTACGCCATGCGGATCACCAACTCCGGGGAGTTCCTGCACGCCGCTCCGTGGTCGGTGGCCCACCAGGGTCACAGCAACGTCTCGCACGGCTGCACCGGCATGAGCACGAGCAACGCGGCCTGGTTCTACTCCGTGTCACGGCCCGGCGACGTCGTGATCTACACCGGCAGCTCGCGCCTGATGGAGAGCGGCAACGGCCTCGGCCTCTGGAACACGTCCTGGTCACGCTGGCAGCAGTACAGCGCCCTGACCTGAGCCACCTGCGGCCGGGCGGAACCGTGCTCGGACTGTGCGCGTCGCAGTGCCAGGGCACGGCACCGGGGAGGTCCGATGAGGCGTACGACGACGGCAGTCTGCAGCGCCGCGCCCCTGATGCTCACCGCGTGCGGCTCGCAGGCGGCCGTGCGTCCCGTCGCGACCCCCGCGTCGGCGGTGACCCTGTGCCGCTACGCCGCGGAGAAGGACGCTGACGGATCGCCGCTGCTGCACTTCCGGTCGGGCGAGAAGCTCGGTCGCGCCGCGTCCGCGGCGCTCGTGTCCGCGCTCGAGGCGAGCGGCCCCGAGAAGCCGTGCACGGTCGAGCACACCACGGTGGTCGGGTTGTTCACCGAGCAGAACGGCTGGGCCCTGATCGAGACCGACGGCTGCCACCGGGTGCACGGAGCCGACGCCCGGTCGTGGCGACAGGCCTCGCCCGGGCTGCTCGCACGGCTGGGCTGAACGGCGTACGACGACGACCCCCGCACCGAGGTGCGGGGGTCGTCGTCGTACGTGCCGTCGGGCTCAGTCGGTGAGCCGCGCCGGGATGTCCTTGCCGCCCTCGGTGAGCTCCTCGACCTCGTGGTCGTGCTCCTCGTGGGCGTGGTGCGCGGCCGCCTCGATCTCGGCGGCGCTGGGCTTCGCGACGTTGTCGCCGAAGTAGAACCGCGACCACTTCGCGCGACGACGCCTGCCCTTGAGCCCCGGTGTGACGACACCGTTCTCGTCGGTCGCCGGCGGCGCCTCGATGACGGGCACGTCCACCTTCGAGAGGATGACGGCCTTCTCCGTGTCGGAGATCGGCGTGTGGATCTCGATGAACTCGCCGTGAGGGAGACGCAGCACCTGCCCGCTCTCGCGACCGTGCAGCAGCAGGTCGCGGTCGCGACGCTGCAGTCCGAGGCAGAAGCGGCGGGTGGCCACGAATGCGAGCGGCGGGAAGACGACGATGCCGACGCGGGTGAACCAGGTGATGTAGTTGAACGGGATGCTCGTCATCTGGGCGATGATGTCGTTCGCGCCGTTGAGGACGAGGATCCCGTAGAACGTGATGGCCATGACTCCGAGCGCGGTGCGGGTCGGTGCGTTGCGCGGGCGGTCGAGCAGGTGGTGCTCGCGGGTGTCGCCGGTGACCCAGGCCTCGATGAACGGGTAGCCCAGCAGCAGGGTGAACAGCACCCCCGGCATCACCAGGCCCGGCACGAAGATGTTCCAGCTGATGGTGTGGCCCCAGATCACCGTCTCCCAGCCCGGCGGAATGGCGCGCAGCATGCCGTCGAGGAAGCCGATGTACCAGTCCGGCTGGGAGCCGGCCGTCACCTGGTCGGGCACGTAGGGGCCGTAGGCCCAGATCGGGTTGATCGTGACGATCGACGCGATGAGGACGGTGACGCCGAAGACGACGAAGAAGAAGCCACCGGCCTTCGCGGTGTAGACCGGGAAGAGGGGATAGCCCACGACGTTGGTGTTGGTGCGTCCGGGCCCGGGGTACTGCGTGTGCTTGTGGTAGAAGATCAGCACGAGGTGCAGGCCTACGAGGGCGAGCAGGATGCCCGGCACCAGGAGCACGTGGAACGTGTAGAGGCGCGGGATGAAGTCGCTGCCCGGGAACTGCCCTCCGAAGATGAAGAACATCAGGTAGGTGCCCACGACGGGGATCGACTCGATGATGCCCGCGACGATGCGCACACCCACGCCGGAGAGCAGGTCGTCGGGCAGGGAGTAGCCCGCGAACCCCTCGAGCAGGCCGATCATGATCATCGAGCCGCCGATGACCCAGTTGAGCTCGCGCGGCTTGCGGAACGCTCCGGTGAAGAAGATCCGGAACATGTGCACGATCATCGCGGCCATGAAGAACAGGGCGGCCCAGTGGTGGATCTGCCGGATGAGCAGACCGCCGCGGACGTCGAAGCTGATGTTGAGCGCCGAGGCGTAGGCCTCCGACATCGGGATGCCGTCGAGCGGTGCGTAGGACCCGTGGTAGGGCACCTCGATCATCGACGGCTTGAACCAGATGGTGAGGTAGACGCCGGTGAGCAGCAGGATGATGAACGAGTAGAGCGCGATCTCGCCCAGCATGAACGACCAGTGGTCCGGGAAGATCTTGCGCAGGTTGGCCTTGGCGAGCGACGAGATCGGCGCCCGCTCGTCGGCACGGCTGATCGCCTTGCCGGCCTCCTTGACGATGAGGCTCATCCGCGCTCCCAGAAGCTCGGGCCGACCGGTTCCTGGAAGTCGCTCTGCGCGACGAGGTAACCCTCGGAGTCGATGGTGATCGGCAGCTGCGGCATGTGCCGGGCAGCGGGCCCGAAGATGACCTTGCCGCCGTCTGCCAGGTCGAAGGTCGACTGGTGGCAGGGGCACAGCAGCGAGTGCTGACGCTGCTGGTAGAGCGCGATGGGGCAGCCCACGTGGGTGCAGATCTTGGAGAACGCGAGGATGCCCTGGTAGTCCCAGGTCTGGCCCTCGGGCGACTGCTGGCTCTTGATGTCGCTCGGGCGCATGCGCACGAGGATGATCGAGGCCTTGGCACGCGCGTTCTGGTTGCCCTCGAGCTCCTGGATCTTGTCGAGGTCCTCGGGGGAGGCCGAGACCAGCGTGCCGATCGCGAGGTCCTCGGGACGCAGCGGCTTGCCGGTGACGTCGACCACGATGCGGCTGCCCTTGCGCCAGATCGTGTGGTTGAGCGAGTCGACGGGCAGCGGTCCCATGTCCTTGAGCACGACGATCAGCGGGATCGGGAAGAGTGCGAGCGCCCCGATCAGCGTGCGGCGCACGATCTTCCGCTCGACGAAGCCGGACTCCGCGAGGCCGGTCTGGAACTCCGCGAGGGCGGCGTCCTGGTCCTCCTTCGGCGAGCCGAGGGGGTGACGCTCGCCGATGATCTCCTCGTCGGCCATGAGCTTCTTGGCCCACTGGATCGCACCGAGACCGATGAGCAGGATCGCGAGGCCGAAGGTGAGGCCGAGCACGAGGTTGGAGAGCTGGACGATGCCGATCGGGCCGAGCGCGATGAACGTGTCGGTCGGGATGGCGACGTAGGCGACGACGAACCCGATCGTGCACAGCGCCGAGAGGCCGAACATCGCGGCGACCTGGCGCTCCGCGCGCTTCGCGGCCTTCGGGTCGGTGTCGGTGATGCGGTGGTGGTGCGGCGGGAGGGGGAACTCGGGGGTGTCCCCGTGCTCGGCCACCGAGACGTCCGTGCCGTGGTTGTCGCTCATCGCACCTTCGCCCCGATCCAGACCGCGGCGAGCAGGAGCGCGCCTATGCCTGCAGTCCAGATGAACACGCCTTCGGTCACCGGGCCGTAGGAACCGAGGGCCAGGCCGCCCGGTGCCGCGGCGTTCTGCAGGTTGTCGGTGATGTACTTGACGATCGCCTGCTTCTTCTCCAGCGGCAGGGTGGCGTTCGGGAAGTTCGGCATGTTCTGCGGCCCGGTGAGCATGGCCTCGACCATCTCGCGCGGGGTGGCGTTCATCAGCGTCGGCGCGTACTTGCCGTCGGAGAGCGCCCCGCCCTTGCCCGCGAAGTTGTGGCACTGCGCGCAGTTCGTTCGGAACAGCTCGCCGCCCTCGGCGAGGTTCGCGTCGGTCGTGCTGAGGTCGGAGTCGGAGGGGATCGCCGGCCCGGCGCCGAGCGAGGCGACGTAGGCGGCGAGGGCCGTGACCTGCTCGGGGGTGTACTGCGGCGTCTTGCGCGGTGCCTGCACGGCGGGGGCGGAGAGGGGCATGCGGCCGGTGGTCACCTGGAAGTCGACCGAGGCGGCACCCACGCCGATGAGGCCCGGGCCGCTGTCGGTGCCCTGGGCCGCCAGCCCGTGACAGGTGGCGCAGCCCTCGAGGAAGAGCTGGCGCCCCTGCTGGACCTGAGTCTCGGAGGCCTGCGGCGGCGCCGCCTGCGCGGAGTCCGTGACGGCGGCGTACCCGACGCCGGTCGCCACGAGGGCCGCGAGGAGGACGACGAGGCCGGTGGCCCGGTGCCGTCGTACTGAGGTGCTGGTCACGAATGCGCCTTCACTGTCGGTGCGGGGGCAGTGGTCGGGGATTCAGGTCGTCACTTGATGAGGTAGATCATCGTGAACAGGCCGATCCACACGACGTCGACGAAGTGCCAGTAGTACGAGACGACGATCGCGGTGGTGGCCTGGCGGTGCGTGAAGCGACGGGAGACGTAGGTGCGGCCCAGCACGAAGAGGAAAGCGATGAGCCCACCGGTCACGTGCATGCCGTGGAAGCCGGTCGTGAGGTAGAAGACCGAGCCGTAGGCCGACGAGGAGAGCGTGATGCCCTCCTTGACGAGCTGGGCGTACTCGGTGACCTGGCCGGCGACGAAGACCGAGCCCATGACGAACGTGATGATGAACCACATCCGCAGCTTGCGGACGTCTCCGCGCTCGGCGGCGAACACGCCGAGCTGGCAGGTCACCGAGGACAGCACGAGGATGATCGTGTTGACGGCCGCGAAGGGGACGTTGAGCTTCTCGGTGTACTCCGACCAGGTCGCCTGGTTGACCGCCCGCATCGTGAAGTACATCGCGAAGAGGGCAGCGAAGAACATCAGCTCGCTCGACAGCCACACGATGGTGCCGACGGACACCAGGTTCGGCCGGTTGGCCGGCGCGTGCGCGGGAGCGTTCTCGATCACGGTTGCGGTCGCCACGCGCGGCATTGTGTCAGGTCCGGGGCCGCTCGGCGCCCCCACCCCCTCGGTCCGTCCTACGGCGTGGCGCGGGCCTCCCGATGACTCGCCGCGGCTTCGCCCGCCGGCCCCGATACGATGCCGCCATGAGCACCGCCGAGCGCCCCCTCACCGTGCTGGTCTACAGCGACAACGCCACCGTGCGCGCCGCGGTCATCGCCGCCCTCGGGCGCCGTCCGGCCGCCGACCTGCCCTTCGTCGAGTGCCACGAGTTCGCCACCGAGCCGGCGATCATCCGTCGTCTCGACGAGGGTGGCGTCGACCTCGCGATCCTCGACGGCGAGGCGGTCCCCTCGGGTGGGATGGGCATCGCCCGGCGGATGAAGAACGAGATCTACCACGCCCCGCCCGTCCTCCTGCTCCTCGGCCGGCCGCAGGACGCCTGGCTGGCCACCTGGTCGCAGGCCGAGGCCGTCATCCCGCGCCCGATCGACCCCGTGCTGCTCGCCGAGGCGGCCGCGGTCCTGCTGCGCCAGCGCACGGCTGTCACGAGCGGCTGAGCCGGCCCCGCTGCGAACGTCTCCGCTCGACCGGCCTCCCGCTGGCTAGGGTTCGGGCGTGACCTCAGCACCGCCGCCCTCCGTCGACCCCTCCGCTCCTGACCAGCGGACCTGGCCCGACCTCCTCGCCGCCCTGCTGCGCCGCGAGGACCTGGCGCCGGACGACGCGTCCTGGGCCATGGACCGCGCCATGTCGGGCGACGCGACGCCGGTCGAGCTCGCCGGCTTCCTGGTCGCGCTCCGTGCCAAGGGGGAGACGCCCGCCGAGGTGTCCGGCCTCGTGTCGGCGATGCTCGCCCACGCTGCGGCGGTGGAGCTCGCCCCGGGCACGGGACCCACGGTCGACACCTGCGGCACCGGGGGCGATCGCTCCAACACGGTCAACATCTCCACCATGGCCGCTGTCGTCGTGGCCGGGGCCGGCGCCCCGGTGGTCAAGCACGGCAACCGCGCCGCGAGCTCCGCGGCCGGGTCGGCCGACGTCCTCGAGGCGCTCGGCGTCGCGGTGGACCTGGCCCCCGCGGCGGTCGGTGACTGCCTGGCCGAGGCCGGCATCGTCTTCTGCTTCGCCCCGGTGTTCCACGCGGGGATGCGCCACGCGGCCGTGACCCGCCGGGAGCTCGGGGTCGCGACGATCTTCAACGTGCTGGGCCCGCTCGCGAACCCCGCCCGCCCGGCCGCGCAGGTGGTGGGCTGCGCCGACCCGCGGCTCGCGCCGGTCATGGCTCAGGCGCTGCTGGACCGAGGGACGCGCGCGGTCGTGGTCCGCGGCCAGGACGGCCTCGACGAGCTGTCGACCCACGCGCCCACGCGCGTCTGGGACGCGACGGGGGCGGAGCTCGTGGAGTCGCTCGTCGACGCCCTCGACCTCGGCATCGCCCGCTCCGAGCCGGATGCGTTGCGCGGGCGCGACGCGACGTTCAACGCCGAGGTGGCGCGCGCCGTGCTCTCCGGCGAGCGCTCCGATCGCCTGGACCCGGTGCGCGACGCCGTGCTGCTCGGCGCCGCGGCGGCGCTCGTCGCGCACGACGCGGCGCTGGGGATCGTGTCGTCGGCCTCGGCCGGCGACCGCATCGCCGCTGCGCTGCCGCGCGCTGCGGAGGCGATCACGAGCGGTGCGTCCCGTGCCGTCCTGGACCGCTGGATCGCCGTCTCGTCCCGGCTCGCCGGCCGCTGAGCCCGACGCCGCCGCCGAAGGTCTCCGCCGACAGCGGCGGGAGGGGAGTCCGGGGTCAGTCCAGGCCGATGGCGAACGCGCTCTCGAGGTCGTGCCGGCTGTACGTGCGGAACGCGATGTGCGTCTCGGTGGTCGCGATGCCCGGCACCGTGGCGATCCCGTCGGTGACGACGGCGCTCACGTCGTCGAGCTCGCGGACGCGCACGAGGGCGACGAGGTCGAGGTCGCCGGTCACGGAGTAGACCTCGCTGACGCCGTGGATGCCGGCGATCGTCTCGGCGACCCCGTTGACGGCATGGAGCTCGGTGCGGATGAAGACGAGTGCGGTCACCATGGCGGCCACCCTAGGCCGACGCGGACCGCGACGTGGCGCGGACGGTCAGCCCGCCGGCCGCAGCGACCGCTCGGCCGCGGGCAGGCGCACGACGTCGGCCCGGCCCGCGGTCTGCAAACGGGCGACGAGACCGGCCGCGCCGTGCGCAGGGAGCGCCCACGCGACCGGCCGCGGGCCAGGAACGAGGCGTACGCCGTCGGACTCCAGCCAGCGCAGCACCCGGACCGTCTCCTCGACGAGCGCCGCCGGCGCGGGGCCGCCCTCGTGCTCGACCTGCTCGGCGGTGGCGACGAGGGCGTCGACGGCGGGCCTCGGGTCGATGCCGGGGGCGACGGTGGTGGCGCCGGCAAGGCGGCCGTGCCGCACCACGTGCACCTCCCACCCCCGGTCCGCCGTGGGTCGTGCGGCGACCAGCTCCTCGATCGAGGCCAGGGATGCGATCTCCTGCGCCCGAGCGGCTCCGCGAGCGAAGGCCTCGAGCCGGTCGCGCCACAGCGCCGCCTCCTCGTAGCGCAGGTCGGCCGACAGCGATCGCAGGCGTTCGAGGAGCGCGGCCTCGACGTCGCGCACGTCGTCGAGGAGCGCATGGCGCGCCTGGACGACGAGCGGCGAGTAGGCGTCGACGTCGACGGCTCCGGTGCAGGGCGCGGTGCAGCGCCCCATCTCGGCGAGGACGCAGGCCGACGACGTACGCCGCGGGGAGATGCGGTCGGTGCACGTGCGCAGGCCGATCGCGGCCTGGAGCGCCTCGACGGCCTCGAGCGCGGAGCGCCGTGACCCGAAGGGGCCGAGATAGGCAGCACCGGCCGCGGTGTCGGCCTTGACCGTGCGTACGACGGACAGGCGGGGGAACGCCTCCGCCGTGAGCTTCACCCACACGGAGCGCTCGGGGTGCCTGCTGCGCCGGTTGTAGCGCGGAGCCAGCTCGGCGATCAGCCGGATCTCGCGGACCTCGGCCTCCAGCGGCGTGCTGCACGGGATCGCGTCCACGCGCGAGGCGACGCCGACCATCTCCGCCATCCGGGTGCGCGTCTCCGACGCCGTGAAGTAGGTGCGCACACGCGACCGGATGCGGCCGGACTTGCCGACGTAGAGGGCACGGCCCTGGTCGTCACGGAAGACGTAGACACCGGGGGAGTCGGGCAGGGACTCGGCGAGGTGCCGCTTCTTGCGCTGGGCCGGGGTGACCCTCGAGGTGTAGGTGGCGAGCTCCTCGACCGAGTGCACGCCGAGCGAGCCGACCCGCTCGATGAGCGCGTGCAGGACGTCGACCGTGGCACGGGCGTCGGAGAGTGCACGGTGGTTGGGCACCGTCGTGGCGTGGAAGTGGCGCGCGAGGGTGCTGAGCTTGCAGTTGGGCACCTCGTCGCGCAGGAGGACGGCGCGGGCCAGGCGCGCGGTGTCGACCACCGTGTGGTCCGGCCAGGCGCGCCCGAGGCGGAGGCACGCGCCCTTGAGGAAGGACACGTCGTAGGGCGCGTTGTGGGCGACCAGCACCGCCCCGGTGGCGAACTCGAGGAAGGCCGGCACCGCCACGCCGAGCGGTGGCGCGTCGACCAGCATGGCGTCCGTGATCCCGGTGAGCACCGCGATGAACGCGGGTATCGGCACGCCGGGCTGCACGAGGGTCTGGAACTCGCCGACGATCTCGCCACCGCGGACCTTGACGGCGCCGATCTCGGTGATCCCCGCGTCGCCCGGCGACCCTCCGGTGGTCTCGAGGTCCACCACGACGAACGTCACGTCGGCGAGGGGGGTCCCGAGGTCGTCGAAGGTGGGCTGGTCGGGACGACGCCGCGCGAGGTGCTCCGGCTCGACGCGCAGCGCGGACCGTGCACGGCCGGGCGCAGCGGTGCCGCGTGCGGGGGTCGGGGCTGCCGGGCTCACGGTTCGACGCTAGGCGGGGGGTACGACGCCGCGGCCGAGGCGCGCCGCCGTAAGGTCGTCCCGATCCGATCCGACCTCCCGAGGGGACCTCCCACCGTGCCCGTGGTGCTGCCCGACGCCGACACCCGCTGGCGCTGCTCGCGCTGCGGCAACCTCACCCGCTTCGACGTCGTCCGCTCGAGCCGCGTGCGCGAGTTCTGGCACCTCGACCTCGCCGGCGAGGCCGTGGTCGAGGAGACCGAGGTCGTCACCGAGTCCGTCGAGACCGTGTCGTGCCGCTGGTGCGGCGCCGACGGCGACGCGATCGAGGTCGTGCTTCGACCGTCCGCGGGCGGACCCACCGACGACCCCACCGGGGTCTGACGTGACGGGGTCGCCGTCGCTCCCGCTCGACCGGGTCCGCGTCCTCGACCTCACCCGGCTGCTGCCCGGGGCCTATGCCACGTCGCTGCTCGTCGGGCTCGGCGCCGACGTCCTCAAGGTCGAGGACCCGCGCGGCGGCGACGGCCTGCGGGTCATGCCGCCCTACACCACGACGGGCGAGTCGGGGGTGTTCGTCGCGCTGTGCCGCGGCAAGCGCTCGGTCGGGCTCGACCTCAAGAACCCCGAGGGCGTCGCCGTCCTCGTCGCGCTCGTGGCCCGCTCCGACGTCCTGATCGACTCGTTCCGACCGGGCGTGCTCGACCGCCTCGGCCTCGGCGCCGAGGTGCTCGCCGAGGCCAACCCCGATCTCGTGCACGTCTCGATGACGGCGTACGGGGACGGCGACCGGGCGACGCTGCCGGGCCACGACCTCAACGTCGAGGGCTACGCCGGGCTCCTGGGTCTCTCGCGCGGTGCCGACGGCTCGGCCGCGATGCCGGCGGTGCCGTTCGCCGACATGGCCACCGGCCTGCAGGCCGCGCTCGCCGCGGTGAGCGGCCTGCGCGTCACGCAGCCGCGCACGGGCGACGGGTTCCGGGTCGACGTCACGATGCTCGACTCCGCGCTCTCGCTCACGAGCCTCGGCCAGGGGTCCGTCATCGCGACCGGCGAGGGCCCGCCGACCCCGGACATGCTCTCCGGCGGCCTTGCCTGCTACGGCATCTACCGGTGCGCCGACGGCCTCGAGATCGCCTGCGGCGCGCTGGAGCCGCAGTTCTTCGGCCGCGTCGCCGAGCTGGTCGGCGACCCCGGCCTGGCGATGGTGCAGTACGACGTCGCCGGGCAGGACGCCCTGCGCGGACGCCTGACGACGGTGTTCGGGTCCCGGCCGCGGCAGGAGTGGCTGGGGCTGCTCGAGGCGGACCAGACCTGCGTCACCCCGGTGCGGACGTCGGCCGAGGCGCTGGCCGACCCGGACCTCCGACGCCGCGGCGTGGTCACCGACGCCGCGCTGTCCGACGGCTCGCTCGTCCCGGCCGCGCGACCCGCCGCGTGGGTGCCCTCGGCGGCGCTCGGCCCGCAGTCGGCCCCGGCCCTCGGTGCCGACACCGATGCCGTGCTCGCCGACCTGGGTCTCGACCCGGACGCCGTGCGCTCCACCGGGGCCCTGGGCTGACGACAGCACCGTCGCTGCCGCGGGTCACCGGCACTGTCGGACCCCGCGCCTAGCGTCGGCGACAGGTGGTCCGGGGTATGAACCGGGCCCGACGGAAGCCGAGGTGCGAAGTGATCGTCGACTGCGACACGTGCGTGGCCCGAGGACCCGCCTGCGGCGACTGCGTCGTCACATCCCTGCTCGGCCTTCCCGAGTGGTGGGCGACCGAGGGCGTCCCGGGCGAGGAGATCACGGCGCTGGCCGTCCTCGCCGACTCCGGCCTGGTGCCGCCGCTGCGGCTCCTCCCCCCGGTGTCCGACGACCCGACCGACGCTCCCCGGCACCGCCCGGGGCGCGCGGCCGGATGACCGGTCCGGACGGGTCCGGGCCTCCGTCGTCCCCGGTGGAGGAGGGGCTCTGCGACCTCTGTGGTCGAGGTCACGGAGCGGTCACGCGTCGGTATCGAGGAGATGTCGCCGAGGCGTCCTCCCGGGGTGGAAATCCTTGGTAGGGTCCTCGCCAGGTGATCGCGAGGCGCCGTCATCCGACGGCAGCGGCCACCCCGCCGAGTTCGACAGACCTCCTGCTCGCAGGAGGTCGCTTCGGAGCCGGGGACCCACTTCCCCTGGGGCGAATCGACGGCGGACCGAGCGGCACCCGTGCCGAGCGGCCCACCGTGGTAGGGCGATCTTCCCGCCCGAGCCCGTCAGCTCACCCGGTAGGCGGACAGGGAGAAGGAGCCGCCCTCGTGGCGACCAGTTCCAACCTGCTCGCCCGAGTGCGCGCGACCGCGCTCGCGCGAGCCCTGGCCCCGATCGCCGTGCTGGCTGTCGTCCTCTCCGGTGTCACGGTCGGCAGCGGCGCGGCCACGGCCGCCCCCACGCGCGACATCAAGCAGGTCGAGGACCAGATCCTCGCGCTCCAGCAGGACGCGGCCGACGCCGCCGACCAGTGGAACGAGGCCAAGGCCAAGCAGGCCGACATCGCGTCGAAGATCAGCGCCCTCAAGGTGCGGATCGCCGCCGCTGAGATCGCCTACGGCAAGGTCTCGGGTGCCGTCGACGCCATGGCGCGGGCGGCCTACGCCTCCGGCGGCATCGACCCCAGTCTCCAGGCGCTGCTCGCCGACGATCCGCAGGCGTTCCTCGACCAGACAGCCGCGCTGGACCAGGTCGCCCGCTCCCAGGGCACGTCCCTGCGCCGGACCGAGAACGCCCGGCTCCTCCTCGCCCAGCTGAAGGTGCAGCTCGACCAGCAGAAGACCGCGGCGGCCGCGGCTGCGGTGGACACCGCAGCGAAGAAGCAGAGCATCGACGACAAGCTCGCGGCAGCCCAGGCGCTGCTCTCCTCGCTCAAGGCCGACGAGCGCGCCAAGCTCGCCGCGATGGCGGCCGCCAAGAAGGCCGCCGACGAGAAGGCCGCCCGCATCGCGGCCGCCCAGGCCGCGGCCGCCGCGAAGGCCGCGCAGCAGCCGACCCCGCGGACGAGCCACCGCGGGTCGAGCAGCGGCGGCAACCCCAGTGCCGGTGCCGGTACCGGCGACAGCGGCGGTGCCGGCAGTGGCGGCGGGTCGCCGTCGAGCAGGGCCAGCCAGGCCGTCGCCTACGCCCTGTCGAAGGTCGGGCACAGCTACGTCGCCGGTGCCGACGGCCCCGGCGCCTTCGACTGCTCCGGCCTCACCATGGCCGCCTGGCGCTCCGCCGGCGTGTCCCTGCCGCACTACTCCAAGGCGCAGTACGGCGCGACCCAGCACATCAGCCGCAGCGAGCTGCGGCCGGGCGACCTGCTGTTCTACTTCGGCAACGGGGCGCACCACGTCTCGATGTACATCGGCGGCGGCATGATGGTGAGCGCCTCCAACCCGGGTGCGGGCGTGGAGATCATCGCCGCGTGGGGGCCCTGGTACGGCAGCCGCTACTCCGGCGCCGGCCGCGTCGTCTGACTCCTGCGCGCCTCCGTCATGAGCGGGCTCCGCGCCCGCACGCCCGTTGCCGTCCTGCGCCACCTACCGTGTCCTCATGAGCGGCGACGGATGGGGCGACGTGCCTGACGGCACGGAGACTCCCGAGTCCCGGTCGGCCGCTCCGCAGCCCTGGTTCCCGGTCGACCCGCGCTCGAGCGTCGAGGCACCCCTGCCGCCCTGGTCGGCCGCGCCCTCGGCGGGCGGCGGAGCCGACGCGCGTCCCGGCGGTCGCCGCCTCGTCGTGGCGGCCGTCGTCGTCGCGCTCGCCGCCGCCCTGGTCGCCGGCGTCGGTCTCGTCCTGCCCAGGAACCTTCCCGCCGGCAGCGGCGCACGAGCCGTCGCCGGCGTCGGATCCGGCACCTCGACCGCGGCTCCCGGGTCGTCGACCGACCCGGGAGCCGGCTCCGGCACGGCAGACCGGGAGTCGGCGATCGCGACGGTGCTCGCTCGGCGCGGTACGGCGGTGACCCACGACGATGCCGTCGGGTGGCGACGTACGCAGACCACGGCCGCCCGGGTCCCGCAGTTCTCCCGCCTGGCGGCGCTCCCGGTGACCCGATGGGTCTACGACATCCGCGAGGTGGCGCCCGGAGCGGACACGGCAACCGCCGTCCTCGACGTCCAGGTGCATCTGCGCTACGACGTCGACAGGACCGACGCGGTCGTGCACGAGCGCGTCACGATGCGTCGTGAGTCGTCCGGGTGGCTCGTGGTCTCGGAGGCGACGGCGGACCGCCGGGCCCAGCCCTGGGACCTCGGCGCGCTGACCGTGGTCCGTGGACGTCGCAGCCTCGTCGTCGGGATCGACACCCCCGCCTCCACGCTGCGGTCGTACGCGCGCGTGGCCGATGCTGCGGTCCCGGACATCAGCGCCGTGTGGGGGACCGGCTGGGGCCAGCAGGCCGTGCTGGTGGTGCCCCGCACCGTCGCGCAGCTCGGTCGCGCGCTCGGGCGCACCACAGCGTCCCTCGAGGGCTACGCAGCCGTGACGACGGGGGAGATGCGGGCCGACGACGACACGGCGCCGGCCCTGCGGGTGTGGCTGAACACGCCGAGCATGGCCCACCTGTCGGCCGTCGGTCGCGAGGTGGTCGTGCGGCACGAGCTGACCCACGTCGCGACGGACGCCCCCGGCACGCCGGGAGTGCCGCTGTGGCTCGAGGAGGGCTTCGCCGAGTACGTCGGCTACAGCGGCAGCGGGATCGCCCTCACCGACGAGCTGCGCGAGCTCGTCCAGGCCCAGCGCTCGGGCTCCGCACCTGCCCACCTCCCGACGCAGGAGACCTTCGACGGCGCCCAGGTCGATCTCGCCTACGAGGGCGCGGACCTCGCCTGCCGGGTCGTCGCGGAGAAGTACGGCCGCGCGCAGCTCGTGCGCCTCTACCGGTTGACGGCGGCGGGGACCGGCACCGAGGCCGCCAACCTCGAGGCCGCGCTCCGTGCGGTCACGGGCTCCGGGACGGCCGCTCTCGAGACAGCCTGGCGCGCGCGCCTGCGCGCGCTGGCGACCTGACGGCCACGGTGACGCCGTGACCGCTGCGATGGCCGTGCTGCTCCTCGGCAGCGTGCTGCTCACGCTCGTGACCCTCCGGGCGGTGCCCGCGCAGCCGGTGCCGGTCGTGACCCCGGCCGACCTCGACCGCGACTTCACGCGGGCGGAGCAGGAGCGCGAGAGCGCGTTCCGTCGCGGCGTCCGACCGTGGGGTCTCACGGCCACGGCACTCGACGTGCTCGTGCCGACGGTGCTCGTGCTCGGCGGCGCGGCGGCCGCGGTGGCGCATGCCGCCCCGGGCCCGTGGTGGGTCGGTGCCGTGTCGGCGGCGACGTTCGTGCTCGTCGTGACGCGCGCCGCGACGCTGCCGGCCGCCGTCGTCGTACGCCGCCGCTCCCTCGAGGCGGGGCTGGCGACCGGCTCGTGGGCACGGTGGATGCGCGACCTCGTCGTGGGGTTCGCGCTGGGCTGGCTGCTCACCGCGCTCGCGCTCGTCGGGTGGGTGGCCGTTGCGCACGCGTGGCCGGAGGCCTGGTGGATCGTGCTCGCTCCGGTGGCCGGGGCGCTGGTGATCGTGCTGTCGTTCCTCGTGCCCGTCCTCGTCGAGCCGTTGTTCGCGCGCGTGACGCCGATGCCCGAGAGCCCGTTGCGCCGCGAGCTGCTCGAGCTCGCCGCGCGGGACGGCGTCGCTGTCGGCGACGTGCTCGTGGCCGACGCCTCCCGCCGCACGACCGCGCTCAACGCCTACGTCTCCGGACTGGGCTCGACCCGTCGGGTCGTCGTGCACGACACGCTCCTCGACCGGGACCGCGACGACGAGGTCATGGCGGTGGTCGCGCACGAGCTCGGGCATGTCGTGGCGCACGACGTGCGGACCGGCACGATCCTCGGTGCGGCGGGTGCTGCGCTCGCCGTCGTCGGTGCGGCCGTCCTGCTCTCGAGGTCCTGGGTCCTCGGGCTCGGCCACGCCGCGTCACCGTCGGACCCGGCCGTCGTCGGCCTGCTGCTCGTCGGGGGGGCCTGGGTCGGGCTCCTCGGCGCCCCGGTGCAGAGCGCGGTCTCGCGCCGCGTCGAGCGTCGAGCCGACCAGCACTGCCTCGACCTCGCCGCCGATCCCGCGACCGTGGCCGCGATGCACCGCGCCCTCGCGGTCACCAACCTCGGCGCGCTGCGGCCGCCCCGACTGCTGCACCTGTGGTTCGGCACGCACCCGACCTCGCCCGAACGGATCGCCACGGCCCGCGCGTGGGCCGTGGCCCACGGCGGCGTCGAGGTCGCGCACCTCGTCCCCGGTGGCGACGCATCGTCCTGACGTCGGTCAGGCGTGGGACCAGCCGGGGGCGTCCGGGGCGCGCAGCAGCACGAAGCCGCCCTCGCGGCCCACCTCGACCCAGCCGCGCTGCTTCACCAGGACCGGTCCGATGGCCTCCCAGGACCCGACCAGGGCGCAGGTCGGCTCGAGCTGGTCGAAGAGGCTCTCCCAACCGGGTCGAGCCTGGATCAGCCCGTTCTCGTAGCGGTCGGAGTAGTCGCTCCCGTAGCGGTCGGAGCGTCCGTCGATGCCGACGGTGACGTGCGGCGGGTGACCTCCGAACCACAGCAGCGGTCCCGCGACGTTGTAGGTGTTGAGCACCCGCTGCGGTGCGCCCGCGGCCGCGATGTCGGCGATGAGCGTGCGCGGCATGCCCGGGTCGATGACCGGGTTCTGCGCCGCGGCCATCACGAGCGCACCCACCAGACCGAGGGCCGTGACGGCCAGCGACGTCCGGAGCAGGCGAGGCCGCTGCGACCCCGGCGGGGTCGGGTCCGGTTCACCGAGGGCACGCGCCAGCGTGCCCGTGAGGATCGGGGCCAGCATGAGGAGAGCGGGCGTGAGGTTGCGCCAGGCGAGCACCGAGAAGGTGAGCAGACCCAGGACCAGGACGAGCTCGCCGCGGCTGGGACGTGCTCGTCCGCGTGCCCAGGCGATCGCGAGGATCAGCAGCATCCCGATGAGAGGGACGGCGGTCCAGTCGCGGAGGTTGACCGGCTGCCACTCGATGATGAGCATCGTCGAGGCGTTGAAGCGTCGCGCCGCGAGGGCGTTGTCCAGTCCCGAGGGTGACACGCAGGCGGCCAGCATCGTGCCGGCGGCGAGGAGCAGGGCACGGCGTACGCCGGGGTCCCGCCATCCGGCATCGACGAGCCGGGCGAGCGCCGCGAGGCCGAGCGCGATGGGGAGGATCACCCACCCGCCGTGGAAGTTCGCCCACACGACGACGAGCGGGAGCACCAGCCACCAGCGCGGAAGCCGTCCGTCGCGCCACAGCCGCTCGGCCCACCAGCCGACGAGGGGAGCCAGCAGGAACGTCAGCTGCTGGCTGCGGTCCTCGGCCGTGATGGCCAGGCTGAGCCCCGCCAGGGCGAAGACCCACACGCCGGCGCGCACCGGCCTGCGCCAGATGGTCACGGCCGCGAGGACGAGCACCGCGGCGATCGTCGAGAGCGTGCGGTACCAGACCATCGCCTCGAGCCCGCCCCACGCCTCGATGCGTGCGAACAGGACCTCGGCGAGCCACTGGGTGCTCACCCAGGTTTCGGGCACCGGAGCGAAGGACCAGCCTCGAGCCGCCTCGGCCACGGGCGTGCCGGAGAGGATGTCCTGGCCGACCAGCAGGTGCCAGTAGAGGTCGATGTCGCGGATCGGGCCGTAGGCGGCCCGGATCGGCACGGCCACCAGCACGACGGCGGCGAGCAGGAGGTAGGGGACCGGTCGATCCGCCGCCCTCGGGGCGTCGGTCGCGCTGTCGGTCGCTACGTCGGTCACAAGGCGCGGACTCTACCGGGCACGGTCAGCAGGAGCTGGTGGTGCCGTCGGCGGCGTTCCAGTTCGAGCAGGTCTGGGTGAACTTGCCCCGGGTCAGGAGACCGAGGCTGAAGATCACGGCGACGAGCACAGCGGCGATCATGGCGACGATCAGACCGTACTCGACGGCAGAGGCGCCCTCGTCGCGCCGCAGCGTGGTGCGGAGGCGGTTCATTCGGCGACCCCTCGAGATGGCGGATGAGTGCGGGTCGGGTAGGTCGGCGGAGCATCAGGCGCGACCCGTCGCGCGGGACCGCCTGCTCAGCCGTCCAGCCCAGGGCGATGGTGCCGGACCGGAGCAGGGGGCCGACGGGCGGTCCGCCCGACGACCCCCCGTGCACGACGTGCCGAGGTCAGCAACCGCTGGCGGTGCCGTTCGCGGAGATGCAGGTGTTGGTCTTGTTGAAGGCCGACGACACCTTGCCGCCGAGGATGAAGACGACACCGACGATGATGGCGGCGATGGCGGCGACCAGCAGGCCGTACTCGACGGCGGAGGCGCCCTCGTCGTGACGGAGCGCGGTGCGGATGCGGGTGATCATGGGAGTGCCCCTCCAGGAAATCGGTGACCCCGACTCCCGGGGCACACGAGCATCATGGCAGCGGAGCGTGACGGTTTGATCCCTCGTCAAGCCCTACCGGGGTGGGCCGTTCGGACGATCCTGACCTGCACCGTCACATTCCGGATTCGTCGCGCTTGAGCAGTCCCAGCTTGAGTGCGGTCATCAGGGCCTGGGCGCGGTTGCCGGCGCCGAGCTTCTCGTAGAGCTTGCTGATGTGGGTCTTCGTCGTCGACTCGCTGATGTAGAGCTGGCGGCTGATCTGGGCCACGCCGAGGCCGTCGGCGAGCAGCGCGAGCACCTCTCGCTCCCGGGGGCTGAGCTGGGGGCCGCTGGGCGAGAGCTTCCGCTTCATCGCCTCGTTGAGGTCGTTGGCCGTGAACGAGTGCGGCGAGCTCTTGGCGTGCCGGGCCGCGGCCACGACGTCCTCGGACGGCGCGTTCTTCGGCACGAACGCTGACGCGCCGGCTTCGAGCGCTTCGAAGAGCTGGTCGTCCCCGGCGTACATCGTCAGGATCACGATGCCCATCTCGGGGTACTCGGCCCGCACCTTGCGGCAGGCCTCGAGACCGTTGCCGTCGGGGAGGCGCACGTCGAGGATCACGACGTCGGGCGTGAGCAGGCTCAGGAGCCGGCGCGCATCGGCGAGCGAGGCGGCCTCGCCGGCGACCTCGAAGTCACCGTCGCGCTCGAACGCGCGTCGCAGCCCCTGGCGGATGAGCTCGTGGTCGTCGACGAGGAGCACGCTGATCGCCACGCCCGTCCGCCCCCTTCAGCTGCGCAAGCACGCGGCCCGCGGCGCAGGACCGTCGGACCGGGTTCCACCGGGTGAAACGAGTTGATCATGCCATGCCGCCCTCCGGGCGTGCGATCACCCGTGCCGGCCCTGTCCGGGAGCGCTCGTCTGCGCAGCCTCGTAGGGCCGCCCGGTCGGGGCTCCGACGGTCACCTCGACCACGGTCCCGCCGCCGACGCGGTTGCGGACCGTGAAGGCGGCACCGAGCCGCGCGGTGCGCTCGCGCATGATCTCGAGGCCGAAGGAGTCCGGTCGGGCCGACCCCAGACCGCGGCCGTCGTCGGCGATGCGGAGGAAGGCGCGAGGCGGGTCGACGCGGCAGGTGACCCACAGGTTGCGCGCGTGGGCGTGCTTGCGCGCGTTCGTGATCGCCTCCTGGGCCACGCGCAGCAGCTCGGTCTCGGCCTCGATCGGCAGCCGGTAGGCGGACTCGTCGAGCACCAGGTGCACGGTGAGTCCCGAGCCGGCGCCGACGGCGCGGACGTAGCTGGTGAGGGCGGCGCCGAGGCCGGACGCGGGCTGGACGTCGGTGCGCAGGTCGAAGATCGACAGGCGCAGCTCGTTCACGATGCGGGTGAGCTCGTTGCGCAGGACGGCGAGGTCCTGACGCGTCTGAAGATCCGTCGTGTTGGCGCTGAGGTCGTCGACGACGTAGCCCAGGGAGGCGACCTCCTGGGCGATGCCGTCGTGGATCTCCCGGGCGAGGCGGCGGCGTTCCTCGACCGTCGCGAGCGCCCGCACCTCGCTGAACAGCTGGCCGGTGTCGATGCGCAGGGCGGCGTCGTCGGCGAGCGTCTGGGCCTTGGCGAGGTGCCGGGTCGACCATGGCCCGCCGTCGCGCTCCACACCGATGAGACCCACCCGGCGGTCCCCGAGGCGCAGTGCCAGCACGGCCGAGTGCCCGTGCTGCGGGTCGCTGAAGGTCCCCGTCTGCTGGACGACCTGGCCGCTGCGCCAGACCTTGCCCCAGATGCCCTCCTCCTGGCTCGGCACCCACTCCACGTGGTCGGCGCCGGCATACGCGAGCGGCATGAGCACGCCGCCCTCGGCGCGGCCGTACAGCGCGCCACGGTCGAAGCCGAGGTCCTCCCTCATCGAGGTCAGGACCTGCTGCGCGAGCGCGACCTCGTCGAGGCCGGTGGGCAGCGCGCGGGCGACGTCACGCAGCCGTGTCAGCAGGCGGTGCGCCGCGACGTAGGTCGAGTTGGCCTGCGACTCTCGCGTGGACACCGACCTGGCCCAGGCGCCGACGAGACCGGTCGCGAGGCCGAGGCCGATCCACTCGGCGATGAGCGTGACCGCCGCGCGGTCCGTCAGGTCGCCGTTGCGTCCGCGCGCCGCCACGAGGATCACGAGCGAGATGACCGTCGCGGCGGTCGAGGCCACGACACCGGACAGCAGCCCTGCCGCGAGCGGCGGCACGATGAGGTAGGGCAGGAGCGGCTCGGGCAGCGGAGAGGTGAACCCGATGACGCTCGCGACGAGCAGCGACTCGACCAGGGGCCGGATGCGCGTGACGGGGGTGCTGGGCAGCGGGATGCTCATCACCAGCGCGATCGCGGTGAGCAGCAGCAGCGGCGTCCGCGGCGCGGCCCGTTCGGCCAGCAGGGTCAGGAGAGCGCAGAGAGCGAGCACGCCGAAGCGCACGACGACGACGATCGCCTCCGCCGGGTCCAGCGACCCGCGGGCTCGGCCGAAGGCGTTCCGGGTGCTCACGGGACCTGACGCTCGCACACCCGGCGTCCCGCGCGCATCTCCACGCGCCGAGCGTCCCCCCGCGTTCCAGGCGGGCGGAGAGTAGCGAGGTCCCGGTCCGGGCTGCGATCGTCTGGGAGCATGACCTCATGATCGATGACGCGACACCGACCTTCCGGCTCTCCCGGCTCTCCGACGTCCTGGCCGCGACCGACTCGCGACTGCGCCAGGGCGAGGCGGCCACGATGCGTCCGTGGGCGACCGGGTTCGAACCGCTCGACGGCTACCTCTCCGGTGGTCTGCGCCCCGGTGAGCTCACCCTGCTCGGTGGCCCGCAGGGGCTCGGCAAGACGACGTTCGCACTCCAGGTCGCCCGGCACGTCCTCGCAGCAGGTCATCCCGTCCTCTACGTCTCCTACGAGCACGACGCGGTCAACATCCTCGAGCGGCTGCTCGCGGCGGAGGCCGGGGAGCGCGCGGGCCGCGATGCCGTGTCGCTGCGGTCCGTCCGCGCTCTCGTCGAGGGCGACGGGTCCGCCACCTCGCTGTCGGACAAGCTGGCGGAGACGCCGGGAGGCGCGGAGGCTCTCGCCTCGATCAGCCACGATCTCGACCGGCTCAACGTGCTGCGCGGTGGCGTGCGTACGTCGATCGCCGACATCTCCGCGGCGGCGGCGTCGATCGCCGAGCGCGAGGTGCGACACCCGTTGGTCGTCGTCGACTACGTCCAGAAGGTGGCGATCGACAGCGCGATCTACGAGGAGGAGGTGCGGATGGCGCGCGTCGCCGGTGAGCTCAAGGACCTCGCGCTCACCGCGGGTGCGCCGGTGTTCGCGATCTCGGCGAGCGACTCGGTCGGCATCACCGAGGGCAAGAGGTTGCGCACGGAGCACCTGCGGGGGGCGTCCGCACTCGCCTACGAGGCGGACACCGTGCTCGTGCTCAACGAGAAGTTCGACGTCGTCGCCCGGCACCACCTCGTGTACGGCTCGGCCAACGCCGAGCGGTTCCGCACCTTGGCGATCCTCACCATCGAGAAGAACCGCGGCGGGATGGCGGGGATCGACATGGAGTTCCGCAAGCGCTTCGACCAGGCCCGGTACGAACGCGACGGGCAGCTGGTGACCGAGCAGCTCGTCGACTCGCGCATCTTCACCGAGTAGTCCGCGGCACAACGCGGTGGGACGGTCCTAGAAGCCGGAGAACGACGTCATGATCTGGATCGCGGCCGGCCCGAGGATGACGATGAACAGCGACGGCAGGATGCAGAAGATCAGCGGGAAGAGGATCTTGACCGGGATCTTCTGAGCTGTCTCCTCCGCGCGTTGCGAGCGGCGGGTGCGCATCTCGCGCGCCTGGATGCGCAGCACGTTGGCGATCGGGATGCCGAACGCGTCTGCCTGCACCATCGCGGTGATGAACCCGCGCAGATCGACCACGTCGGTACGGTCGGCGAGCGCGCGCATCGCGTCGGAGCGGCCCGTGCCCAGCTGCATCTCCTGCAGCACGCGGAAGAACTCCTCGGCGAGCGGCCCCTCGGTGTTGCGCGCCACCTGGGCGAGCGCGGCGTCGAACCCGAGTCCGGACTCGACCGAGATGACGAGCAGGTCGAGCGCGTCGGGAAGCTCGCGCTGGATGCGTTGCGACCGGTCGTAGGCCTTCTGGTAGAGCACCAGGTTGGGCAGGAAGAACCCGAGGGCGGCGAGACCGATGCCGAACAGGATGGCCCAGCCGACGTTGCCGCCCAGGAGCGGGAGGAGCACGCCGAGGCCGGCGCCGACGAGCATCCCGAGCATCTTCAGGGCGAGGATGCGGTCGGAGTCCCAGTCTTGCGGGTTGCCGGCGAGGTCCAGCTTGCGTCGCAGGCGCGCCGACGCGTCGTTCGGCGTGAACCGACGCCCCAGGGCCGTGAGGTTCGCGAGCAGGGGACGCGTGACGCGCTCGCTGAACGGGGCGTCGAGCTCTCGGCGCATCGAGTCGGGGGCGGCCTGGATCGCCTCCACCGCCGCCAGCGACCGGGCCACGCCGCTGCTCTCGGGCGAGCTGGAGAAGGCCATGACGACGCCGACGAGGCCGAGGAAGACGAACGCGAGGCCGAGGACGAGCACCAGGCTCTGCATGATCAGACCTCCACCGTGACGACCTTGCGGAGCCACAGGGCTCCGGCTATCAGCAGGATCACGCCGACGACGATCATCGCGATGCCGATCGGGTTCGTCACGAGCAGGCCGATGTACTCGGGACGGACCAAGATCAGGTAGGTCACGAAGAGCAGCGGCAGCGCGCCGAGGATGATCGCCGACAGCCGGCCCTCGGCAGACAGCACGTCGACCTGGCGGCGCAGCCTCTCCCGCTCGCGCATGGTGGCGGCGACGTTGGTGAGGACCTCCGCGAGGTTGCCGCCCACCTCGCGCTGGATGCGGATCGCCATGACGACCCACTGGAAGTCGACGGAGTCCATGCGATGCGCGACCGTGTCGAGCGCGTCCTCCATGGGGACGCCGAGGCGCGCCTCCACGATGGCGCGGTTGAGCTCGACGGCCATCGGCCCCGAGGACTCGCGCACGACGGTGTCGACCGCCTGCGGAAGGGAGTACCCGGCGGCGAGCGAACCGGCGAGAAGCTGCAGCGTCTCGGGCAGCGTGCGGGCGAATTCGGCCTTCCGTCGACTCTCCTTCACCGAGAGGTAGACGAACGGCACGACGAAGCCCACGACGAGACCGAGCAGGGTGGCGAGCAGGCCGAACCCGGTGAGCAGCGCGAGCGCGAGACCGGCCGTGATCGCGATGCCGAGGTGGATGATCAACCACTCGGGCGGCTTGAGCGGGAGCCCGGCCGCCTCGAGCCTCGCGCCCAGACCGGCCTCGAGCCCGCGCCGCTGGACGACCCGGCCGGCGAGTTCGACCGCCGAGCGCGCGACCTGGCTCTGCCCGAGGGCGCCGGACACGGGCGCCTGCGGTGCTGCTTCCTGCCGGGAGACCAGCGAGTAGCGCGAGAGGCGCCGCCGCACACGACCCGACGTCTGGTTCTCCCGGTCGATCGACAGGAACGCGACCGCGATCAGGACGAACACGCCGATCGCGAAGGCGAGGATCGCGAGGGCGAGGACCCAGGGCTGGCCCCAGATGCCTGCCGACGTGGATGCGACCGGCTTGGGGCCGTAGTCGGAGGCGGCGTCGCTGGGGACGGACGTGGCAGCGGCGGGGAGCGCGAAGGCTGTCGCGTCGGAGAACTGCTCCCCGCCGGCCGTGACCTGCACCTGGACCGTCTGCGTCGTTCCGGCGAACTGCGCCGGCACGGGGACGTCGACGAGCAGCTGGTTCTGCTGGGTCGCGGCCGCGGACTCGAAGATGGCCGTCAGGTCGTCGGCGTTCTTCGCGTCGACAGTGCTGCCGCCCCCCGCCGCGGTCAGGGTGCCGAGCTGCTTCGTGCCGACCGGGTCGGTCGCGATCGACACCGCATCGACCTGCACTTGCGACTGCTTGATGCTCGCGACCGCCGCGTCGATCGTCGGGCCGGTCGGGTCCTCGTTCCTGCCGTCGGAGATGATCAGCTGGTTCGACTGGGTCGTGGCGCCGCTGCCCCCGAGCGAGGTGTTGGCCTTGATCGCCGCGCTGTAGAGCGCCGTGTTCCCCGTGCTCACCTGAAGGTCCTGCACCGCGGCCAGGACCACGTCGTGCTTGGTCGTGGGCTCGACGACGACGACCGCCGTGGACTCGAACGTCACCAGGCCGACGAGGACGTCGTCCGGCACGTTGTCGAGGTAGGACTTCGCCGCGGCCTTGGCGGCCTGCATGCGCGTGGTGGGCGACCCTGCGCTGATCGGCTCCTTCATGCTCCCCGAGATGTCGATGGTGAGCATGGTCTTGCGGACCAGCTTCGCCGGGGCCGCGGACACGAACGTGGCCGTGCCGGCGACGCTGACACCGCCGACCGTCGTCCGGACTCTGGCGAGGTCGATCGTCGCTGACGGGGCCAGGCCGATGGCGCTGAAGTAGACGCCGAGATCGCCGTTGGGCAGGGCGACGGACTTGTCGATCTGCCCCTTGGCGGCGAACGCCGGGCCTGCCGACAGGACGACCATGGCCATCGCTGCGACGCCGGCTCCCGCCCGTCTCAGCGCTCGGGTCGAACCTCCTCGCACCTCGATCAGCCTCCGAACTTCTCGAAGGCGAAGATCGTGGGCTCGACGTGGAGGCCGTGGGCGGCGAGCTTGTCGAGGAACTTCGGGCGAAGACCCGTCGAACGCAGCTGTCCGAGCGGCTCCCCGTGCTCGCCGTAGCCGGCGGTGTAGTCGAAGAGGAAGAGGTCCTGCAGCGTGATGACGTCGCCCTCCATCCCGACGACCTCCGTCACGTGCGTGATCCGGCGCGAGCCGTCGCGGAAGCGCTGCTGGTGCACCATGACGTCGAAGGCGCTGGCGACCTGCTCGCGGATCGCCTTCAGCGGCAGCTCCGCGCCGGCCATGAGGACCATCGTCTCGATGCGCGAGAGCGTGTCGCGCGGGCCGTTGGAGTGCGCGGTCGTGATCGACCCGTCGTGGCCCGTGTTCATCGCCTGGAGCATGTCGAGCGCAGCGGCGTCGCGGACCTCGCCGACCACGATGCGGTCGGGTCGCATGCGCAGCGCGTTGCGCACGAGGTCGCGGATCTTGACCTCGCCCCTGCCCTCGATGTTCGGCGGCCGCGACTCGAGACGTACGACGTGCTCCTGGTGCAGCTGCAGCTCCGCGGCGTCCTCGATCGTGATGATGCGCTCGTCGTCGGGGATGAACGACGAGAGGACGTTGAGCGTCGTGGTCTTCCCGGCGCCGGTGCCCCCGGAGACGATGATGTTGAGCCGTCCCTCGACGCACTGCGCGAGGAACTCGATGACCGGCGTCGTGACCGAGCCGAAGGACACCAGGTCCTCGGCCTCGTAGGCGTCGGTGGCGAACTTGCGGATCGTCAGGGTGGGCCCGTCGATCGACAGCGGCGGGACGACGGCGTTGACACGGCTGCCGTCGGGGAGGCGGGCGTCGACCATGGGCGACGCCTCGTCGACGCGGCGGCCGACGCGGGCGACGATCTTGTCGATCGTGCGGCGCAGGTGCGCGTCGTCGT
>JADGOZ010000037.1 GCA_017882705.1 Candidatus Nanopelagicales bacterium | reverse complement strand
TCAGGCGTTCCTGCGTTCGGGCACGGACCGCCGGGAAGGCGCCTACCGTCGAGCTATGCCCGACGACACGGTGATGCGCTGGACTCGGCTCGACGTCGTCTGCGGAGTCTGCGGCTCACCGATGGATCGCCTCGAGGAACGTCCCGCGCCGACCCCGGGCACAGACGGACCGGGGGACGAGCCGTACACCTCCGGCGTCCCAGGAACGATGAGGTGCTCCAACGGCGGGTGCGCCACCCGGGCAGTTGGCGGTCCCTGAGTCCCACGACAGGCTGGACGCCCTTGCTGGACGCCCTTGTCGGCGCCGTTGCTCACGGCCGTCCGGTCGATCTAGGTCGTCGACCAGCGCGCTTCGGGGAGGGGGTCCTCGACGTGACGCAGGACGTAGGCGAAGCCGCCGTCCGCTTTCAACTCCTGCGGTGTGTCGTCGAGCGCGTAGACGTCGAGTCCTGACCGGACCAGCGTGATCAGCTCGCCCTCGCTCCGCATGGTCAGACCGTCACGGGAGCCACCCACGAACGTGTAGATCGTCTCCATGCATCGCACGCTAGTCGCGCCGATGCCGCTCTGTCCCGTCGGCCGGGATCCATGCGCGGATGCGCGATGGGGATGTGGCTCTGCGACCGCGCTCGCGTCGCTCATCGGAACGATTCGTCGACGCTCTGGCGGACGGCGGGCTTGCGACGTAGCGTGGACGGGCGCGGACCAGCCGGGAGGTGGCGTCGTATGCGACGACCCGACGACAGCGCGGAGCGCTGGCTCGGCGAGGGCGGTCATGACTACCACCTCGCGCGCGCCCGGCTCGTGGCCGAGGTGGGTCGGGCCGCCGAGGCCCAGCGCGCGGACCTCTGGGAGCTCGCCGTCACGGAGTACGGCGAGTCCGAGGCCTCGCGCATCTGGCAGGAGGCGCTCTCCTCCGGCGACGCGAGCGACACCTGAGCCCTACGGCGTCAGCACGCGCCGTTCACCGTTGACGGTCGCGGCGTCGACGTCCCACAGCGCCACCGTGGCCGCGGCCAGGTCGTGCACGTCGGTGAATCCTGCGAAGTCCTTCCCGGCCGATGCGGCGCGCATCCCGTCGTCGACGAGCGCCTTCACGACGAGGGTCGTGGCCGCCGCCGCCGCGACGCTGTCCGTCTGCTCTCGGTGGAAGGAGTCGGCCAGTGCTGCCATCCACGTCTCCGCGGCGGCCTTGGCGGTCGCGTAGGCAGCGTTGCCCGCGGTCGGCTTCTCGGCCGCGGTCGCCGACACGATGACGAGCTGGCTCCGCGGCGAGGCGAGCAGGTGGTCGTGGAACGCGAACGAGACGTGCTGCAGGGTGCGCACGAGCTGGTCGAGCAGGAACTCGGCGTCGGCGACGGTGGTGTCGTGGAAGCGCGACCCGCCGCGCCAGCCGCCGACGAGATGCACCACACCGTCGACGCGTGGGGTGCCGGACGGGTGCGACGCAGCGACGGCGTCGGCCCACGCGGCCACGGCGTCGGCGTCGAGGAGGTCCACGACCTGGCCGGTGAAGCGCGACGAGCTCCCGCCGAGCGTCGCCGCGATGGCGTCGAGCCGCTCCTGCTGGCGTCCCGCCCCGACGACCGACGCACCGGTCGCGGCGAGGTGCTGCACCATCGCCGTACCCGCCGCACCGGCAGCACCGGTCACGACGACGAGCGAGCCCGGGCCCAGGGGGAGTGCGTCAGGAGTCACGGGTCCGTTCTACCTGGTCGGGGCGGGGCGGCGGTACGTTCGCGGGCATGGAACTCGTCGAGTGCGTGCCGAACTTCTCCGAGGGCCGTCGTCCCGAGGTCATCGCGGCGATCCGTGACGCGATCGCGTCGGTCGAGGGTGTCTCCGTGCTGGACGTGTCGTCGGACCCGAGCCACAACCGGATGGTCGTCACGTTCGTCGCACCGCCCGCGGCCGCGGTCGAGGCGGCGTTCCGCGGCATCGGGACCGCGCGCGACCGCATCGACCTCACGGCGCACGAGGGTGAGCACCCCCGCATCGGTGCCACCGACGTGTGCCCGTTCATCCCGATCGCCGGCGTGACGATGGCCGACTGCGTGGCGCTCGCTGAGCAACTCGGCGCGCGCGTGGGCGACGAGCTCGGGATCCCGGTGTTCCTCTACGAGCGCGCGGCTCGACGCCCCGACCGCGCGAACCTCGCCGACGTGCGACGCGGCGAGTTCGAGCAGGCGCGCGTCGACATCGGCACGAACCCCGACCGGGAGCCGGACTTCGGGCCGCACGCGATCCACCCGACCGCGGGCGTGACGGTCATCGGTGCACGGCCCTTCCTCGTCGCCTACAACGTCTACCTCGGCGGCGCCGAGCACCTCCAGGTGGCGAAGGACGTCGCGAAGGCGGTCCGCCAGTCGAGCGGCGGCCTGCCCTTCGTCAAGGCGCTCGGCATGGAGGTAGACGGTCAGGCCCAGGTGTCGATGAACCTCGTCGACACCGACTCCACGCCGCTGTCGCTCGTGTTCGACACCGTGCGCGCCGAGGCGGAGGCGCGCGGCGTCTCGCCGACGCGCAGCGAGCTCGTCGGTCTTGTTCCGGAGAAGGTGCTCTTCGAGACGGCGGCGCACCACGTGCTGCTGCCCGACTTCACGCCCGACATGGTGCTCGAGACGAAGGTCCGCGCAGCCGTGGACGCCGCGCCCACGATGAGCGGCTTCCTGGCGAGCGTCGCAGGGCCGGACCCGGTGCCCGGTGGCGGCAGCGTGAGCGCGCTGGCCGGCCAGCTCGCCGCCGCGCTCGCCGAGATGGTCGCCGGTCTGACGGTCGGCCGGAAGAAGTACGCCGACGCCGAGGCCGAGATGACCGCTGTCGTCGCCGGTGCGCATGCGCTGCGCGACCGCCTCGGCGTTCTCGTGCAGGAGGACGCGGACTCCTACGCCGTGGTGAGCGAGACCTACAAGCTCCCCAAGGACGGCGACACCGCGGCACGCGACGTGGCGATCCAGGCCGCGCTCGTGACGGCCGCCGAGGTGCCGCTCGAGACCGCGCGGCTCTGCCGCGACGTGGCGCGCCTCGCCGCCGCGTGCGCGACGCGCGGCAACACGAACGCCGTGTCGGACGCAGGAGTGGCGGCTCTCCTCGCGGAGGCGGCGTGCCGCGGAGCGGCGTACAACGTGCGGATCAACGTCGCCTCGATGTCCGACCCGGCCGCGGGCACGGCCCTCGCCGACGCGGCGACGGCACTGGTCGCCGAGACGCACGAGCTCGCGCTCGAGGCGGTCGCCTGCGTGGAGCGGGCGATCGGCTGAGGCACGGGGCGGCCTCGGCCTAGAGTCGAATCATGCAGCCGGACAGGCAGGTGCCGGAGCGACCCGAGTCGCGGTGGGCCGACCTCGACGGGCCGGTGCACTACGTCGACCACGGCGGCCCGGCGAACGGGCCGCTGCTCGTGTGCGTCCACGGCCTCGGTGGCTCCTTGCTCAACTGGGCCGCGCTCGTCCCGCTCCTGACAGGCACCTGCCGCGTGGTGGCGCTCGACCTCGCGGGGTTCGGCCACACGCGGGGCGGCGCGAGGTCGACGTCGGTGCAAGCCAACCAACGGCTGCTGCACCGCTTCCTCACCGAGGTCGCCGGCACCCCCGCGATCCTCGTCGGCAACTCGATGGGCGGCCTCATCTCGATCCTGCAGACCGCGCAGCGTCCCGACACCGTCGCGGGCCTGGTCCTCGTCGACCCCGCGCTGCCGATCGCGCTGAACGCACGCCCGGACCCGCGGGTGGCCGCGACGTTCACGGCGTTCCTCGTCCCGGCCGTCGGTCGGCACCTGCTCGCGCGACGGCGCGGCTCGACGTCGGCCGAGGAGGCGGCGCACTCGCTGCTGCGGCTGTGCTGCGCCGACCCGTCTCGCGTGCCCGCCGACGTGGTCGACCTGCACGTCGAGCTCGCGGGGCAGCGTCGTGACTACTCCGACGTCGACTCCGAGATGCTGTCGGCCGCCCAGTCGCTGCTGTGGGTGCTCGCGGACCGTCGCCGCTATGCCGCGATGCAGCGTGCCATCGACGTACCCGTCCTCCTGCTCCATGGCGACCAGGACCGTCTCGTGCACATCGCCTCGGCACGTGCGGCCGCGGCGGCGAACCCCTCGTGGCGCTTCGAGGTCGCGCGCGGCGTGGGGCACGTGCCGCAGCTCGAGGCGCCGGAGTGGACCGCCGAGCACGTGCTGAGCTGGCTGGCAGACCATCCCGAGGCGGCCGACGTCGCGGCCCAGGCGCGGCCCCTCCTCCGACGGGAGGCGTGAGCGCGGTGGAGCGGCTCAGCTCGCTGGACGCCGGGTTCCTGCACCTGGAGAACGACACGCAGCAGATGCACGTCGGGTCGCTGCTCGTGTTCGAGGGCCCGGTGCCGGACTACCAGGAGTTCGTCGACCACCTGTCGTCGTGCCTCGACGCCGTCCCGCGCTACCGCCAGCGGGTCCGGAACATGCCGCTCGACCTCGCCCGCCCGGCCTGGGTCGACGACCCGCACTTCTCCCTCGCCTACCACCTGCGGCACACGGCCATCCCGTCGCCGGGCGGCGACGCGCAGTTGCGTGCGCTGGTCGGTCGCGTCATGTCGCAGCGCCTCGACGTGGACCGGCCGCTCTGGGAGATGTGGCTCGTGGAAGGGATGACGGCCGGTCGCTGGGCGGTCGTCACGAAGACCCACCACGCGATGATCGACGGTCTCGCCGGCAACGAGCTCCTGGAGATCGTGCTCGACCGCGTGCCCGGCCGCCGCAGGCCCGCCGCCTCGGGCTGGCAGCCACGACCGGAGCCGTCGACCCTCGGGCTGGCCGCCGCCGGCGCCGGCTGGCTGGCACGCCTGCCGGCGGAGGCCGGTCGTGCCGCCGCGGCCGCGGCGGAGGCGCTGCGTTCGCCGGCGGACGTCCTGCGGGCGGGAGCGATCCGTGCGTACGGCATGGCGGAGTTCGGGCGGACCGCGGCGAGCCCCACCAGCGTGCTCAACGGCCCGCTCGGCCCGCACCGCCGGTGGGGCTGGGCGCGCGCGGAGCTCGCCGACGTGAAGGCGGTGAAGGACGCGGCTGGCGGCACGGTCAACGACGTCGTGCTCGCCGCCATCGCCGG
>JADGOZ010000183.1 GCA_017882705.1 Candidatus Nanopelagicales bacterium | reverse complement strand
CCGAGCTGACCCTGGACGAGAAGGCAGCGCTGCTGGGCGGCGCGGACCGCTGGCACACCGAACCGATCGAACGCCTCGGGATCCCCGCCGTCATGATGGCCGACGGTCCGCACGGGCTGCGCAAGCAGAGCCCGGAGGCCGCCGTCCGGGACCTGCTCGTGAGCTATCCCGCGACGTGCTTCCCGCCGGCGGTCGGACTCGCCTCGACCTGGGACGGCGACCTGATCGAGCGCGTCGGCGCGGCAGTCGGCGATGAGTGCCGTGCGGAAGGGGTCTCGATCCTGCTCGGCCCGGGCGTCAACATGAAGCGCACACCATTGTGCGGGCGCAACTTCGAGTACTTCTCGGAGGACCCGCTCCTGGCCGGCTCGCTCGCTGCTGCGTTCGTCACCGGCGTGCAGAGCCGTGGCATCGGCGTGTCCCTCAAGCACTTCGCCGCCAACAACCAAGAGACGGACCGCCGGCACGTCTCGGCCGACGTCGACGAGCGCACCCTGCGCGAGATCTACCTGCCGGCTTTCGAGCGCGTCGTCACGACGGCCCGGCCGTGGACCCTGATGTGCTCCTACAACCGGATCAACGGCGTGTACTCGGCCGAGAACCACTGGTTGCTCACGGAGGTGCTCCGCGACGAGTGGGGATTCGACGGCCTGGTGATGTCGGACTGGGACGCGATGAACCTCCGCGAGAGGGGCGTGGCCGCGGGGCTGGACCTGGAGATGCCGTCGTCCGACGGCGTCGGCACTCGCCGGATCCTGGACGCCGTGGCGGCCGGCACGCTGAGCGAGGCCGACGTCGACCGCGGCGCCACCCGGGTACTCGAGCTGGTGAACCGGTCCCTGCCGGCGCTCGCCCCCGGCCAGACCTTCGACGCCGCGGCGCACCACGCCTTGGCCCGCGAGGCCGCGCTGGAGTCGGCGGTGCTGCTGAAGAACGACGGCGGTCTGCTGCCACTGGCCCGCTCGGGCGGTCCGATCGCCGTCATCGGGGAGTTCGCCCGGACCCCCCGCTACCAGGGGGCGGGCAGCTCACGGGTGAACCCGACGCGCCTCGAGGACGCGCTGACGGCGCTGCGCGAAGCCTTGGCCGGAGCTCGCGAGGTCACCTTCGCGCCGGGGTTCGCGCTCGTCACCGACGTCGTCACCCACCCGGCTCCCGCCGGTGTCGACGCCGCCGCCGCGACCGCCGCCGACGCCGAGGTGCCCGTCTCCGCTCCGGTGCCCGGCCGGTCCGCGGCCCCCGACACGGTGGGCACACCCGACTCCTCGCTCATCGCCGACGCCGTCGAGCTGGCGCGGGCCGCCGAGGTCGTCGTCCTGTTCGTCGGCCTGCCGCCGTCGTACGAGTCCGAGGGCTACGACCGCGCGCACATGAACCTGCCGCCCGACCAGCTCGAGCTGCTCGCGGCGGTCGCGGCGGTCAACGCGAACGTCGTCGTCGTCCTGTCCAACGGCGCGGCCGTCACGGTGCATCCGTGGCAGGACTCCGTGCGTGCCGTGCTCGAGGGCTGGCTGCTCGGCCAGGCGGGCGGCCGCGCGACGGCGGACCTGCTGCTCGGCGCGGCCAGCCCGTCCGGCAAGCTCGCCGAGACCCTGCCGCTGGCGTATGAGCACAATCCGAGCATCGGCAACTTCCCAGGTGAGGACGGCGTCGTGCGCTACGGCGAAGGGTTGCTGATCGGCTACCGCTGGTACGACACGCATCGCCTCGACGTCGCGTACCCGTTCGGGCACGGCCTGTCGTACACGACGTTCGCCTACTCGGACCTGGTGACCCGGGTCCACGACGACGGAGCCCGGACGAGCGTCGAGGTGACCTGCAGGGTGACCAACACCGGGACGCGCGCGGGCCGCGAGATCGTCCAGGTCTACGTCTCCAACCCGGGCAGCTCGGTCTTCCGCCCGGAGCAAGAGCTCAAGGGCTTCGCGGCCGTCTCGCTCGACGCGGGGGCGAGTGCCGAGGTTCACGTGACGCTCGACGCCCGCGCCTTCTCGCACTGGCACACCGCCGCGTCGCGGTGGACGCTCGAGGGTGGGTCGTTCGAGGTGCGGATCGGTGCCTCCTCGCGCGACATCCGGCTGACCACCGCGCTCCAGCTCGCCGGAGAGGTAATCGTCGATCCGCTCGCGCCGGGCACTTTGCTCGGCGTCTGGCTGGCCCACCCGGTGGCGGGCGATCGGCTTCGCGAGATCCTGCAGGGGTCGACGGTGTATGACGACTACCGGCTGTGGCGGCTTCGGGAGAACCCACTGGTGCGGGTCTCTCGGATGCGGGGCTTCCCGATCGACGAGCACGACATCGCCGCCCTGGCGGCCGAGGTCAATGCGCAGACCGAGAGCTCTACCTGACCCGATCGCGTGCTCGCCTGGGTGGCGTCAGCGGCTAGCGCTCGACGATCGCCTTCACGCTGTCGAGCACCTGCCGCCACATGCCGGCCGAGTGGTCGGCGGCCGCTTCGGAGTCGTTGTTGTCCTGCGTGAGGGTCACGCGCGTTCCGAGGTGGATCGGCTCGAGCTGGTAGGTGAGGGTGTGGTAGCTCGCCGGGATGTCGGGCGCGCCGCTCAGCGGGCTGTAGTGCGTGAACTGGAGCAGCACCGGCTCGTTGACCTCGACGATGACGCCCTTGTCCTCGTAGGGTCTGCCCT
>JADGOZ010000036.1 GCA_017882705.1 Candidatus Nanopelagicales bacterium | reverse complement strand
GGGTCGTGGCGGCGGACGGGCTGGACTCGCCACCAGCGTTGACCGCCGTGATCGTCACGGAGTAGTCGCTGCCCACGGGGCGCGGGCAGGTGTAGCCGGCAACGGGGTCCAGGACGACGTAGATCGAGGTCCCGCAGCCGTAGACGTTGTAGGACGTGGCGGTCGGCACGGCGGTCCACGTGATCTTCGCCGTGGTGTTGCTCAGCAGTGTGACGATCGGGGCGTTCGGCGCGACCGGCGGAGCCATCGGAGTAGCGGTGGCGGTGGTGGGGGACGACGTCCCGCCCGGGCCGCTGGCCGTCACCGAGACGGTGTAGGTCGTGCCGTTGGTCAGACCTGTGCAGATCGCGGCCGAGTCGGTGACGACCTGGGTGGCGCCGCAGCCGGTGACCGTGTACGACGTCGAGCTGATCATGTCGTCCCAGTTCAGCTCGATCTTCGCGTTCCCGGGCTTGGCGGTGAGACCGGTCGGCGGGAGCGCGCCCACGTGGTTGAGGATGAGCGAGGCCTGGTCCTTGCCGATCGTGCCCTGGGCCGAGGTGAAGGTCGAGCTCATCACCGTCCGCAGGCCGACCGCGACGAGGACGAGCACCGTGCAGACTCCGACGAGCATCATGCTGTACTCCACGGCGGAGGCACCGGCGTCGCCACCGGCCGCTCCTGTCGCGCGAGCGCTCGTCTGCATGGTCATCTCGGCTTCCTGGTCGCATCGGCACACGACCCCTAGCAAATGATGCCATCCCGATCACCCCGTGTGACCGTCCTCCGGCCCATCGGGATCGGCCGTTCGGACTATGCCGGGCGGCGGTTCGAGGCCGCCGGGCCACGACCCGGAACGCAGGATGGTCGACGGGTCACGGTCCGTGACCGAGGCTTAGGGTGGGCGCGTTCCCCGCGGCGAGAGAGGTGTCCCATGAGCGACGACGGCGGCTTCGAGGAGATCCTCGACGGGTTCTGGCCCTACCGGAAGACCACGGAGTCCTTCCGGACCGTGCCGCCCGGACCCATCGACCGTGGGCTGATCTACTCCGAGATCGCGGAGATGGCGCACGCCGAGGACGCGCAGGGCGACAAGGGCACCGTCAGCGGCAGCCTCTACTGCGGCGACCACGACCACTACGCCTTCCTCGGCGAGGTGTTCAACCTCTTCTCGCACGCCAACGTCCTGCAGCGCGACATGTACCCGAGCGCCACGAAGTTCGAGGGCGAGATCATCGCGATGACCTCGAGCCTGCTGCACGGCACCGGCGTCGGCGTGGTCACGAGCGGCGGGTCCGAGAGCCTCATCACGGCGCTCTACTCCTACCGCGAACAGGCGCGCGAGACTCGCGGCGTGACGCGACCGAACATCGTCATGCCGAAGACGGCGCACGTCGCGCTCGACAAGGGCGCGCACTGGATGGGCATCGAGATGCGGCACGCGCCGCTCACCGACGCATGGGTCGCCGACGTCGACGCCATGGCCGCACTCGTCGACGACCAGACGATCTGCCTCGTCGGCAGCGCGGCGAACTACGCGCACGGCCTCATCGACCCGATCGAGGAGATCGCCGCGCTCGCGCAGAGCCACGGCATCGGCATGCACGTCGACGGCTGCCTCGGCGGCTGGCTCCTCCCGTGGGTGGAGAAGCTCGGATACGCCATACCGCTGTGGGACTTCCGCGTGCCGGGTGTCACGTCGATCTCGGCCGACACGCACAAGTACGGCTACGCCCTCAAGGGCTCGAGCGTGCTGCTCTACCGCGAGAAGGACCTGCGCAAGAACCAGTACTTCACCTACCCCGACTGGCCGGGCGGCCTCTACCTCTCGCCCGGTCTCGCCGGCTCGCGCAGCGGCGGAATCATCGCCTCGACCTACGCCGCGATCCTGGCGACGGGCGAGTCGGGCTATCTCGCTGCCGCGGACGGCATCATGCGCACCGCGACGGCCATCAAGGACGGCATCAACGGCACGATCCCCGAGCTCGAGGTGATCGGCGACCCGACGTTCCTCGTGGCGTTCAAGGCCGTCGACGAGCTGGCGATCGACATCTACCTCGTCAACGACTCGCTCAAGGACCAGGGCTGGCGGATGAACTCCTTGCAGCTGCCGCCCGCGCTGCACTTCTGCATCACGCGCCCGAACACGCAGGACGGCACGGCCGGTGCGTTCCTCGACGCCCTGCGCATCGCGGTGGCCTACGCCCAGGAGAAGCAGGGCGTGCCGGCGAAATCCGGTGCGATGTATGGATTCGGCGGCACGCCGCAGGGCAACGCCACGCTCGAGGCAGTGATGGCCGGGGTGCTCGACGCGATGCACGACGTCGCGCCGGAGGGCTGAGCGCGCATGGGTGACCGGTGGATCCTCGCGATCGACTTCGGCAACGGCGGCCCCAAGGTCGCGGCGGTCACGCTCGAGGGTGAGCTCATCCGCACCGCGCTGCGGCCGGTGTCGGTGCACGTCGGCCTCGACGGCGCCGCGACGCAGGACGCCACCGAGTGGTGGCAGCAGCTGCTCGAGGCGGTGCGCGAGGTCGTCGACGCGTCGGGTGTGGACCGCGACGCGCTGCACGCCGTCGCCATCACGGGCCAGTGGGCCTCGACCGTCACGGTCGACAAGGACGGCATGCCGACCGGACCGGTGCTGCTCTGGGCCGACACCCGCGCCCGTCCGCTCGTGAAGGAGATCCTCGGCGGTCCGGTGAGCGTGTCGGGCTATGCGCCGCACAAGGTGCTGCCGTTCATCCGCGCGACCGCCGGCGCTCCGACGCCGAGCGGCGCCGACCCCACCGGGCACTCGATGCTCCTGCAGCGCACGATGCGCGAGGTCTATGACCGCACCGCCGTGATGCTCGAGCCGGTCGACTACATCGGCATGAAGCTCACCGGCCGTGCAGCCGCGACCCCGGCGTCGATGACCGCGAGCTGGCTCACCGACAACCGCCCCGGAGCGCCCCTCGGCTACGTCGACGACCTGGTGAGGCGCACGCGCCGCGACAGGTCGAAGCTGCCCGAGCTCATCCCCACGGGCTCGGTGCTCGGCGCGCTGACCGCCGAGGTCGCCGCGGAGATCGGCGTAGCACCGGGGGCTCCCGTGGTGTGCGGCGTGCCGGACGTGCACGCGGCGATCGTCGGCTCGGGTGCGGTGAAGCCCTACGAGACGCACGTGGCGATCTCGACGACGTCGTGGATCAGCGCACGAGTCCCCTTCAAGCGCACCGACATCCTGCACTCGATCGCGACCATCCCCGGGCTCGAGCCGGGCCACCCGCTCGTGGCCAACAACCAGGAGACCGGGGGAGCGGCGCTGCAGTGGCTGCGCGAGCAGATCATCGCGCCGCACGACGGATTGCACGGGGGCGGCAGCGGCATCGGCCGCGAGGGCATGGCGGCCGAGGGTCTGTCGCCGTCGTTCGAGGACCTGCTGCGACTCGCTGCGACAGCGCCGCCCGGCAGCGAGGGCCTGCTGTTCATGCCGTGGCTCAACGGCGAGCGCAGCCCGCTCGAGGACAAGCACCTGCGCGGCGGCTGGCTCAACCTGTCGTTGCGCACCGACCGCGCGATGCTCGTGCGCTCCGTGCTCGAGGGCGTGGCCTACAACGTGCGCTGGCTGTTCGACAGCTACGAGAAGTTCCTCAAGCAGCCCGTGCCGACGGTGCGCATCCTCGGCGGCGGCGCGCAGAGCGACCTGTGGTGCCAGATCCACGCCGACGTCCTGCGGCGGCCCGTCGAGCAGGTCGCCGATCCGCGCAACGCGCAGCTGCGCGGCGTCGCGCTCTGGGCGCGCATCTGCCTCGGTGAGCTCACGCTAGACGAGGTCCCGGCGCTCGTTCCGGTGGCCCAGCGGTTCGAGCCGTCCGGCAGTGCGGCGTACGTCGAGGGCTACGCCGAGTACCGCAAGCTGGCCGGCACCCTCAAGGGCCTCTACCACCGCCTCAACGGCTGACGGGCGGCACGATGGGCGGGCCGGGCGAGGACGTCGGCGATCTGGGTCCCGATGCGGATCGGCCGCCGCGTCGTCCCGTGCTCGCCGTGTTCCTGGCAGTCGTGGGTGGAGTTCTCGTCGTGATGACGGCCGCGTCCATCTACGGTCTCGTGCGAGACGCGGGTTCACACACGACCGATGTCGCGAACGTGCTCGTCTGGTCGGTGCTCCCCGCGGTGGTGCTCGCCATAGGGGTGCGGCTGTGCTTCGAGACCTACGCGCGACGCACCGTGCACTGGGCGCTGCTGATCGTGCCGTCGTACGTCGTCGCGGTCCTGGTGGTCGGCGCAGGAGAGATGCTCGGCGCGGCGGCGTAGCCTGGAGGTGCGGGGGACCGTGGAGAGGTGGCCATCATGTCCACCGGGACAGTGCACATCCCCGAGGCTGAATCACCGGGTCGGTCGGACCGGCGCACCACGTGGCTCATCGTCCTGGCCATCGTCGCGACCCTGTCTGTGGCGTTCGCCTTCCTGCTCTCCTACGCCGTCACCGAGCAGAACGGCGCGGACCTGACCTCGGGAGAGGGGTGGGTCCTCGTCACGCTCGTGTCGCTCGTGCCGGGGCTCCTCGTGGCGGCGGCCGTGTGGCTCACCTGGTGGTCGCCGAGCAGCCAGGCACCCTGGCTCCTGCTGGTCGCGTCGGCCTGCGTCGCGGTCGTGATGGCCGGTGTCGCCGGGGCGGCCGTGCTGGGCGGTCGCGCCTACGACGACAACCAGGCGACGATCTCCGCGTCGTGCTCGACGCGCGACGTCGACGTGCTCTCCGGCTTCGGTGTCTACGGCGGGCAGCTCACCGGCCCGCAGGGCACCGTCGAGGGCGTGTGCAAGGCCTGGCTGATCTTCCCGGGCGAGGACGCCAGGAGCGTCATGACCGGGGTGACGACGGCGATGAGGGCCGACGGCTGGGTCACCAGCGACACGGCGTGGGACGCGCAGACGTTCACCCGCGGGTCCGGCACTGTGCTCGTGACGCACCAGCGCAGCAGCGAGGGCACCACCTCGGTGTCCGTGACCGTGGTCGACCGCAGCTGACTCCGTCCACGCGGATACCGTGGGCGTCCGCGTGGAGGGAGCGCTCATGATCGACCCGGAATTGCCGTCGGCGTACGACCGGCAGCGCAGCCACCGCAGGCTGCAGCTGATCGCCGGTCTGCTCGTGCTCGCGGCCGTGGCGGCCGTGGCCCTCCTCGCGACGCGGCAGCACGCCGCGAACGCCGCCCGCGCGGCGGCCGCGTGCTCCGACCTCGACCGCGCGGCGTACGAGGGACTCAGCATCAACCGCCCGCCGGTCGCACCCGTGGGCCAGAACGACGGCGCCTGCACCCTCACCCTCCCCCTCCCCGGGGACGCGGCTACGGCGCTCTCCGCCCTCGACGCCGCGATGATGTCCGACGGGTGGACCGCGAGCGGAGGCGGTGCAGGCCCGAGGCTCTACTCGCGCGGACCCGACCTGATCACCGGCGTGCCCGGCGCCAGCAGCGGAGGGACGACCGAGGTCACGCTCAGCATCGCGCCGGAATGAGCGGGACGGGAAGCCGGTGGGACCCTCTACACTGGAGTCACAACTGCACAGGGGGTGATCGGTTTCGACTTCGTCTGTCGTGATGGGAGAAGCGGGCCGAGGATGCTGGTTATCTCGCAAACGATCCAGCAACTAAATACAAGTGCCAATACTCAGCGCACTGACTTCGCCCTCGCTGCCTAAGCGAGCCTGAAGTCCGTCAGCCCGGGGGCGTTCCCGCTCCGGTTCCTGGCGTCAGTTAGGGGACTCACTGCGAACCCGGTCACGGGGTGAAGCAGGACATCAAGCAGTGACTGGGCCCGTCGGCAGCTTGTCCGCGTGACTGCCGGGGCCGAGAAAAGCACAGCGGACTGCGCCCGGAGAAGACCCTGATCGCCAACGAAGGACGCGGGTTCGATTCCCGCCACCTCCACT
>JADGOZ010000035.1 GCA_017882705.1 Candidatus Nanopelagicales bacterium | reverse complement strand
CGTGCGCGTGGGAGGTCACGGTCGTCGACGGGGTCGCGACCCGGCTCCGCGGCAGCGCCGAGCACCCGATCACGCGCGGCACGCTGTGCCCGAAGGTGAACCGCTACCTCGACCGCGTCTACCACCCGGACCGGGTCCTCACGCCGCTGCGACGCAGCGGGCCGAAGGGGAGCGGGCAGTTCGAGGCGATCACCTGGGACGAGGCGATCGGGCTGGTCGCCGGTCGCATGCGGGAGCTGATCGACGCCGGGCGGGCCGAGTCGATCCTGCAGTTCTCGTTCGCGGGCACGCAGGGCGTGATCCAGATGGGCGTCCTGGTCGACCGCCTGTTCGACGCGATCGGGGCGAGCGACATCCGCCGCGACCTGTGCGGCGCCACGGCGTTGCGTGGCGCGGCCGACGTGCTCGACGTGCCGTTCGGCATCGACCCGGAGTCGTTGCGGCACTCACGCACGATCGTGCTGTGGGGCACCAACACCCGGATCACGAACCGGCACCTGTGGCCGGTGGTGGAGGAGGCACGGGCCGCGGGCGCGGCGGTGGTCGTCATCGACCCGGTGCGCACCGACACGGCGCGAGAGGCCGACGTCTTCCTCCAGCTGCGTCCGGGATCCGACGTCGCCCTCGTGCTCGGCCTTGTGCACGTGCTCGACCGCGACGGCTTCGTCGACCCCGCCTGGATCGCGGGGCGCACCGAGGGCTGGGACGACCTGCGCGCCAGTGCGTCGGAGTGGACCCCCGACCGTGCGGCCGCGGTGACCGGCGTCGCTGCCGAGCAGATCGAGTGGCTCGCGCACCGGATGGCGACGCAGGGGCCTACCGGCATCCGCACCCTCATCGGTCCGGAGCACCGCGAGAACGGCCAGGTGATCATCCGCGCCGTGACGATGCTGCCGGCCGTGCTCGGGTCGTGGCGCGAGGTCGGGGGAGGCCTCGCGCGGTCGAGCCAGCTCTGGCACGAGGTCGCGCTCGCCCAGGAGATCCGGCCGGTGCGCCGGACCCTCAACATGGCGCGGCTCGGCGAGGTGCTCCTCGAACCCGACGCGCTCGACCCGCAGATCGAGATGCTGGTGGTGCACAACTCCAACCCCGCGACGATCCTCCCCGACCAGAACCGGGTGATCGAGGGCCTCGAGCGCGAGGACCTGTTCACCGTCGTCGTCGAGCAGTTCCTCACCGACACCGCGCGCTACGGCGACGTCGTGCTCCCGGCGACCACGCAGGTCGAGCAGCTCGATCTCGCGATCTCCTGGGGTCATCTCTACCTCGCGCTCAACCAGCCCGCGATCGCTCCGCGCGGCGGGGCGCTGACCAACACCGAGATCGCCCGACGGCTGGCGACGGCGCTCGGACTCGACGATCCCGCGCTGCACCGCAGCGACGAGGAGCTCGTGCGTGAGCTGCTGGCGACGGGCCACCCGTTCCTCGACGGCATCAGCTACGAGCGGCTCGTCGCCGACGGCTGGGCACGGCTCGCGGTGCCCGACGGCGCACGTCCGCACGTCGACCCCATCCCGAGCGTGCCGACGACACGGATGCGGCTCGGGCGCCTCGAGCACCGTGTGGGACGTGAGACGGCGCCGGGGGATCCCCTTCTCGCGCAACGGTTCCCGCTCGCACTCATCTCACGCAAGCAGCACCCGAAGTTCCTCAACGCGAACTACGGCGGCTTCCCCGCGCACTTCCCGACGAGCGGTGCACCGGCGCTGCAGATCCACGCCGTCGACGCGGCGCGGCGCGGCATCGCGAGCGGGGACGTCGTACGCGTCCACAACGATCGCGGCGAGCTGACGCTCGTGGCCGAGGTGACCGAGGACCTGCAGCCCGGTCTCGTCGCGATCCCGTTCGGGTGGTGGAACCGCAGCACGCCCGAGGGTCGGGCGGTGAATGCGCTCACCAACGCCGCGGTGCGCGAGGACGACCGCGGATCGGCGTACTTCCACGACACGCTCGTCGAGGTCAGCTCGACCGGCGACGTCGACTAGGGCGCGGTCGGGCGGTCAGAGAGCGTCGCGGTCGCGGTACTCGTCGCCGCGCTCGCCGGAGATCCCGCGGTTGCGTGTGGTGCCGCGCGAGGTGATCGAGTCGGAGAAGATCGTCGACACCACGACGTAGCCCAGGAGCAGGACGACCACCACCACCACGCCGGTCTGCCACCAGTCGCTCATCGGATCCCCCTTCGGACGAGCACATCCAGGCCTCGAGGGTCGCACACCGGGGGAGCGGCGGTCAGGATTCGGGGTTGCGCGATCCGAAGAGGATCTCGTCCCAGCTCGGGACCTCGGCGCGCCGCTTGCTGCCCTTGGCGACATCGCCCACGGTGGCAGGGGTCTCCCGGGTGGCCTTGCGCTTCGCGCGCCGAGACACCCGACCCGCCTCGGGACGGGCGAGGCCGGGCAGCGTGTCGTAGAGGTCGTCGAGCGGCGAGGAGTCGTCGGGCTCGACGGGCGGGCGGTCGAGCAGCTCGACGACCTGGGCGCCGGAGTCGCGGTCCACGATCGCCGTCATCGCGGCGTCCGGGTCCTCGAGGTCGTCGTCCCATGCATCGGTGTCGGCCGCGCTGGGCAGCCCGACGAGCAGCGGACGGCCGTCGGTCTCCTCGACGATCGCGACGGTCGGCTGCTCGCCGAGCAGCCACGCGCTCGCGGGGTCGTCCGCGATCACGGTGCGCCCGGCCGGGTCGTAGACCCACAGCGCGGCGGTCGCGCCCACGGCGACCGTCTCGACCGGGTCCCAGGAGGCGAGGAGCGACCAGCGACCGTCCTCACGGCGCCAGGCGTCCCACTCGAGCAGCTCGGTCTCGACGCCGCCGCGGGTCAGGGCGTCGACCACGGTCTGCTCGACCGAGGTGCTGCGACCCCCCTCGCGCAGCTCCACCTCGCGCGCCTGCGCAGCGATGTGCTCGCGCTCGGCGAGCACCGGGCCGGCGAAGCGCATCACGCGCTCGACCGCGAGCCCGGAGCTCGCGGCGATGTCGTCCGGGCTCTGCCCGTGGCGGACCCGCTGCTGGATGTCGCGGGGCGACGTGCCGTCGAGCGCGATCTCGAGCTGCCCGAGCCGGCTGCGGTCCCGGCGTACGGCGGCCTCGAGCCGCTCGTCGCACGGCACGGTGTAGCGCGTGCCGTCGTGGCTGCTGAGCACGAGGGACAGCCCGTCGTCCGACAGCCCGACGAAGGCCAGCTCGCGCATGGGTTCTCCTCGAGGGTCTCGGTCCGCGCCCCGCGTGCTCGGGTCGCCGTGCCAGTCTCACCCGCGGGAGCGCCCGGGGCCAGCACCGCCACGCACGAACCACCGATACGCCGAACCCGCGGGCGGGCGCCCTCGGGCCGCTCAGGCGTCCGCGGCGTCGCCCTCGGACGCGTGCGCGGAGACCCAGGCGCGGCCGAGGTTGCGGTTGGCGAGGAGCACGACGGCGAACGTGAGAGCGGCGGAGGCCACGCAGATCCAGTAGGCGCTCGACGCGCCGCGTGCGTCGATCACCTGGCCGGACAGCGCGGCCGCGACGGCGATGCCGACCCCGAGGCCCGTGTTCGACCAGACGAGACCCTCCGTCATCCGGGCGTTGGGCACGAGCCGCTCGATCAGCGCGAAACCGCTGATGAGCACGGGGGAGACGGCGAGGCCGGCGACGAGGCACTGGATCCCCAGCACCCAGGGCGAGTGGATGAACGGGAAGGGGACGGTCACCGCGGCGAGCAGTCCCGAGAACAGCAGCAGCTGGCGGTCGAGCGTCGCGCGCAGGTGGACCGCGCCGAGGACGACGCCGGACGTGCCCGAGGCGAGGGCGTAGAGACCGAGCAGCAGGCCGGTCCAGCCGCGCACGCCGAACTCGTCGGCGAACGCGACGGTGACGACCTCGAACGAGCCGAAGAGCCCGCCGAGGAACACGAAGGCGAGCGTCACCGCGAGGACGCCGGGGAAGCGCAGCGCGGAACCCTGCCCCCGCGGCGGGACCCCGCCCGCCGGCGGCTCGGTCGCGCGCGACGCGACGAACAGCACGGTGCCCACGACGAGGAGGATCCCGACCGCCAGCAGGGCGCTGTAGTCGACGACCGAGACGGCGAGCACCGTGGCCAACGGTGGGCCGGCGACGTAGATGACCTCGTCGAGCACGGACTCCCAGGCGAACGCCGTCCGCAGCGAGGGAGGCTCGCCGGCGAGGATGAAGGCCCAGCGGGCGCGGACGAGGGCCCCGAGGTTCGGGAAGGTGCCGCCGGAGAGGATCACAGAGGCGAACAGCGACCAGGTCGGGGCCCCGCGCAGGACGAGCACCACGAACGCGGCCAGTGCCAGCACGTGCACGGTGACGAGTGCCGGCAGGACTCGGTGCTGGCCGAACCGGTCGGTGGCGCGTCCGAGCAGCGGCCCGAAGACCGCGTTGGCGAGCGCACCGGTCGCTGACAGCGCGCCGGCGAGGGCGTAGCTGCCCGTCCGGCTCGAGACGAGGAGCACCTCGCCGAGGCCCAGCATCGACATCGGGAAGCGGGCGACGAACCCCGTGGCCGACATGCGGAACGCCCCGGGACGTCGCAGGACGTCGGCGTAGGGCGTGAGCATGCTGCGACGCTATCCACCCGGTGTGCGCCGCACCGAATCGGACTGGAGGATGGGCCTCGTGACTGTGACCGGCCCGCGCGGGTCGTACGACGCGCTGCTCCTCGTCTCGTTCGGCGGACCCGAGGGCCCGGCCGACGTCGTGCCCTTCCTCGAGAACGCGACGCGGGGTCGCGGGATCCCGCGCGAGCGGCTCGTCGAGGTCGGCGCGCACTACACGTCGTTCGGCGGGGTCTCCCCGATCAACGAGCAGAACCGCGCGCTGCTCGACGCGATGCGGGAGGACCTCGCCGACCACGGGCTCGACCTGCCGGTCTACTGGGGCAACCGCAACTGGCACCCCTACCTCGCCGAGGCGCTGCACCAGATGCGGGCCGACGGCATCACGCGCGCCCTGTCCCTGTTCACCAGCGCCTACGCGTCGTACTCGGGCTGCCGGCAGTACCGCGAGAACCTCGCCGACGCGGCGGCCGACGTGGAGGCGGACGGCCTCGGCCCGGTGCCCGCGCTGGACAAGCTGCGGCACTACTTCGACCACCCCGGGTTCGTCGAGCCGATGATCGACGCCGCCGTCGAGGCGGTGGCGAGGGTCGGGGTCGCCCGGCCGCGCCTGGTGTTCACCACACACTCCATCCCGCTGGCGAGCGTCGCGTCGAGCGGCCCCGACGGCGATGCCTACCTGCGCCAGCACCAGGCGGTCGCCGCAGCCATCCACGACGCGGTCGCAGCACGGGTCGACGTCGAGGAGTCGTGGGACCTCGTCTTCCAGTCGCGTTCCGGTGCGCCGCACATCCCCTGGCTCGAGCCGGACATCAGCGACCACCTCGACGCTCTCGTCGTACGAGGCACCCCTGGAGCGGTGATCGCGCCGATCGGGTTCGTGAGCGACCACATGGAGGTCGTCTGGGACCTCGACACGGTGGCGCTCGACCACGCGCGCGAGATCGGCCTTCCCGCCGCGCGCGCCGGGACCGCGGGCACCGACCCGAGATTCGTCGGCATGGTCCGCGAGCTCGTGCTCGAGCGCCTGGGTCTCGCGGAGCCACGCGCCCTGTCGCTGCTGGGCCCGTCGTACGACGTCTGCCCGAGGGGCTGCTGCCCCAACCCCCGCGCCCCGAAGCCTGCCCTGTGCGGATCGGACTGAGGGGAGTGGCGGCATGATGTGCGCGTGAGACTCCACTACGCACCCGAGCTGTTGGACGAGCTGCACGAGATCGCCGTCGCGGCGGCGCGGGAGGCGGCGGACCTGGCGCACGCCGGTCAGCGCGCGGGAGTCGTCGTCGCGGACACCAAGTCGAGCGCCTCGGACGTCGTGACCGAGATGGACCGCCGCTGCGAGGCGCTGCTGGTCGACCGCATCCTCTCCGCGCGGCCGGACGACGGGATCCTCGGCGAGGAGGGGGCGGACCACGTCGGCGAGACCGGCATCCGCTGGGTGCTCGACCCGATCGACGGCACGGTGAACTACCTCTACGGGCTGCCCTCCTGGGCCGTGTCCGTCGCGGCCGAGATCGACGGCGTGACGGTCGTCGGCGTCGTGGTGGCTCCGGCGCTCGGCGAGACCTTCGTCGCGCAGCAGGGCCGCGGCGCCTACCTGCACGACGAGCACGGCCGGCACCGGCTGCACGTGAACGACCCGGTGGACCTCTCGACGGCGCTCGTCGCGACCGGCTTCGGCTACACCGTCGAGCGGCGGACCGGCCAGGCCCGCGTCGTCGAGCAGGTGCTGCCGCGGGTGCGCGACATCCGACGAGGGGGAGCGTGCAGCGTCGACCTGTGCTCGTTGGCGGCGGGTCGGGTCGACGCCTACTACGAGCGCGGGCCGCATGCGTGGGACCTCGCGGCCGGCGGCCTCGTCGCACGCGAGGCGGGCGCGCGGATCGAGGGCCTGCACGGAGCGCCTGCGGGCGACGACCTCATCATCGCCGCCGGCCAGCACCTGTTCCGGCCCCTGCACGACCTGCTCGCCGAGCACGGCGCCGACCGGGACTGATCCCACCCGCACCTGGCCTGGCTTGACGTCCGTCACTTGGTGAGTCCGACGAAGGCGCCGAACACGAGGGCGACGAGCAACGACGGATCGCCCCCGCGCAGGTCGCCGGACCGCTGGCCGTCCCGCACCAGCTCCTCGGCGAAGGCGTCGATGCGGCGCCCGAGCTCGACGGAGTCGGCGTCGAGGTACGACGCGTGCTGCTGGTGCTCGAGGAAGGCGAAGCCGTCGGGGTCGGACACGGCGTACGCCGCCAGCCCGGTCCACACGGCCCGGACGCGCTCCCGCGAGCCGGCGCCCGGCCCCGCCGCCGCGAGCGCCTCGACGAGACGGTCGAGCATCGCCTGCTTGGCTCGGCGGTAGACGCCGTTGGCGAGCTCCTCCTTGCCGGTGAACGAGCGGTAGATCGTCCCGACGCCGACGCCGGCCCGCTCACCAAGCAGCGGCGCAGCGTCGGGCTGCCGCTCACCGACTCCGACGTGGCGGCTGCCGGCGACGCCGTGTGGCATCTCGTCGCCCGCCCCACCACCGACACCCCGAAGGACCTCCCCAGCCGGGACCGGTCGTCTCCGCGTTCGTCGAGTCGGCCGTCGACTCCGTCGACCTGACCGAGGGTCCGTACGCGCAGTTCACCCAGGACCTCGTCGACCGATACCGCGAGGCCTACGACGCAAGCGCGTCGAACCTGGAGATCACTCCCGACAAGGTCGCCGACGTGATCGTCTCGGCAGCGACGTCGACGCACCCGCGTCCGCGCTATGCCGTCGGGGTGATGGCGAAGACCATCATCACGACGCGCCGGCTGCTCCCAGACGTCGCCTGGGACACCGTCGTACGCCGGCTCTGGCCGACGCCCGAGCGCCCCAGCTGATCCCTGGGTCAGTCGAGACGTCGCAGGTCGGCTCGGTACCAGTGGCCGTTGTGCACGTAGGTCGCGGCGGCGGCGGTGAAGGCGCCTTCGGCCACGGCGTCCTCCCGGATCTTCGCCGGCACACCCAGCGCCATCGCGCGGCTCGGGACCTCCATGTCGTTGGGCACGAGCGCGGAGGCGCCGACCAATGCACCCCGGCGTACGACGGCCCGGTGCAGGACGACCGAGCCGGAGCCGATCAGGCAGTCGTCCTCGACCGTGCACCCCTCGAGGTGGGCGTTGTGGCCGACGACGCAGCGGTCGCCGACCGTGGTCGCGAGCGACGCGGTGCAGTGCACCACGGTGCCGTCCTGGATCGACGTCTGCGCGCCGACGACGATCGTGCCGTGGTCGCCGCGCAGCACGGCGGTCGGCCAGACGGTCGACTCGGGTCCGATGCGGACGTCGCCGATCACCACCGCGTCGGGGTGCACGAACGCGGTCGGGTCGATCTGCGGCACTCGGTCGCCGAGGGCGTAGACGGGCACGGTTCCTCCTCATCGGCGGCGTTCGTCCTGAGGCACGTCACGCCGTGTGAGCCATCCCACCATCCCGACCTCACGTCCGGACGGGGGGTCGTCTCGCGATCGCCCCCTCGGGTCGGGCACAATCCCGGCACGTCGGCTCGGGATCGCGGGGAATCTTCTGCCTGCGTCCCGTGTTCGACGCGCTGCACGACCTGATCTGGGCCTCCGACGACGTGGGCCCCGCACGACGACGCTGGTGAAGACGAGGACGACATGGCCACGGACTACGACGCCCCGCGCAAGACCGACGACGAGCTCGCCGAGGACTCCCTCGAAGAGCTGAAGGCCCAGCGCGCCAACAAGGCCGCCTCGAGCGTCGACGTCGACGAGGTCGAGCTCGCCGAGAACCTCGAGCTCCCCGGTGCCGATCTCTCCGACGAGGTGCTCACCACGCGCGTCGTGCCGCGACAGGCCGACGAGTTCACCTGCTCCACGTGCTTCCTGGTGCACCACCGCAGCCAGCTGGCGAAGGAGAAGGACGGGCTGTTCGTCTGCGTCGACTGCGCCTGAGGGCATCGCCGTAGGCTGACGGCATGAGCGACGCGCCAACCCCGGCCGACCCGCAGCCGCAGCCCTACTTCAGCGAGGCCGAAGGTCGCGAGGTCGCCGACATCGTCAGGCGGCTCGACGACGACGGGCTCAGCAAGGCCGAGCGGGCCAAGCAGCTGGTCGCGTTGTCGAAGGTCGTCGGCGCGCGTACGCGCCGTGCCGGCGTCTCCGCGGTCGCGAGCGGGCGGGTGCTCGCCGACCTCCTGCTGGAGGCGGCTCCCCACCTGCCGATCCGCGACCTGGAGACGCTGTCGGAGCACCATCACGGTCTCACCGGTGAGGCCCTCGCGGACGCCCTGGTGAAGAACGCGATCCGCTCGACCGCGGGCATCGGCGCTGCGGGCGGGGCGGTCGCCGCGGCCGAGTGGGCCGCCGCGCCGCTGCTCATCACCGTGCCGCTCGAGGTCGTCGTCGAGACGATCGCGGTGGCGGCGGTCGAGGTGAAGCTCGTCGGCGAGCTGCACGCGGTCTACGGCGTCGACGTGCCCGGGTCGGGCACGCAGCGCGCGACGGCGTTCGCCGGCTCGTGGGCGAGCCGCCGCGGCATCGACCCGCTGCGGCCCTGGACGATCCCCAACGTGCTCGGCATCGCAGGGCGGCAGCAGCTCGGGAAGCGGATGATCGCCCGCTTCGCCCGCAACCTCGGCACGATCATCCCGTTCCTGGTGGGAGCGGTCATCGGCGCGCGGGTCAACGGCGTGGAGACCACCAAGCTCGCGCACGAGATGCGCACCGACCTGCGACGTGTGGCGGCCGAGAAGCGGGGGATCCCGCTGATCTGACGGGCGGGTGCTCAGTCCTCGATCTCGACGCGCTTCGGCGCGCTGAACCGGTCGATGGCGACACCCACCACGGCTACGGCGGCCGCGGTGGTCGCGGCCCAGATGAGGATGCGCGACATGCGCTGGTCCGGGTCGCTGGCGTGCGGCGGCTTGTTGCCCGTGGCCTTGGTGTAGACCCGCTCCATGATCTCGCGCACGGCCCACGTGGCGGCGAGCGCGATGAGGGGTGCGGCGATCTTCGCTCCCACGGCGGCGTCGACGATCTCGGTGCCCTCGAGGGCGGCCTCGAGCTCCTGCTTGGCCTCTTCGGCGTCGGACACGGCGGTGCTCCCTCGGTGGTGGTCGTCGTGGTTCCGCGCTCAGCCTGCCACGGCTCGGGTGCCCTCGTGCGGTCAGTCGGCAGACGTCCGGACCGCGGTGTCGCGGGCGGCGGCGAGGACGGGCGCGAGGTCGCGCCCCCGGCGGGTCGACACCAGCCAGTACGGGTGGGGGTCCTCGGGGTCCTCGACCTCGACGAGAACGGTCCGCGAGGTCCACGAGCGCAGGCAGAGGTAGGCCGCCGGATCGGCGAGACGCCCGCGGGCGTCTCGGGTCTGCGCGGTGTCCAGCGGGGCGATGCGGCCGACGTGCCGCAGCGGGAGCCGAGCTCTTCCCGCACGGAAGACCAGGTCGTCGACGACGACGAGCGGGGCCGTCGCGACCAGCCACCAGGAGAGCAGCGCCTGCGCCAGCACGAAGGTGAGGAGTCCGGCAGCCGTCCCGAGGCGGTAGCCGTAGGCCACGCCCAGCGAGGCGGCGAGGGCGGTGCCGAGCAGCCACAGCCACAGCGGGGCGTGGACGCGCTCGCGGTAGGCGACCGTCGTGCCGTCGACGCCTTCGACGGGCGCGGTCGTGCTCGGCTGGTCCTCCACGCGGCCAGCCTGCCACCCCTGACCCTCGACCCGGGCGGGTAGGGTCGTGACCCGTGACGAGCACCGCCGAACCGTCGATCCCCTCTCGCGGCGGGCTGCTGCCTACGACGCCCCCGCCCGACGCGGTCCTCCCCGAGCGCAACCCCGCGGCGCCCGCGCCCGGCGAGCGCATCCCGAGCCACTACACCCGGTGCTTCGGCTGCGGGACGGATGCCGAGAACGGGCTGCACCTGCAGCTGTTCGCCGGCGAGGGGCTCTCGCTCTACGGAACGTTCACCGTGACCGACCACCACCAGGGCGCTCCGGGCCTGGCGCACGGCGGCCTGCTCACCACGGCGTTCGACGACGCCCTGGGCTCGCTGAACTGGCTGCTGTCCTCGCCGGCCGTCACCGGACGGCTCGAGGTCGACTTCCGTCGCCCCGTCCCGGTGGGCTCGACCCTGCACATGGAGGCGGCGGTCGTCGGGGTGAAGGGCCGCAAGGTGTTCAGCCGTGCCGTGGGTCGTCTCGGCGCCCCGGCGGGCCCGGTCGCCATGACCGCGGCGTCGCTGTTCGTGCAGGTGCCGGTCGAGCACTTCGTCACAAACGGCCGTCCTGAGGACGTCGAGCGGGCCCGTGAGGACCGCCTCGTGCGCGGCAGCCTGCGCAACCTCGAGGTGAACCCGTGACGAGCCGACCTCCGCACGCCGTCGACGTGCTGATCCGGCGTATCGACCCCGACGTCGCTCTGCCGTCCTACGCGCACCCCGGCGATGCCGGTGTGGATCTCGTCACCACCGTCCGTGCCGAGGTGGCGCCGGGGGAGCGGGTCCTGCTGCCGACCGGCGTCGCGATCGCACTGCCGGAGGGCTACGCCGCGTTCGTCCACCCACGGTCGGGACTGGCCGTGAAGTACGGCGTGTCCCTCGTCAACGCTCCCGGCACGGTCGATGCCGGCTACCGCGGCGAGATCAGGGTCTCGCTGGTCAACCTCGATCCGCGCGACGCCGTCGTGCTCGAGCGGGGCGACCGGATCGCCCAGCTCGTCGTCCAGCGCGTCGAGCACGCCGTCTTCCACGAGGTCGCCACCCTGCCCGGCTCGGACCGTGGCGAGGGTGGCTTCGGCTCGTCCGGGAGATAGCGTCCGTCCTGGGGCCGCCACGGCCCCGCCCCACACGTTGAGGAGTCACGGTGTTCCGACGCCGCAGCAAGGACCAGCCTGACGTCACCGACTCCGACGCTGCCCTCGACGGCGACGACTCCGCACCGGAGGAGTCGGCCGCCGGGGCCTCGGGCCGCGCCGTCGTGCGCCCCGCGGGCCCGTACGACGTCGGTGCGATGCCGCAGGACGGGATCACCCGGCTCGACCTCGGCGGCCTTCTCGTGCCCGGGGCGGAAGGGATGGAGCTGCGGCTCGAGCTCGACGAGGCCAGCGAGCTCGTGCAGGCTGTGACGGTCGTGCACGAGGACTCGACCATGCAGCTCATGGCCTTCGCGGCGCCGCGCACCGAGGGCATCTGGGACGACGTGCGCGAGGAGATCCGCAAGAGCCTCGCGTCGCAGGGCCTCGTCGACCAGGTCACGAGCGAGTGGGGCACCGAGCTGCACGCCACGCTCACCGTCACGAACCCGCAGGGCCAGTCGGTCATGCAGCCGGTGCGCTTCGTCGGCATCGACGGGCCGCGCTGGTTCGTCCGTGCGCTGTTCGGTGGTCGGGCCGCGCGCGACGCCGAGGCTGCGGCCGGGCTCGAGGCCGTGCTCCGCGCGTGCGTCGTCGTGCGCGGCACCGACCCGATGGCGCCCGGCGACCCCTTGATGCTGCACGTGCCGGGCGAGGTGCCGGAGGGCATCACGCGCAACGGCGAGCCGGAGGAGACCGACGAGCGACCGCCTCTCACGATGCCCGCCCGAGGGCCGGAGATCACCGAGATCCGCTAGGGCTCACGGCTTCTCAAGGGCGTCGAGCAGACACCGCCCAGCTCGTCCGAGCGCACCTCGGTCGAGCGCCGGTTCATGGCGTCCCACGACGGCGATCGCGGCACCGGGCACGGACCCGGCCCAGCGGTGCGCAACGGCCGCCGGGTGCAGCGGGTCGTCGGCGAGTGCGACGACCGCCGTCCGCGCGGTGATGCGCGCGAGCTCCGCGGGCGTCGGTCCCGGGCTCGAGGCGGCGGCTCGCAACGTGGTGTCGAGCAGGGCGTCGTCGTAGGTGCGCCAGCCGCGGCGCAGCTCGTCGAGCACCCAGTCGTCGCCTGCGACGAGGTCCGTCACGCGGGCGAGCACCCGGTCGATGCCGAGCACCCGGACGTCGTCGGCCGTGGCCGCGGTGAGAGCCGAGACGTCGCCGGGCGGCCCGGTCCACGCCGGCATCACCAGGAGCAGCTCCCTCGTCACGCCGCCACGGGCCGACCAGATCGCGGCGGCGTGCGCCCCGAGCGAGATGCCACCAGCGAGGGCCACCTCGCGTCCGTGCGCCTGCGCCGCCAGCCGCGCGACGACCTCCTCGACGGTGCCGCGGGCGTCGACGGCGCGGATCTCCACGCCCTCGGGGACCGCCGGTCCCAGCAGGCGGAGCGCGGTCTCCGGGCAGGACCCGGCACCGTGGGCGAGGAGCGCGAGTGCGGGCACCGGGGGATCGTGCCAGGTGTGCGCTGCGACCGAGGCGGCGACGTGCGCAGCGACCGGGTGCGGCTAGCCTGGGTGCATGGCACGCCGCGGTTTCTTCGAGCGCTTCACCCAGACCCAGTCGGAGGTCGACGCCGACCAGCTCGAGGACCGCGCCGCCGACGTCGGGGCCACGCACATCCGCGACTGCGTGGGCGGGACCACCACCACGGTGACCGGGCGCCTGCGGTCGGTCACGCTCGGACCGGTCTCGACCGCTCCGAGCGTCGAGGCCGAGCTGTGGGACGGCACCGGGCGCATGACCCTGCTGTTCCTCGGTCGTCGTCGGATCCCGGGCATCTCGCCGGGACGCCACATCGTCGTGCACGGCCGGCCGATCTGCCGCGACGGCGAGACGGCGATGGTCAACCCGCGCTACGAGCTGCTGCCGGCCCAGGCGGAGTGAGCGCGTGACCAGCGAGCACCACGACGGGACGGACCCCGGGGCCGATCCGGCGGCGCACCACCACCACGACGTGGCCGAGGTGCTGCTCGGCACCGACGAGGGCACGGGCGCCCCGGGCGACGCCACGACCGAGCAGCTGATGGCCAACGCCATCGGCGGCTGGCGCGGCCTCGTCGACAGCAGCGTCCCGGGCGCCGTCTTCCTGATCGTGTACCTCGTCAACGGCAACAGGCTCTCGCAGGCCGTCTGGGCCGCGGTCGCGGCCGGAGCGGTCATCGCCGTGCTGCGCCTCGTGCGCCGGCAGTCCCTGCAGCAGGTCGTGTCGGGGTTCGTCGGGATCGCCTTCTGCGCCTGGCTCGCCTCGCGCACCGGCAAGGCCGAGGACTTCTACCTGCCCGGCATCCTCATCAACATGGCCTACGCCGTCGGCCTGTCCGTCTCCTGCGTCGTCGGCCATCCGCTGCTCGGCTACGGCGTGGGCGCGGCCACGGGCGACATCACCGGCTGGCGGCGAGTCCCCGAGCAGCGTCGCGCCTACGCCCTCGCGACCTGGTTCTTCGCGGCCGTCTTCGCGACGCGTGTCGCCGTGCAGGTGCCGCTCTACCTCGCGGGCTGGGTCGGCCCCCTGGGAGTCGCGAAGCTCGCCCTGGGCTGGCCGCTGTTCGCGCTCGCGGCGTACCTCTCCTACCGCGTGATCACGAAAGCGCGCAAGGAAGCACCCGTCCCACCCGATCCGGACCTCGTGGGCGCGTAGCCCTCAATCCCCGAGGAGGTCCTCGAGGGCCTGCTCCTGCTCGGGGCTGGAGACGAAGAGCAGCTCGTCGCCGGCCTCGAGGGAGTCGTCCGGGCTGGGCGTGATCACGCGGGTGTCGCGGATGATCGCGACGAGCGCGGTGTCGATGGGGAACTGCACCTCGACGACGCGCCTGCCGACGACCGAGGCCGACGGGGGCAGAGTGAGCTCGACTAGGTTGGCGTTGCCCTGCCGGAACGAGAACAGCCGGACGAGGTCGCCGACGCTCACGGCCTCCTCGACGAGCGCGGAGAGCATGCGCGGCGTGGACACCGCCACGTCGACGCCCCAGGCCTCGTCGAACATCCACTCGTTCTTGGGGTGGTTCACCCGGGCGACGACGCGGGGAACTCCGTACTCGGTCTTCGCGAGGAGCGACACGACGAGGTTGACCTTGTCGTCGCCCGTCGCAGCGATCAGGACCTGGCAGGTGGGGAGGTCGGCCTCGTCGAGCACCGCGATCTCGCAGGTGTCGCCGAGCAGGACCCGGGCGCCGGGGACGACGTCGGGCTCGGCCTTGGCCGGCTCGCGGTCGATGAGGAGGACCTCATGACCGTTGGACAGCAGCTCCCGGGCGATGGCGCGACCGACCTTGCCGGCGCCGGCGATGGCGACGCGCATCAGTGGGCCTCCGGACCCTGGGCGAAGACGGCGGCGAGCACGTCGCGGCGCGTCGGGTCGATCAGCACGTGGACCACGTCGTCGGCCTGGACCACTGTGTCGGCGTCGGGGACGACCCCCTCGCCGTAGCGGGTGAGGAACGCGACGCGAGCGCCCGACTCCTTCTCCAGCCGGGTGATCCGGTGGCCGACCCACGACTCCGCGAACCTGAACTGGGTGAGCGCCACCTTGCCGGAGCCGTCGCGCCACTCGTCCCCGGTGGACTCGGGAAGGATCCGGCGCAGGATCTGGTCGGTCTGCCACGCGACGCTGGCGACCGTGGGGATCCCGAGCCGCTGGTAGACCTCGGCGCGGCGAGGGTCGTAGATGCGGGCGACCACGTTCTCCACGCCGAACGTCTCGCGCGCCACACGCGCCGCGAGGATGTTGGAGTTGTCGCCGCTGCTCACCGCGGCGAACGCGTCCGCCTTCTCGATGCCGGCGCGCAGGAGCGTGTCGCGGTCGAAGCCGATGCCCGTGACGGTGTCGCCCCGGAACTCCGGGGACAGCTTGGCGAAGCTCTCCGAGGACTGGTCCACCACGGAGACGTGGTGGCCAGCGTGGTCCAGGGTGTGGGCCAGCGCGGACCCGACTCGGCCGCAACCCATGATGACGACGTGCACGGTCGGGACGCTACACGCCGGGCGCACCGTCCCGCGCGGCCGCATGGGCCTAGAGTCAGCAACCGTGTCCAACGTGTCAGGCTTCGGCAAGCGCATCCTCGTCGGCCGGGCGCTGTCCAGCGAGCAGCTGCACGAGACCCTGCTGCCCAAGCGCATCGCCCTCCCGGTGTTCGCCTCCGACGCGTTGTCGTCCAACGCCTACGCCACGCAGGAGATCCTGCTCACCCTGGCGATCGGCGGCGCGGCCCTCTACCAGTACGCCCCGTGGGTGGCCGCCCTGGTGGTCCTCGTCTTCTTCGTGGTGGTGGCGTCCTACCGCCAGAACGTCCACGCCTACCCCTCCGGGGGTGGCGACTACGAGGTCGTCAGCACCAACCTCGGCCCGCGTGCGGGCGTGTTCGTCGCCTCGGCGCTCCTCGTCGACTACATCCTCACAGTGGCGGTCTCGATCTCCTCGGCGGTCGCCAACATCCGGTCGGCCCTGCCCTCGATGGTGGGGGAGCACCAGGTCCTGTGGGCCGTGGGCCTGATCGTCCTCATCGTGCTGATGAACCTGCGCGGCGTCCGAGAGAGCGGGTCGGCCTTCGCCGTCCCGGTCTACGGCTTCATCCTGAGCATCTACGGCATGGTCGCCTTCGCACTGTTCCGGATCCTGCGCGGCGACACCCTCTCGGCGGAGAGCGCGAACTGGACCGTCGTGGCCCAGGGCACGTTCGCCGGCCTCGCGCTCGCCTACCTCGTGGCGCGCGCGTTCTCCAGCGGCACGACCGCCCTGACCGGCATCGAGGCGATCAGCAACGGCGTACCCGCATTCAAGAAGCCGAAGAGCAAGAACGCGGCGACGACCCTGTTGATGCTCGGGCTCATCGCGACGTCGATGTTCAGCCTGATAACCTGGCTCGCCATCTACACCGGCGTCAAGGTGACCGAGAGCAACGGGGACCTGCTCCTGCCGAACGGCCAGCAGGCTTACACCGACCCGCAGCAGCAGAAGACGGTCATGGTGCAGATCGCTCAGGCGGTCTTCGGGGACTTCCACCTCGGCACGTTCCTCGTCACCGCGACGACCGCACTCATCCTGGCCCTCGCGGCGAACACGGCGTTCAACGGCTTCCCGGTGCTGGGCTCGATCCTCGCCCGCGACGGCTACCTCCCGCGCCAGCTGCACACGCGCGGCGACCGGCTCGCGTTCAGCAACGGCATCCTGGTGCTCGCAGGCCTCGCGATCTTCCTGGTGCTCGTCTACAAGGCCGACGTGACCGCGCTGATCCAGCTGTACATCCTCGGTGTCTTCGTGTCGTTCACGCTGAGCCAGTTCGGCATGATCCGGCACTGGACCCGGCTGCTGCGCGAGTCGACGGAGTCCAAGGACCGGGCACGGATGTTCCGCAGCCGAATCGTCAACGCTGTGGGTTTCGTCATGACCGGGTCGGTGCTGATCATCGTGCTGGCCACGAAGTTCACGCACGGCGCCTGGATCGTGTGCATCGCGATGCCGCTGCTCTATCTGCTCATGCAGTCGATCCACAAGCACTACGAGCACGTGAAGCTCGAGCTCGCCGCCGACGAGAGCGAGAGCGTCACGCTCCCCTCGCGCGTGCACGCCATCGTGCTGGTGTCGAAGGTGCACAAGCCGACCCTGCGGGCCATCGCGTTCGCCCGGGCCACGCGGCCGTCCTCCCTCGAGGCGGTCACGGTCGACGTGGAGGAGGGCGAGGCGGACGCGCTCACCGCCGAGTGGGAGCGGCGTGGGATCCCCGTGCCGCTCAAGGTGCTCGACTCCCCCTACCGCGAGGTCACCCGACCGATCCTCGACTACGTGCGCAGCCTGCACCGGTCGAGCCCGCGCGACCTCGTCATCGTCTACGTCCCCGAGTACGTCGTCGGCCGGTGGTGGGAGCAGATCCTGCACAACCAGAGCGCCCTGCGGCTCAAGGCCCGCCTGCTCTTCGTCCCCGGCGTGATGGTGTGCGCGGTCCCGTGGCAGCTCGCATCGAGCGCGCTCGTGTCCGACCGGCCCGAGTCCGTCGCGGTCGGGGCGGTGCGCCGTGGTGAGCCGGAGGCCGACATCCAGGAGGCCGTGGTCGCGGCCGAGTACCGTCCCGACGCCGACTCCGCGCCGCGTCCGTGACCGACAGCGCCGGCCCTCCTGGCCGGCCCCCGTCGGTCGGCGCCCGGATCACTCTCGACATCGAGCGCGCGGCCCACGGCGGACACTGCGTCGGGCGGCATGACGGCCGCGTGGTGTTCGTCCGTCACGCGCTGCCGGGCGAGCGCGTGGAGGCCGTGGTCACCGGCCACGGCGCGAAGGCCCGATTCCTCCGTGCCGACGCCGTGACCGTCCTCGTCGCGTCGCCGGACCGGGTCGACGCCCCGTGCTCGCACGCCGGGGCCGGCGGCTGCGGCGGGTGCGACTGGCAGCACGCCTCCCGCGGCGCCCAGCTCGCGATCAAGGGCGAGATCCTGCGCGAGCAGCTGCACCGGCTCGGGGGACTGGACGAGGTCGAGGGTGTAGCGCTGGCGGAGTCGGTGTCGGTCGAGGCGGTCCCCGGGGACGTCGACGGGCTCGGCTGGCGCACCCGGGTGCGCTACGCCGTCACCGCGGAGGGACGCCCAGGGTTCCGCCGCCACCGGTCGCACGGCACCGAGGCCGTCGAGCGGTGCCCGCTCGTGACCGACGCGGTCGACGCGGTGGGCGCGACGCGCCTGACGTGGCCGGGCGCGGAGGAGGTCGAGGTCGTCGCGAGCTCCGGGGGAGACCGTGCGGTTCAGGTCGAGCCGACGACGGCGTCACGCACGACCGGGCTCGACCGCGACGTCGCCGTGCGCGGGCTGCGCGGGCGCACCTGGGTCCGTGAGCTCGCGGGCGGCCGTGAGTGGCGCGTGCAGAGCTCGGGGTTCTGGCAGGTGCACCCCGGCGCCCCCGACGCGCTCGTCGCGGCGGTGCGCGAGGCGCTCGATCCGCAGCCCGGCGAGCACCTCCTCGACCTCTACTCCGGGGTGGGCCTGTTCGCCGGCTGCCTGGCCGCCGACCTCGGGTCGGAATCCCGCATCGACGCCGTCGAGTTCTCGGTCGACGCGTGCAAGGACGCGCGTCGCAACCTGCACGACCTGCCGCAGGTGCGGATCCACCAGGGCGACGTCGAGGCCTGGCTCGGCTCCGGTGCCGTCGACACCGTCGACCTCGTCGTGCTCGACCCGCCGCGCAGCGGCGCAGGAGCGGCGGTGCTGGACCACGTCCTCGACCTCGCGCCTCGCGCGATCGCGTACGTCGCCTGCGACCCGGCCGCGCTCGGCCGCGACGTCCGGTTCCTGCACGGCGCCGGATGGCGGGTGGCCTCGGTGCGGGGCTTCGACCTCTTCCCGATGACGCAGCATCTCGAGGCGGTGGCGCTGCTCCTCCCGGCGGGCTGACCCCCTGCGGTTCGAGGGTGGCGTGGCCCGCTACGATGAAGTATCTTGACGTCAAGATAAATTCTCGGTCGACCGACGACGGCACAGCACGCACGAAGGGACCCCCATGGCGAGCAAGGACAGCTTCGGCGCCCGCAGCGACCTGACGGTCGGCGGCACGACGTACGAGATATTCCGGGTCGACGCCGTGCACGGCTCGAAGCACCTGCCGTTCACCCACAAGGTGCTGCTCGAGAACCTGCTCCGCACCGAGGACGGCGCGAACGTCACGGCGGACCACATCCGCGCGATCGGCGACTGGAACCCGTCGGCCGAGCCCGAGGACGAGATCCAGTTCACTCCGGCGCGCGTGATCATGCAGGACTTCACCGGCGTCGCCTGCGTCGTCGATCTCGCCACGATGCGCGAAGCCGTGAAGGATCTCGGGGGAGACCCCGACCAGATCAACCCGCTCTCGCCGGCCGAGCTCGTGATCGACCACTCGGTCATCGCCGACTTCTTCGCCATGCCCGACGCTGCCGAGCGCAACGTCGAGCTGGAGTACGAGCGCAACCGCGAGCGCTACCAGTTCCTGCGCTGGGGCCAGACGGCGTTCGACGACTTCAAGGTCGTCCCGCCGGGGACCGGCATCGTGCACCAGGTGAATGTCGAGTCCCTGGCCCGCGTGGTCATGGTGCGGGGCGGCCAGGCCTACCCCGACACCTGTGTCGGCACCGACTCGCACACCACGATGGTCAACGGCCTCGGCGTGCTCGGCTGGGGCGTCGGCGGCATCGAGGCCGAGGCCGCGATGCTCGGCCAGCCCGTGTCGATGCTCATCCCGCGCGTCGTCGGCTTCAAGCTCACCGGCACGCTGCCGGAGGGCGCCACCGCCACGGACCTCGTGCTCACGATCACCGAGATGCTGCGCAAGCACGGCGTCGTCGGGAAGTTCGTGGAGTTCTACGGCGACGGCGTCTCCGCGGTGCCCCTGGCCAACCGGGCCACGATCGGCAACATGAGCCCGGAGTACGGCTCCACCGTCGCGATCTTCCCGATCGACGACGAGACGCTCCGCTACCTCCGCCTCACCGGTCGTACCGACGACCAGGTGGCGCTCGTCGAGGCGTACGCGAAGGCGCAGGGCCTGTGGCACGACCCCAAGCACGAGCCGCGCTACTCCGAGCGGATCACGCTCGACGTCAGCACCGTCGTGCCGTCGATCGCCGGCCCGAAGCGCCCCCAGGACCGCGTCGTCCTCGCGAACGCGCAGGAGAGCTTCCACTCGGCGCTCCCGACCTACACCTCCGACCCGGCGAAGACCTCGACGTTCACCATCGACGGCCAGGAGGTGACGATCGGGCACGGTGCGGTCACCATCGCCGCGATCACGTCGTGCACCAACACGTCGAACCCGTCGGTGATGATCGGGGCCGCGCTGCTGGCGAAGAAGGCAGTCGAGAAGGGCCTCACCCGCAAGCCGTGGGTGAAGACGACGCTCGCCCCTGGGTCCAAGGTCGTCACGGACTACTACGACAAGGCCGGCCTCACGCCCTACCTCGAGAAGATGGGCTTCGACCTCGTCGGCTACGGCTGCACGACCTGCATCGGCAACTCGGGCCCGCTGCCCGAGGAGGTCAGCGCCGCGGTCAACACCGACGACCTCGCCGTCGT
>JADGOZ010000182.1 GCA_017882705.1 Candidatus Nanopelagicales bacterium | reverse complement strand
GATCACGCCCGCGTCCTGACGGTGCCGCCGATCGGGGTCAGCGGGCGTAGACGGCGATGAAGTCGCGGCTGGTCGGGTTCAGGTAGCGGTCCGCGGGGCGCTGGAACGTGCCGAGCTTGTGCGGCGTGACGGTCGCTCCCGAGTGCGTGTACGACATGAACGAGACCCAGGCCTTGTTGATGTCGAGCTGCATCGCGGTGACCGCGCCGGCGCGGTGCAGGATGTCGGCCAAGGAGCCCACCGAGAGGGCGTCGCCGCCCGCGTAGACGAGGTCGCCGGTCGCCGTCACGCCGATGCCCGAGCGGTACACCGCGTAGCCGCCGCCGACGGTGGCGCCCCAGTTGCTCTGCACGTTCGCGTCCAGGTTCGGTGCCACGACCCCGCCGGTGATGAGCGGTTGCAGGTTCTGGCGCACGAAGACGACGCTGGGCGTCATCGAGACGTCCGAGCCCCAGGTGCCGACCGTGGCGTGCCCGTCCTTGTAGACCACGAACGACGCCGCGCCGGCGGTGAGGGTGCCGACGGTGTGACCGTGGTCGTAGTAGCCGCCCTGGGCGTCCTTGAGCTTGAAACCTCCGTTGAACGACGCCACGAGGCCGGCCAGCTGCGAGTCCTTGATCTGCGAGGGCTGCGACATGCCGGTGGTCCCGGGATCCTGGAAGCCGGGGTGGAGGACGAAGGACAGCGTGTGGCTCATCCAGGCCACGCCCGTGAGGTACGACGTGTGCACCGAGTCGGGCCGGAGGTACGCGAACTGCACGACCGGGCCGGCCTTGGTGGTGACCGCGGGCACGAAGACCCCCTCGCCCGGGAGCGCCGGCGTCACCGGAGTGACCAGGGCTGGCTGGCGAGGGATGGTCGTGGGGCCGGCGGTCGGCTGCTTCGCCGCGTTCGCCGGTTCGGCGGCCCCGGACGCGAGCTGCGACGTGTCGGGAGTGCCACCCGTCTGCGGGGGGTTGAGCTTGTACTGCACGGCCTCCGCGGCGGTCACCACCGGCCCGAGCCCGTGGTCGCGCGCCCACTCGGCGAGCTTCACGGAGGCGTCGTCGTCGCCGGGCGCCCGCAGCGCGCCGACGATGGACCACGTCGTGACGACGAGGAGGAGGACGACCCCTGCCAGCACACCCCGTCGCAGCCAGTACACCCAGGCGGGGCGGCGTCGGCGGTAGGCGCGCGGGCGGCTGCTCGGTCGACGCTCCACGTGCACTGGCACTCCCGGGTCCGGCTGACGGCGCGACCTGCGCCCCTGCTTCGGGAGAATGAGACACCCGCCGGGGGCAGGCCGCCGACCACGTGTGCGTGGGACGCCCGGCCTTCATAGGCGATTCACATGCGGTGCACAGGAAGGCGGGCGCTCCTGACGGGTGTCATGATGAGCCTGATGAGCCAGCGACCTCGCGCAGACCGGCACGACGCGACCCAGATCTCCGCCGACGGGTCCGCCCGCCCCGTTCACCCGCGACGGCGCCGGCCCCTCCCGCTCGCGGTCCTGGTCGCTCTCCGTCCTCGGCAGTGGCTCAAGAACCTCCTCGTCTACGCCGTCCCGCTCGCGGCAGGCCAGCTGACCGACCGCGACGTCCTGGTCGACACCACCGTCGCCTTCGTGTGCTTCTGCGCGGTGGCCAGTGCCACGTACCTCGTCAACGACGTCCGCGACGTCGAGTCGGACCGCGCTCACCCGCGCAAGCAGTTCCGCCCGATCCCCGCGGGCGAGGTGCCCGTGCCGCTCGCGATCACGCTCGCCGTGGTGCTCGCTGTCGCGGGTATCGGCGCGGCCGCGCTGTCCACCTACCCCGGCTTCCTCGTGACGCTGGCCGTCTACCTCGCGGCGACGCTGTCCTACTCGTTCGGGCTCAAGAACGAGCCGGTAGTCGAGCTGGTACTCATCGCCGCGGGTTTCGTGCTGCGCGCGACCGCCGGCGGCACGGCCACGGGCATCGCGATCTCCCCCTGGTTCCTCACGGTCGCGGCCTTCGGCTCGCTGTTCATGGCTGCCGGCAAGCGCTACTCCGAGTTCGTCTCCCTCGGGCCCGACGGTCGCGACGCGCGACCGGCACTCGGCCGCTACTCGGCGACCTACCTGCGCTTCGTGTGGACCGTCTCGGCCGGCATCGTGCTGACGGCCTACTGCCTCTGGGCGTTCGCGGTCGCCGCCCGCGACCGCGGGACTCTGCCGCTGGCCGCCTGGTCGGTCGTGCCGTTCGTCCTCGCGGTGCTGCGCTTCGCGCTCGACATCGACCGCGGCGATGCCGGCGCGCCCGAGGACATCGCGCTCGGCGACCGGGTCCTGCAGGTCACCGCGGTGGTGTGGCTGGTCATGTTCGGGCTCGGTGCGATCGGCGTCTGAATCGACGATCCGCCTACGCGCACAACGGCTGTGCGCCGTACGCCGTCAAGGCGCAGCGAGGCAGCCTGGTGTGCGTCCTGATCGCGTGCACGAGCAACCGGACGCTCGCGATCACGGCGTCGGGACGGTCGTGCTCGATCACGTGGGCGCTGTGCCGCACGACCACGAACGTCGACTGCGTCGACAGCGACGCGGCCGCGCGCTGGTGGGCCCTCCAGTCGGCGATGTCGGCCGCGGTCCCGCCGTACGCCGGTCCTCCCCAGTAGCTCCGGTCGGGGTCCTGCGCGGACAGGACGACGAGCGGGATCGAGCCGAGGTGCATCGGCAGCGCGGCCGCCGACGACTTCCACGTGTCGACACGGTCCCCGCCCTCGGCCCAGTACTGCGAGAGGCGGTCGTAGGGCGCGACGCCCTCGACCAGCACCAGGCCGGCGACCCTGCTCCGGTAGCGCGCGACGAACGCCCGCGCGATCAGGCCCCCGTAGGAGTGACCGACCACCACGAGCGGTCCGCCGATGTGCGCGGCGTCGAGCAGCGCCTTGAGCTCGTTCGCGTTCAGACCTGCGTCGACCGTGCGGTGCGGCGACCGCGCCGGGCTCGGACCCAGGCCGGGCCGGTCGTAGATGCAGGTGCGTGCGGTCCGCGCGAAGGCGGGCAGCACGAGACGCCACATCGTGTGCGTCGCGTGCAGCCCCGGTATGACCACGATCGTGACCGGTCCGCTGCCGGCGCACTCGATCCACTGGCGGACACCGCCCGCGCGCAGCACCTGGGCGTGCCACACCGGTGCCGCGACCGGGACGACGGCAGCTCGCGCAACGGGGGCGACCGGGGAGGACGGCACCGGCGAGCTCAGCACCGCGAGCGCGGACGAGACCGGGGGGACGAGGGCGAACGCCAGGAGCGCGACGGCGGCGACGCCGATCGCACGCACTCCTCGCGAGGCAGCGGGCACGTGGCCACGCTAGCCCCGGGCGCCCGTCGCGTCCCCGCTGTGCCGAGGTTGGCCCCGGACGGATCAGCATGATCTTCCGCGGCTCTCAGCGCGCTCACAGCGCTTGGGTGCACACTCATCTCGTGCCTCGCGTCTGCTCGACCCGGACCTCGCACCGGGCCGCAGCATTGCTGGGTCTCGGCGCCGTGCTGGCTCTGTCCGCGTGCGCGACGTCCTCGGGCGGTACGAGCGCTGCGCCCGCGACCTCCAGCCAGGACGTGCGGGCGACCGTGTCGCCGGCCCGTCCGTCGGGAGCGAGCCCGTCGGCAGCGAGTCCGTCGGGAGCGAGCCCGTCGGCAGCGAGCCCGTCGGGCGCCGCACCGACCGGCGGCGGTTCCTCGGCGAACGGTGCGGTCGACCCGGGTTCCTTGTCGCCTCCGACCGGACCCGCCTGGCACGCTGCGCCGGGCTCCACCGCCGTGCAGGTGGCCACGCTCCCGGGTGGCGACGTCTCGCTCCTCTGGATGGACCCCGCCCGGCTGCGCTTCCGCGTCGTTCCGGGTTACGCCGTGCCCGAGGGCGGTCCCGCGACGCGCGCCGACAGCACCCCGGCGACCTGGGTCCCGGGGATGATCGCCGCGTTCGACAGCGGCTACAAGCTGAGCGATCACGTGGGTGGCTACCACTACCTCGGGCGCACGGTCGCCCCGCTGCGATCCGGACTCGCGTCGCTCGTCATCCGCTCGGACGGCTCGCTCGTCGTCGGGACGTGGGGTCGCGACCTCGCGATGACGTCGGACACGGTCATGGTTCGCCAGAACCTGCCGCCGCTGGTGCTCGACGGAGTCTCGCGGGCCTCGGCCGCGGACGGCACGCGCACGTGGGGCATCTCCAACGGCAACCGGCCGCGCGCCAACCGCTCGGCACTGGGGCGCCTGCCCGACGGCTCCCTCGTGTTCGTCTACGCCCACGACGTGACCGCGGCCGGACTCGCCGACGTGCTGGTGTCGCTCGGCGTGCGCGAGGCGATCGACCTCGACATGAACATCTCCTGGCCCACCGGTTTCGTGTACTCGCACGTCGGTGGGAAGGTGGTCGGGCAGAAGATCAACCCGCACATCGTGCGGAGCCCGTCGACGTACCTCACGCGCTTCAAGAAGGACTTCGTTGTCGTCCAAGCCCGCTGACCTCGCGGTGCCGGAGCTGCTCACCGGCTGGGGTCGCACGATGCCGAGCCGCGCCGTCGTCGTCCGCCCCGCCACCGTCCACGACGTGGCTGCGGCGTTGACCTCGGCCGGGCCGCGCGGTGTCCTCGTACGGGGTGCCGGCCGGTCCTACGGCGACGCCGCGCAGAACGGCGGCGGCACGGTGCTCGACCTCGGTGCCCTCGCCGACGTCGAGCTGCTCGACGACGGCGACGTCGTGGCGGGCGCCGGAGCCCTGCTCTCCGACCTCGTGCCGGTGCTGCTCGCCGCGGGCCGGTTCCTCCCGGTGACTCCCGGGACGAGGTTCGTGACGGTCGGCGGCGCGCTGGCGGCCGACGTGCACGGCAAGAACCACCACGTCGACGGAAGCATCGGCGACCACGTCCGTCGGATGGACCTCGTCACTCCCGACGGCGTCACGCACGTGCTCGAGCGTGGCGGCTCGCCGGCAGGCGACCGCCTCCTCGACGCGACGCTCGGCGGCATGGGTCTCACCGGAGCGATCACCTCGGCGCGTCTCGCGACGATCCCGGCGCCGACGCCTTGGGTGGTGGTCGACACGCGTCGCGCCGACGACCTCGACGTCCTCATGGCCCTCATGACGGACCCGGCGGAAAGGCACCGCTACTCCGTCGCGTGGGTCGACGGCACGGCACGTGGTCGTCGTCTCGGTCGTGGAGTGCTGACGCTCGGCGACCATGCGTCGCCGGAGGCCGCGCACGGTCGTACCGGGCGCGCAGTGCCGGCCGGCGTGCCCCGCGTCGGGGTTCCTCCGCTGCCGGTGAGCCCGCTGGGCCGCGCGTCGATCGCCGCGTTCAACGAGGTGTGGTTCCGCAAGGCGCCGCGCTCGCGCGACGGAGAGCTCGTCGGCATCGCGCCGTACTTCTACCCGCTCGACGCCGTCGGCGGCTGGAACCGGCTCTACGGCCCGCGGGGGTTCCTGCAGTACCAGTTCGCCGTGCCGGACTCCGGCGCCGAGGTCGTACGCCGGACCCTGGAGCGGCTCGCCGCGATCGGCGCCCCGTCGTTCCTCTCCGTCCTCAAGAGGTTCGGCCCGGGTCGGCCGGCGTCGCCGCTGTCGTTCCCGATCGAGGGCTGGACGCTCGCCGTCGACGTGCCGACCAGCGTGCCGGGTCTCGCCCGCGCCCTCGACGAGCTCGACGACGACGTGCTCGCCGCGGGCGGTCGCCTCTACCTCGCCAAGGACTCCCGCGCCGTTCCCGCGACGATCGCCGCCGGCTACCCCGGCCTCGCCGACTTCCGTGCCCTGCGCTCCGAGATCGACCCTCGCGGCGTCCTCGTGTCCGACCTGTCCCGGAGGCTCCAGCTGTGACCGACGCCCTCGACCGTGCGACCTCCGTCCTCGTGCTGGGCGGGACGAGCGAGATCGCGCTCGCGACCGTGCGTGCGCTGCGCTCGCCGGCACTCCGCCGGGTCGTCCTCGCCGCCCGCCCGTCGCCGGAGCGCGACGCGGCGGTCGCGGCGTTGACCGCCGAGGGCGTGGCGGGCGTGTCCGCCGTCGACTTCGACGCGGCCGGCACCACGACGCACGACGCCCTGCTCGCCGAGGCGTTCGCCGGTGGCGACGTCGACGTCGTGCTCGTGGCCTTCGGCGTGCTCGGCGACCAGCAGGAGTTCGAGGACGACCCCGACCTCGCGGTCGAGGCGGCCCAGGTGAACTACGTGGGAGGCGTCTCGGTCTGCCTGCGCGCCGCGCGGCTGCTGCGCGCGCAGGGTCACGGCACGCTCGTCGTCCTCTCCAGCGTCGCGGGGGAGCGAGCCCGGCGCAGCAACTTCGTCTACGGCTCGACCAAGGCCGGCCTCGACTCCCTCGCGAGCGGGCTCGCCGACGCGCTGCACGGGTCGGGGGCACACGTGCTGGTGGTCCGCCCCGGCTTCGTGCGTACCGGGATGACCGCCCACCTCGAGCCGGCGCCCCTGTCGGTCACCGCGGAGGAGGTCGCCGGCGCAGTCGTCGCGGGGCTGCGTCGCGGGTCGACCGTCGTCTACGTGCCTGCCGCTATGCGGGTCGTCATGTCAGGGCTGCGCCACCTGCCGCGCACGGTGTTCCGGCGTCTCCCGATCTGACACCTCCGGCGCCCTGACGGGATCCGGTTGGTGCGCCCGCGGAGGCTGCGGCTATGGTTCCTCCCATGCGTCCGCGGGTGAACCTGGTCTCTCGCCGCTTCGTCGACCTCCGACGAGTGGCGAGCCAGATGTGTATGCCGTGCGACGCCCTCGTGCGAATGCCCGGCTGTCCCTGACCGACACCCCCGCAGAACCGCACGAAGGCCGGAGGATTCCTCCGGCCTTCGTCATGTCCACGGGTCGGGGACACGCATCCGACGCACGCACCCGACGCGCACACCGACGTGCTCGTCCGGGCATCGGACCTGCCGCCGCCGCATCTGACGCGACCACCGTCGCCTGCTCGCCCCACACCATTCCTGCACCACCCGCCGAGGCGGGCCCACGAACCGGAGACAGACACCATGAGCGCCAACTGGAGCTTCGAGACCAAGCAGATCCACGCCGGGCAGTCACCCGACAGCGTGACCAACGCACGAGCACTGCCGATCTACCAGACCACGTCCTACACGTTCGACTCGACCGAGCACGCCGCGAACCTGTTCGGGCTCAAGGAGCTCGGCAACATCTACACCCGCATCGGCAACCCGACGCAGGCCGTGGTCGAGGACCGCGTCGCAGCCCTCGAGGGCGGCGTCGCCGCGCTTCTGGTCTCCAGCGGTCAGGCGGCGGAGACGCTGGCGCTGCTCAACATCGCCGAGGCCGGCGACCACATCGTGTCGAGCCCCTCGCTCTACGGCGGCACCTACAACCTGTTCCACTACACCTTCCCGAAGCTCGGCATCGAGGTCTCTTTCGTCGACGACCCCGACGACCTCGAGCAGTGGCGTGCCGCCGTCCGCCCGAACACCAAGGCGTTCTTCGGCGAGACCATCTCCAACCCGAAGAACGACATCCTCGACATCGAGGGCATCGCGAAGGTCGCGCACGAGGCCGGCCTGCCGCTCGTCGTCGACAACACAGTGGCGACGCCGTATCTCATCCGCCCGATCGAGTGGGGGGCCGACGTCGTGGTGCACTCGGCCACGAAGTACCTCGGCGGTCACG
>JADGOZ010000034.1 GCA_017882705.1 Candidatus Nanopelagicales bacterium | reverse complement strand
GTCGTCACCGGAGTGACGATCCCTCTGCTCCTGCTCCTCACCTGGGTGGTGCAGCGCACGCGTCAGGGCCGAGCGATGCGTGCGACCTCGCAGGACCGCGATGCCGCGCGGCTCATGGGGGTCGACGTCGACCGCACGATCTCGTTCACGTTCGCCCTCGGCGGCGCGCTCGCGGGCGCGGCCGGGATGCTCTACTTCGCGACCTTCGGCAACACCAACTACAGCGACGGCTACCAGTTCGGTCTCATCGCCTTCACGGCGGCGGTGCTCGGCGGAGTCGGCAACCTGCCCGGCGCGGTCCTCGGCGGCTTCCTCATCGGCGAGATCCAGGCGCTCAACGACGGCCTGCCGCACGGCTTCGGCCAGGGCTGGTCGCAGTCGGTCGTCTTCACCGTCCTCATCCTGCTCATGGTCTTCCGCCCGCAGGGCATCCTCGGCGAACCGCCCGTCGATCGCGCCTGACCGAGTGCGATGAAGGACGCCTTCACCGCCAACAGCAGGTGAAGGCGCAGTTTGTTGCCTTCCATGCGATGCAGGCGTCCTTCATCGCCTACGTCAGTGGGGCTTGAGGAGGACCTGGAGGGAGATCACGAGGAGGCCGACGACGCCGCCGCTCAGGCCGGCGACGGCGAGGCGCCAGCCGCGGATCCCGGCCCGCCGCGCGGCCACGAGCGAGAGCACCACGAGGGTCGCGACGCCGGTCCAGAGCAGGACCGCGATCGTGCGGCGCTCGTCGAGCGGGCTCAGCCAGCCGAGGCCGAGGATGACCAGCGGAGGTACGGCGGCCACCAGGATCTTGAGCTGCCCCGACGCGAGACGGCGCCACTCGGCCCCGGTCAGCGGCCGCTGGAGGCGGTAGTGCTCCTCGATCACCTCGGAGAACAGGTGTGCTACGGCGAGCGCCACGAGCGGTGCCAGGATGACGATCGCGACGCCGAGGAAGCTGGTCAGCTCGGCCCAGCCGTCGTAGACCGCGAGCACCGACATGAGCACGACCGTCGCGTAGACGACCCGCTCGAGCCGCACCTCGATCGGGCCGAGGCGCAGGTGCTCCGGGTCCTCGGCCATGGCGAGAGTCTGCCGCAGCCCAACGGCACCGACCCGCACCGGGCAGCCGTCAGCCCGCCAGCCCGTCCCAGGGGCTGAGGTCGGTCGAGACCTCGCGTCCCGCAGGGCAGTGCCGGCGGAAGTCGCACCACGAGCACATCGGCCCCGGTGCCGGCGGGAACGCGGCGTCGATCGCCTCGATCGCGTCGGCGTCGCCCTGCGCGGCGTCCTCGGCCCGCGACGACAGCCCACCGCGCCAGGCCCCGTCGGCGGCGGCGGCCTCTCCCGCGATCGCCTCGGCCCGGCCGAGGTGGCGCTCGAGCGACTCCTCGGTGTGGTCGTGCGCGGCGACGGTCCCGGACGGGAGATGGTGGAGCTCCACCCGGCGCGTGCGCGTCCGCAGGGTGCGGCGCGCGGCGACGACGTAGACCGCCAGGGCGAGGGACGACTTCGCGTCGTCGTCGTCGAGCGTGCGCCGACCGGTCTTGTAGTCGACGATCACCAGCTCGTCGCCACCGTCGTCGCTGCGACGCCGGTCGATCCGGTCGACGCGGCCGGACAGCGCCATCCCGTGCGTGGCCGTCGCGACCGTGCGCTCGACTCCGGCCGGCTCGTCGACAGGATCGAGGCCGGCGACGTACGACGCGGCCATCGCCGCAGCGCGGTCGCACCATTCGGACGACTGCCCGTCGTCGCGGAAGCCGTCGGTGAGCCAGCCGCGTGCCACGAGCTCTTCGGCGGAGTCCGGCGTACGCCGGTCGACCGGCAGCGACCACCAGTCGCGCAGTGCGTTGTGCACCGACGAGCCGACGCTGTTGTGCGCCCAGGGCAGGCCCTTCTGGCGCCGGTCGAGATAGGTGAAGCGGTACTTGCGGGGGCAGGAGAGCCAGGTGTCGAGCCGGGTCGGGGTGCAGGTGAACAGCTTGCGCGGCATGCCGTCGAGCGTGTCCTGCATCGTCACTCCGTGTCTGCGGTCACTCCGCGAGATGCGGAGAGAGCAGCGCGACGGGCAGCTCGGCGAGCAGCGCGCGGTGCTCCGGGGCTCGTACGTCGACGAGGCGCAGGTCGTCGTGCACGACCATCCACTCGTCGACCGGCCACGCTATCGCCCACAGCCACAGCCCACCCGCCTCGCCGACGTACGCCGCGCGGTCGGAGACCGGCAGCGACCACAGCGGCGTCGGGTGGCCCGCCGCGGTGAGCTTCGCGTCGAACGGCAGCGATGCCACCTCGAACCCGGGATCGGTCGACTCGAGCCCCGCGTACGACGCGCCCAGGCCGACTCCCGGCTCCTCCGCCACGATCACGAGCTCCGCCTGGCGCGCGGTGACGCCCGGACCCATGAACGCGACCGCCACCGCCCGCGACGGGCCGGTCCCCCCGGTTCGCCGGACCCCGCTCACCGCCCAGCCCGGCGGCATCGGCCAGGGCATCCACACCGGGACGGCGGACGACGAGGCCGAGTCCGCGAGGTGGTAGGCCTCGGCGGGCAGCGCGGCATTCAGCGGCTCGACGACGCCATGGGCGTCGCAGGTCCACGCGCCGGCCGTCTCGGGGGTACGCAGCGACCCCCGGCAGCGCACGCACACCGGATCGGGCATGGGGCCTCCCGGGAGGGAGGTTCTCCTCCTCCGCCGTCGGCGTCAAGCCTTGCGCCGCGGCGGCACACTGGGCGCATGACCGACAGCGGCGCGAACCGGCGGGTGGCCTGCGCGGGCGCCGTGGTCGTGCACGACGGCCGCCTGCTCGTCGTGCGACGCGGGCACGAGCCGGGACGCGGTCTGTGGTCCGTCCCGGGCGGGCGCGTCGAGACCGGCGAGACGATCGCGCAGGCATGCGTCCGCGAGGTGCTCGAGGAGACCGGCCTGGCGGTCGAGGTCGGTGGCCTCGTGGGCACGGTCGAGCGGTCGTCGCCCGAGGGGGCGACGTACGTCATCGACGACCTGGAGTGCCGTGTCGTCGGGTCGTCCGCGGCCACAGCCGGGGACGACGCCGACGACGTGCGCTGGGTGACGCGCGAGGAGCTCGAGGCGTTGCCGCTCGTCGATCTGCTCCTCGACACGCTGGACGGCTGGGGCGTGCTGGGCCGGCTCAGCCCTCCGGCATCGCCTCGGACTCCTTCGCCGCAGCCTTGATGTCGTCGGCGACGACGTTGTCGACGGCCTTCTCGACGATCGCGTTCGCCTTGTCGAGCGCCTTGCGGATCTCGATCACGCCCGGGTCGGAGACGAGCGCCAGGATGCCGGAGTGTCCGGGCTGGATGGCGTCGGCGAGCTCCGCCTCGAGCTCGTTGCGGTGGTGCACCTCGCGCAGCTTGCCGACCGCGGCACCACCGGCGCCGAGGGCGACCGCGCTGCCGATGATCGACGGCGGGAACAGGACGCCGAGCACGACGCCCCCCACGACGCCCCAGCCGAGCCCGCGGCGCGTGCTGTGGTCGGTCGCCTTCTGGACCTCGACCTGACCGTCTGCCGCGCGCTTGATCACGAGGACGCCCTCGATCTCGACGCGCTTGCCGTCCTCGACCTCCTTGAGCAGCTCGTAGGCCTCCCACGCCGTGTCGGTGTCGTTGAAGTCGGCGACGAACAGCGTGTAGGCACCGTCGGAGATGGCCGTGGCCTCGACCTCGAGCTCAGCGGCGGCGGGGGTGATCTCGTCGGACATGGGTTCTCCCGTGGGTGATGCGACGCGCAGGGATGGCGGCGTCGGACGTCGCCGACCCTAGACCGATCTGCGGTGCCCGCGTAGGGGCCGGGTTCGGAAGCATGACCACGGACGACGCGGGCAGGCTCGGGGACGTGGTCCGAGACACGGTGCGCCGCATCGGGTTGCGCGCCGTCGTGCACTCCGGATGGGCAGGTCTCGGGGGGCACGGCGACTCCGTGCTGACGATCGACCACGTGCCTCACGACTGGCTGTTCCCGAGGACGGCCGCAGTCGTGCACCACGCCGGTGCGGGGACGAGCGCAACCGGCCTGCGCGCCGGTGTCCCCACGGTGGCCGTGCCCGTCATGGTCGATCAGCCGTTCTGGGCCGACCGGCTCGCTCGGCTCGGTGCCGCCGCGCCTCCGATCCCGTGGAAGCGGCTGACGGCGGACCGGCTCAGCGCCGCGCTCGCGAGGGTCACGACCGATCCGTCGTACCGCATGCGCGCCCAGGAGGTGGCTGCGCGGCTCTCGGCAGAGGACGGTGCGGCGCACGTCGTCGATGCCGTCGCAAGGCTGGTAGAGGCCCGCTGAGACCGGCGGCTCACGGCCTCTCGGGTGGTTGAGGCGGCATCCAGGTCACCGGGAGGCCGTGCGCCGGGGAGTCGGCGTACTGCACGGGATCCCCGGGCCTCGCGGCGTACGCCGACTGACTCTCCGGCACCGGCCACCAGCGCAGCACGAGCGCGTGCGAGGTCGTGAACATGTCGCCGAGGTACTCCCGCGCGACGTGCACGACCGGGGCGTCGTCGGTCGCGGCGGCACCCAGCTCCTGGAAGATCTGCTCGGCCTCCGCGCGCTGGTCGGCCGAGAGGTAGAACCACGTCGAGGAGTTCCAGACCACCAGGACGGTCCCGCGCTGCGGGCGCAGTCCGCGCAGGTGCTCGACGAGGTCGACGCGGACGAGCTCGACCGGCACCTCCTCCGCCAGTCGGAACGCGTCGCGGAGCCGATCGAGCCGCTCGGCCTGGTCGGGCCACACGAACGATGTCAGGTGCAGGCGTCCCTCGGTCGTCGTGACGTCGACCGGGTCGAGGTCGCACCCGACGCGCTCCACGACCACCGGCGACACGTCGTCCGGCGGGAGCGGGTGCCCCGCCCAGGCGTCGTCGAGGCGCAGGATCGAGCCGTAGGGTCCGATCGCCCCGCCCGGCCACGAGACCCGGATGCGGTCGGCGAGCAGGTTCAGGCCGGCCGACGTGCCGAGCTCGTGCACCCGGACCTGTAGGTCGTACGCAGCCGCGACGAGCTGCAGCGCGCCGGCGAGCGCCGCCGCGCGGCCCGGGTCGTTCGTCTGCGGCGGCGAGGCGAGCAGGGCGGGCAGGCGGTCGGCGTGCTCGACCAGGGCGTCGACCCAGGCCTCGTAGCAGGCGTCGCGGCCCAGGGCGTCGGTCGGCGCCGTGCCGCCGACCGACGGGAACCAGAGGGCGAGCGCGGGTGCCGCCCGCTCGAGGACGAGGCGGTGCACCGCGCCGAGGACGCGCAGGGGCACGAGGTCGCCCGCGCGCGAGTCGGCCCAGGGCGCGAGGACGTCGGTGAGCCGGCTCGCGCCGGCGAGGTCCAGGGACGCCGCGCGACAGAGGTCGGCGTAGAGCGGGGAGCCGTTGCGGACGGCGGCGTGGTGCTGCTGGGCGAAGTCGCGGGCCAGACCGCGACGGTCCTCGAACTCGTCCGGGCGACCGGGCACGACGTCAGGCCGTCGCGGGCGGGAACCCGTTCCCTTCGGTCCTCTCCCCGACCGCGTCGGTCACCTTGGCCGCGACGTCCTCGACCGGCGAGGTCGTCGGCGCCGTGGCGGTCGGCTCCGGCGGCCACGCGCCGCCGAGCCCCAGGATCTTCTTCGCATCGCCGATGACGGCCTGCTCGCACAGCACGTCGTAGCGGGCGGCCTGCAGCTGCTGGCGCGAGACGAAGTCGCGCTTGCCACCGGACAGCGCGTGCGAGACGAGGCCCCACACGATGCCGAACGCGGCGCCGTAGAGGAGCCCGAGACCGACCAGCGGCAGGACGCTCCCCGTGGTGCTGCTGAACAGTCCGACGAACAGGCCGATGAGCAGGCCGAACCACGCACCCGAGAACATCCCCGACATCGCGGCCTTGCCCCAGGTGAGCCGGCCGAGGACCGACTCGACGATCCGCACGTCGACGCCCACGATCGCGACGTTCTGCACCGGGAAGCCGTTGTCCGACAGCGTGTCGACGGCCTTCTGCGCATCGGCGTAGTCGTCGAAGGTCACGAGCACCGGGCGTCTCGTGACGTCGGCGCCAGTGCTGCGGGGTCCCATCGAGGTGCTCATGCCTCCACCCTAGGCACGAGCGGTCAGCGGCGCTTGTAGTCCTCCAGGAGGCGGCGGCCGATGATCATGCGCTGGATGTCGGCGGTGCCCTCGCCGATGAGGAGCATGGGGGCCTCGCGGTAGAGGCGCTCGATCTCGTACTCCTTGGCGTAGCCGTAGCCGCCATGGATGCGGAAGGAGTCCTCGACGACCTCCTTCGCCGTCTCGGACGCGAGGTACTTCGCCATCCCGGCCTCGAGGTCGTTGCGCGCCCCGGAGTCCTTCGTGCGCGCGGCCCTGACCATCATCTGGTGCGCGGCCTCGACCTTCACGGCCATGTCGGCGAGGCGGAACTGCACGGCCTGGTGCTCGGCGATCTGCTTGCCGAAGGTGTGCCGCGCCTGGGCGTAGTCGATGCCGAGCTCGAACGCGCGCAGCGCGAGACCGCAGCCGCGGGCCGCGACGTTGACCCGGCCGACCTCGACGCCGTCCATCATCTGGTAGAAGCCCTTGCCCGGCTCCCCGCCCAGGATCCGGTCCGCGGGGATCCGCAGGCCGTCCATGATGAGCTCGGTGGTGTCGACGCCCTTGTAGCCCATCTTCGCGATCTTCCCCGGGATCGTCAGACCCGGCAGGACCTCCCCGAACCCGGCGGGCTTCTCGACCAGGAACGTCGTCATCTTCTTGTAGACGGACGCCCCGTCCGCGGCCTCCGCGTCGGTGCGGACCAGCACCGCGGTCAGGGTCGAGGACGCGCCGTTGGTCAGCCACATCTTCTGACCCGTCAGCACGAAGTCGTCACCGTCGCGGACCGCCTTGGACGTGATCGCGGCGACGTCGCTGCCGCAGTGCGGCTCCGACATCGAGAACGACCCACGGACCTCACCGGTCGCCATCCGAGGGAGGAAGTACGCCTTCTGCTCCTGCGTGCCGTGCTGCATCAGCATGTAGGCCACGATGAAGTGCGTGTTCACGATCCCCGACACGCTCATCCAGCCGCGGGCGATCTCCTCCACGCACAACGCATACGTCAGCAACGACTCGCCCAGGCCGCCGTACTCCTCCGGGATCATCAACCCGAAGATCCCCATCGCCTTCATGCCCTCGACGATCTCCGCCGGGTACTCGTCCGCGTGCTCGAGATCCTGCGCGACCGGGATGATCTCCTTCTCCACGAACTCGTGGACAGCCTCGAGGATCGCGCTCTGGTCCTCGGTCAAGCCCTCGGTCTGCGCCAGCCGGCCCATGGTCGTTCCTCCCGCGTGAGGGCGTCCCGCGCGTGCTCGCGGCGGGCGCCGGTCCTGCTCCGGAGTATTGCCTCCCGCACTCCCAGGGCCACGCGCGGGTGGGGGGCCGCACGCGCGACATGTCAGGTTTGTTTGACACGAAGTCCGGTCTGCTTTACCTTCATCCATGTCAAGAATGTTGGACATCGGGAGCGAAGCCGTGGCACACGAGGAGCAGCGCGCGTGGATCCTGCTCTACCTCTCCTTCGTGCTCTCCGGGGTCTTCAGCTCGCTGGCGAGGATCTCCGGCTACCACGGGACGTTCCAGACATGGTGAAGCCGACGCGCGTCACGAACTCCATACGCGCCCTGCGCTTCGCGCACGGCGAGTTGACCCAGGCCGACCTCGCCGAGCGCATCGGCGTCACGCGCCAGACCGTCATCGCGATCGAGCAAGGGAGGCACTCCCCCTCCCTCGAGGTCGCCTTCCAGATCGCCCACGTCCTCGGCGTCGCGCTGGACGACGTCTTCCAGTACCCAGACACATCGGAGTGATCTCGTGAAGGCCATCGTCCAGGACAGCTACGGCGACACCGACGTGCTGCGGCTCGACGACGTCGAGACACCCGGGATCGGCCCCGCCGATGTCCTCGTCCGCGTGCACGCGGCGGGTGTCGACCCCGGCGTCTGGCACCTCATGACTGGCCGTCCCTACCTCGTCCGCGCACTCGGCTTCGGGCTCCGAGGGCCGAAGGTGCGCGTTCGCGGCCGTGACGTCGCCGGCGTCGTCGAGGCCGTCGGCGCCGAGGTGACGCGCTTCGCGGTGGGCGACGACGTCTACGGCACGTGCGAGACCGGATCGTTCGCGGAGCTCGCCGTATCCCGGGAGAAGCGGCTCGCGCACAAGCCGGTGTCGCTCACGTTCGAGCAGGCTGCGACCGTGCCGATCTCGGGTGTCACCGCGCTGCAGGCAGTCCGCGACGTCGTGCACATGGGCGCCGGGCAGAAGCTGCTCGTGATCGGTGCGGGCGGCGGCGTCGGCTCGTTCGCCGTCCAGATCGCGACGTCCTACGGCGTCGAGGTCACCGGTGTCTGCTCCGCGGGCAACGCCGACCTCGTACGATCGATCGGCGCCGTCGACGTCCTCGACTACGCCGTCGACGAGATCGACTCGCGCGGCCCGGTGTTCGACGCCCTCATCGACACCGCGGGCAACCGCCCGCTCGCGCTGCTGCGACGCGCCCTCACTCCCACCGGCGTCGCCGGGATCGTCGGCGGCGAGGCGGGCTCCGGTGCCGTGTTCGGCGGCTTCGAGCGTCAGCTCGCAGCACCCCTGACGTCGATGTTCCGCGCGCAGAAGGCGCGGCCGGTCACGGCGAAGGAGAACTCCGCCGACCTCGAGGACCTGACGAGACTCATCGACTCCGGCGCGGTGAGGCCCTCGGTCGGTCGCGTCTACCCGCTCGCCGACGCCCCGCAGGCGATCGCCGACAACCGCGCAGGCCACGCTCGCGGCAAGGCCGTCGTCCGCGTCCTCCCCGCCTGACCGGGCGATGTAGCCGAACTCCCGGGCCCACCGCGGTCGCGCGTCGCTATGCGTCGAGCGCCCGCGGGCAGCCGTCCCGCGCGGAGGGGCTCCGCCCGACCCAGGATCTCCGCGACCACGTCGCTCTTGGCCTCGGCGTAGTCCTGCGTGCACCCCCAGATGAGTGCCGCAAGCCCCTTCTTCGTGCGCTCGTAGAGGTCGCGGTCCGCGGTGTGACTGCGCAGGTGGTCGCGGAAGCGCAGCACCGCACGGGTTCTGCGCAGTCGGGCGCGAACACGTGCAGGTTGAGTGCCGGATCGGTCCCCTTGAGCAGCCGGTGCCAGAGCGGCTCCCGGATGCGCAGCGCCAGGCCCAGCGCCACGAGGTCCGGGACGTACGCCGACTCCTCGTCCGGGTCGGCGACCACGAGCAGCACGTCGAGCAGCGGCTTCGCGACCAGGCCGGCGACCGACGTCGACCCGACGTGCTCGAGGGCCAGCACGCGGTCGCCGAGCGCGCCGCGGATGCGCACCGAGGCCATCGCCTCGTCGCTGGTCGGCGTGGGCTCGGGCACAGCCGCGCCTAGATGTACTTGGCCAGGACGTTGGTGACAGTCCGCGTGGCGGCTTGAACGAAGTGAAGACCCCCGATGCGGTGGGTGGTGTCTAAGCAACCGCCCGCACGGAGGTCTTCATGGCCCACGCTAATGCCTACTCCGAGATCCACCCCGACCTCAAGGGCGTCACCTGCGCAGGGTTCCTCACCCGCGCCGTCGAGTTCTTCGCCGACCACGGGATCACCGTCGAGCAGGTCATCACCGACAACGCGAAGGAGTACCAGCGCTCCCACGCGTTCCGCGACGCGGCGGCGGCCCACGAAGTCGCCCAGCTGGTCATCCCCCGCACTGCCCCTGGCAGTACATCTAGAGCAGGAAGCCCGCGGGGAACGGGTCGTCGGGGTCGAGGACGTACTGCGCCGTGCCGGTGACCCAGGCCCGACCCGTGATCGTGGGCACGACTGCCGGAATCCCGGCCACGGTGGTCTCCTCGACGAGGCGTCCGGTGAACGTCGTACCGATGAAGGACTCGTTGAGGAAGTCCGTGTCGAGCGCAAGCTCGCCGCGAGCGTGCAGCTGCGCCATCCGCGCGCTCGTGCCGGTGCCGCACGGCGAGCGGTCGAACCAGCCCGGATGGATCGCCATCGCATGCCGGCTGTGCCGCGCGGTGGAGCCGGGTGCCTCGAGATAGACGTGGTGGCAGTCGCGGATCTCGGGGTTCTCCGGGTGCACCGGTGCGTCGATGGCGTTGATGGCGTCCATCATCGCGAGCGATACGTCGAGCATCCGCTGCTTCTCGTTGCGCTCGAAGGGTATCCCGAGGCGCTCGATCGGGAGGATCGCGTAGAAGTTCCCGCCGAAGGCCAGGTCGTAGACGACCTCGCCGATGCCAGGGACGTGCACGGTGCGGTCGAGCCCGACGACGTAGGACGGCACGTTGCGGATGGTCACGGCCTTCGCGCGACCGTTCTCCACGTGCACCTTCGCCTCGACGAGACCCGCGGGCACGTCGAGGCGGATCGTCGTGACCGGCTCGGTGACCTCGACCATGCCGGTCTCGACCAGCACGGTCGCGACGCCGATCGTGCCGTGGCCGCACATCGGGAGGCAGCCGCTGACCTCGATGTAGACCACGCCCCAGTCGGCGTCGGGACGCGTCGGGGGCTGCAGGATCGCGCCGCTCATCGCGGAGTGCCCGCGCGGCTCGTACATCAGCAGCGTGCGCAGGTCGTCGGCCTCGTTGATGACGTGCATGCGCCGCTCGGCCATCGTCGCCCCGGGGAGGACGCCGACCCCTCCCACGATCACGCGTGTCGGCATCCCCTCCGTGTGCGAGTCGACGGCGTGGAAGACGCGGCGCGCGCGCATCAGCCCATCCCTGCTGCGAGGGCCTTCTCGGTGTGGGCGCGGATCTCGGCCTCGATCGCGGGCGCCAGCGCTGAGCGCGGCGGGCGGCACGGGCCGCCGTAGCGACCGACGACGTCCATCGACACCTTGATCGCCTGGACGAACTCGGTCTTCGAGTCCCAGCGCAGCAGCGGGTGTAGCGCCTTGTACAGCGGGACCGCCGTCGCGAGGTCGCCCGCGAGCGAGGCGTTGTAGAGCTCGATCGTCGAGCGCGGCAGCGAGTTGGTGAAGCCCGCGACCCAGCCGACCGCACCGGCGATGCCGACCTCGAGCACGACGTCGTCGGACCCGATGAGGATGTCGAGGCCGGGTGCCAGCTCGGCGATCTCGTAGGCGCGGCGCGGGTCGCCGGTGAACTCCTTCACGGCCACGATCAGTCCCTCGTGGAACAGCCGCGCGAGGAGCGGCGGCGTGAGATCGACCTTCGTGTCGAAAGGGTTGTTGTAGGCGAGGATCGGCACGCCCACCTCGGCCACGGTGCGGTAGTGCGCGACCACCGTCTCCTCGTCGGCCTTGTAGGTGTTCGGCGGCAGCATCATGACCACGGGCGCGCCGGCCTCGGCCGCCTGCTCGGCCCACCGGCGCGACTGCAGCGCGCCGTAGGCACCGACACCGGGCATGACGGTGAAGCCCTCGGGCGACGCGTCGATCGCGGTCTGCACCACGGCGGCACGCTCGGTATCGCTCAGCGTCTGGTACTCCCCCAGCGAGCCGTTGGGAGCCACGCCGTCGCAGCCCTGCTCGGCGAGCCAGCGCACGTGCTCGGCGTAGGCGTCGAGGTCGACCGAGAGGTCGGCGCGCATCGGCAAGGCCGTCGCGACCAGGACACCGTGCCAGGACTGTCGAGCCATCGTCGCCTCCAGGAGCGGGTGGGAGATCGGGGTGAACCTACAAGGAACCGGTGCGGACGGTCAGGTGGCGTCGCCGGTCAGGTCCTCGGTGGCGAGGACGGAGAGCGGGACGGGCGTCGCCGGCAGGCGGGCGCCCGCGCGCACGGAGTCCGCGACGTCGGGCTCACGACGGGAGGTCTCGGCCACGAGGTCGGTCACGGCGCGGCCGCACATCCGCCCCTGGCACAGCCCCATGCCGGCACGCGTCATCAGCTTCGCGCCGCGTACGTCGTCGACACCGAGATCTCGGCACGCGGTGCGCACCTCGCCGGCCGTCACCTCCTCGCACCGGCAGACGAGCTCGTGGTCGGGCAGGTCGCGCACCCAGTCACCCCGCGCCACGTGGACGGCGTGCATCGTCCGCGCGAAGCGGCGGTGCACCGAGATCCGCCTGAGCACAGCTGGATCGACCGGGCGGTCCGTCAGAGCCCGACCTGCGGCGTAGCCCTCCAGGATTGCGAGCGACGCACCACCCACGCCCGTGACCTCACCCGTGGCGAGCAGTCCCGGCACCGACGTGCGCTGCTGGTCGTCGACGATCACGACCACCGACCCGTCGCCGTCGACGCGGGTCTCGGGCTCGAGCGCCAGGAGCAGCTCGAGCTGCGGGGTGAACCCGTGCGACACGAGCAGCGCGTCGACGTCGTAGGACTTCGTCCGGCCGCGACGCGTCGCCAGGGTCACGCCGTCGACGCGGTCGGTCCCGTGCGCGGCGCGGATCCCCCAGCCCGCGAGGTAGGGCACGCGGTGCTGCGCGAGCGTCGCGACATACGCCGCTGCCTCGCGCGATCGCGACGCGAGCCCCGACCACGCCGTGGGGTGCAGGCCGTACTTCGTGGGATGCCCGGACTCCGCGACGGCCACCACGTCCACGCCCGAGCGCAGCAGGCCGTCGGCCACGACGAGCAGCAGCGGTCCGGTGCCGCCCAGCGCGACGCGGTCGCCCGGTGCGACGAGCGATCCCTTGAGGAGCGCCTGCGCGCCACCGGCGCCGAGCACTCCGGGCAGCGTCCACCCCTCGAACGGTTCGACTCGGTCGTGGGTGCCGGTGGCCACGACCACCGAGGTCGCGTCGAGCACGACCGCAGCCCGCTCGACCTCGCCGCGCAGCGCACGGACCCGGAACCCCAGCTCGCGGCGCTCGAGCGCCCACACCGTGTGCTCGGTGCGGACGTCGACCGTCTGCAACCGGGTGCGCAGGCGGCGGAACGTGGCCCAGTCGTGGTGCAGCGGCACCGCGGCGAGGTCGTCGAGGTGCTCGGGGTTGTGCCGCCAGTAGGAGCCGCCGACACGGGCGAACTGGTCGAGCAGCGCCACCCGCAGGCCGCCCGCAGCCGCCTCGACCGCGCTCGCCATCCCCGACGGTCCGGCGCCGATCACGACCACGTCGTACGTCGCGCGCTCCACCTCACCCATCGGACGGGCCGCCGTTCGAGCGGATCTCCGCGCCCGGGGTGGCCGGCGCCACGCAGGCACGGACCCCGTCGACGCCGTCGACCGTGACGACGCAGTCCTGGCACGCGCCGATCCCGCAGAACAGCCCGCGCGGCCGGTTCCCGTGCCGGGTGAGGCGCCACGACACGTGGCCCTCGCGCATCAGGACCGCAGCGACCGAGTCGCCGTCGTACGCCGTGACCTCGGCGCCGTCGAGGCTGACGCCGAACGACTCACCTCTCCTCGGCCCTGCGCCGCGAGCCTCGCCCCGGCTCATGCCGCCTCCCCGAACCGCGACGGCGAGAACGCCCCGATCGGGATGGTCGTGGCCTCGCCGGTGATCGCCTGCGTGACCAGCAGCGCGGTGGCGGGGGCGAGGCCGATCCCCGCGCCCTCGTGCCCGCACGCGTGAACGAGGCCGTCGACGCGCGGGTCCGGGCCGATGACCGGGAGGTGGTCGGGGCAGTACGGACGGAATCCGCCGTAGGTGCGTTGCACGCGCACTCCCGCAAGTACCGGGAAGAGCGCGATCGCCTGCGCCGCAAGACGTCCGAGCACGTCGTACGACGTCGTCCGGTCGAATCCCACGCGCTCGCGGCTCGCGCCGATGAGGACCGTGCCCGCCCGCGTCGACTCGACGACGGGCGACGTCTCGAGTCCCGCGCTGTCGCTCGCGACGTTGGCCACGTAGTCGGCGCCGTAGACCTTGTGGTGGACCGTCGGCGGCAGCGGCTCGGTCACGAGGATGAAGCCGCGGCGGGGCAGAACCGGGACCGGACCGCCGGCGAGCGACGCGACCTCACCGCCCCACGTGCCCGCCGCGTTGACGAGATGCCGGCAGGCGATCGTGCCCGCGTCGGTGACCACGCCGCGGACGGCGCCGTCGCGTGCACGCTCGACGCCGACCATCCGCGTGCGCGGCTTGACGTCCGCCCCGAGGGCGCGTGCCGCGCGCAGGAGGTGCGCCGCCGCGAGCATCGGCTGCACCTGCATGTCCTGCGGGTAGCTGACGCCCCCGAGCACCACGGGCGACAGGTGCGGCTCGAGATCGGCGAGCTGTTCGCGGTCGACCACGTCGGCGACGATCCCGTGCCCGCGCTGACGCTCGGCGGCCGCGACGAGAACGGCGAGGCCGGCCTCGGACGACGTCACGATGATCCCGCCCTTGGCGTCGATCTCCACCGCGTCGGGGAGCGTCCCGGCGAGCTCGTGCCACAGCCGCGCCGACAGCAGCGCGAGATCGAGCTCCGGGCCGGGCTCCTTGTCGGACACCAGGATGTTGCCCTCGCCCGCACCCGTGGTGCCGGACACGACCGGTCCTCGGTCGACGATGCAGACCGACAACCCCGCCTCGGCGAGCCGGTGCGCGCAGGACGCGCCGACGATCCCCGCCCCGACCACGACCACGTCGTACGCCGGAGCACCCACGGAAGCCACAGGAGGACCCTGCCAGGTCCGCGCACGCCAGGCACCCGGACAGATGTAACTGGTGCTGTGGCTGCTTCGCGGCCCCGGAAGCAGCCACAAGACCAGTGACATGCGGACCATCCTGTGGATGGGGGTCTGCTCAGGCCTCGGGCGGGGTGAAGCTCTCGGTCCTCGCCATGCCGGCGGCGCGGCCCTTGGCGGACACGACGAGGGCCATCTTGCGGGAGGCCTCGTCGATCATCTCGTCGCCGAGCATGACCGCGCCGAGGGCACCGCCCTCGGCCGAGGTGTAGTAGTCGTAGGCGTCGAGGATCATCTCGGCGTGGTCGTAGTCCTCCTGGCGCGGGGAGTAGACCTCGTTCGCGGCGTCGACCTGGCCCGGGTGGAGCACCCACTTGCCGTCGAACCCCAGCGCCGCGGACCGGCCGGCGACGCGCTTGTAGCCCTCGACGTCGCGGATCTGCAGGTACGGCCCGTCGATCGCCTGCTTGTCGAACGCACGCGCCGCCATCAGGATCCGCATCAGGATGTAGTGGTACGCGTCCCCGGTGTCGTACCCGGGCGGGTTCTCCCCCACGACCAACGACTTCATGTTGATGCTCGCCATGAAGTCCGCCGGCCCGAAGATGATCGTCTCCACCCGCGGCGAGCTCGCGGCGATCGCGTCGACGTTGATCAGGCCCAGCGCGTTCTCGATCTGCGCCTCGATCCCGATCCGCCCGACCTCGAAGCCCATCGTCTTCTCGATCTGCGTCAGCAGCGTGTCGAGCGCGACGACCTGCTCGGCGGTCTGGACCTTCGGCAGCATGATGCAGTCCAGGTTCGGACCCGCGTTCTCCACCACCTCGATCACGTCACGGTAGGTCCACGACGTCGTCCAGTCGTTGACCCGCACCGTGCGGACCTTGTCGCCGTACCCGCCCTCGTTCAGCGCCGCCACGATGTTCTTGCGGGCATCCGGCTTCGCGATCGGCGCGACCGCGTCCTCGATGTCCATGAAGATCTGGTCCGCCGGCAGGCCCTTGGCCTTCTCCAGCATCTTCGGACTGCTGCCCGGGACCGCGAGACAGGAACGACGAGAGCGCAGGATGCGCGGCTGGCTGCTCATGCCTCGCACTGTACGAACGCGGTCTCCCGGGCGGTCACACGGGGGGCGACTCGCTCGGCACCCGTGGGTCCCCCGACCGGATCACGAGGACGAGGCCCGTGAAGATCAACGCGATCGCCGGCACGAGCGCCACCGACGGGACCTGGCCGAGCCAGACCGCCGCGATGATCGTGGCTCCCGGCATCTCGAGCAGGATCGCCAGACTCGTGACCGTGGCCGAGGTCGTCCGCAGCACCCGGTTGATGAGCGTGTGGCCGAGGAGCTGCGCGCCAGCGGTGAGCGCGACGATCGTCGCCCACTCGGACGTGGAGTAACCCCACAGGCCCTGCCCCAGCACCAGGCACAGCGGGAGGAGCACGAGGGCGGAGACGCCGTAGGCGAGCGACGTGTAGGTGGGCGTCGACACCGTGCGTCGCACCCGCTCCCCCGCGGTGACGTACGCCGCCGACAGCATGCCGCCCACGAGGGCGAGCAGGTCGCCCACGAGGTGCCGCGGGTCGGCGCTCACGTCGATGCCGGTGAGCACCAGCACGCCGAGCAGGGCGATCGCGATGCCGATCCATGCCACGCGCGGGATGAAGGCGCCCTGCCGCCGCGCCAGCAGCGCAGCCCACACCGGCTGCAGCGACACGAGCGCGGTCGACGACGCCACCGACGTGAACTGCAGGCTCGGCAGCCACGCGGCGAAGTGCAGAGCGAGCAGGACGCCCGCGGCGACGGTCCACCGCAGCTCGTACGCCGACAGCCCGCGCATCTCGTCGCGGTGCCGCCACCACGCCCAGGGGAGCGTCACGGCGGAGCCGAGCAGGCTGCGCCAGAACGAGATCGCGAGCGGCGCGACCGAGCTCGCCGCGATCAGCGGGGCCGAGGTCGCGATCGCCAGGACGGCGACACCGAGCAGGACGAGGTCGGTCGTCGGGGGGCGGCCGATCGCATTGGTCGAGCCGGCGGCCTGGGTCACCCGGACATCCAACCGTGCGGCGCGGGTCAGGCCTCGAGCGGAGGTCCGGCGACGTGGAACCGACGGCGGATCTTGTGGGCGTGGAGCAGCTCGTCCGCGCGCGGCCGCCGCGAAGAGGTCCTCGTCCGATCGCTAGACGAGGGTCCCGACACTCCACGGGAAGGGGTTGGCGTCGCGCATCCGCGCGAGCAGCACCTCGGCCGTGGACAGATGGGTCTGCGGCAGGACGACCACGAACTCGTCACCGCCCACCCGTGCGAGCACGTCGCCCGCGCGCAGGGTCGAGCCCCAGTCGGCGACGATACCCACGAGGAGCCGGTCCCCGGCAGCGTGCCCCCGGCTGTCGTTGTAGCCCTTGAAGCCGTCGAGGTCCACGACGCTCACGGTCGTCCGTCCGCCGGCACGCTCGACGCGCGTCAGCCGTCGCCGGTGTCCTGCCGCCGGTGCGTCGTGGACCGGCGGGTCAGCCGCCGAGCTTGCTGAGGTCGATCGTGTCCTTCTCGGCCGGGATCCGGCTCGTGACATCGACCGCCTTGCCCCAGTCGGCGAAGGTGAGCTCCTCGCCCGGCTTGCCGTTCGAGATCTGCAGCGGCAGCGGGTCGCCGGTGGTGGCGACCCACAGCGAGCCGCTGGTCGACACGAGCGCGACGGCCGGCGTCCCGGTGATGGTCTTCTGCTCGCCCTTGGTGATGGCGCCGTCGGGCTTGATGAACTGGCCCACGGCGGCGTCGAAGTCGGCGAACTGGGCCAGCGACGCGAACGACGCGTTGCTGACCGGCGCCTTGAGCCAGCGGTCGCCGATGAGGGTGGCCGCCTGCGCGCTCGCCTGGTTGGTCCAGAAGGCCTTGTCACCCTTGAAGTAGACCGTCATGCCGTCGGAGACGATCTGCAGAGTGTCGCCCGCGAGGGTGATCGACCCGAATCCCCCGTTGCCCTTGGACAGCTGCAGGTCGATGCCCATCGTCTGACCGCCCGAGGTGCCCTTGCCGGACACGTGCACCGAGCTCTGGGCCTTCGCGGCCGTCGTGGTCTTCGCCAGGATCTGGTCGGCGGTGAGGTCGGCGACACCGTTGCTCGCGGGCGCGGACGACGACGCGGCGCTGCTCCCGGAGGAGCTGCCGCAGCCGGCGAGGAGGAGAGCGGCGGAGACCGCCACCGCGGACATGAGCTTCGACGGGCGCACAGAGATCCCCTCCCACATGAGTGCCGACCGTCCCGGCGCTCTGCGCACGACCCTAACGACCGGCGGTCCAGTGGTGCAGGACCGGCGCGCGCCGCGCGATTCACGTGCGGGGGCGGGGGCGCCGGACGGATACCCTGACGAGCATGAGCGGAGCGCTGACGAGGGTCTTCATCGCGCGCCTCGCCGGCATCGCCGTGTTCGACCCGCGCGGCGACCAGGTCGGCAAGGTGCGCGACGTCGTCGTCACGCTCCGGCACGGCAACCACGCCCCGCGCGTCCTCGGTCTCGTGGTGGAGGTGCAACCGCGACGGCGCATCTTCTGCCCCATGACCCGCGTCACCAACATCGACGCCGGCGCCGTCGTCACGACCGGCCTGCTCAACATGCGCCGCTTCGAGCAGCGTCCGGGCGAGACCCTCGTCCTGTCCGAGCTTCTCGACAAGCGCGTGACATTGCTCGAGACCGACGAGCAGGTCACCGTGCAGGACGTCGGCATCCAGCAGGAGCGCACGCGCGACTGGTCGGTGAGCCGGATCTTCGTGCGCAAGGCCGGCTCGGGGTTCCGCCGCCGGGGCGAGACCCTGGTCGTCGAGTGGGACGCCGTGTCCGGTCTGAGCCTCCCGGACCCGGTGCAGGGGGTGGAGAGCCTCCTGGCGACCGTCGAGAAGCTGCGCGCCGCCGACCTCGCCAACGTGCTGCAGGAGCTCACGCCCAAGCGCCGCATCGAGCTCGCGGCCGCGCTCGACGACGAGAAGCTCGCCGACGTCCTCGAGGAGCTGCCGGAGGACGACCGGGTCGAGATCATCTCGGCGCTCGAGGACGAGCGCGTGGCCGACGTGCTCGAGGAGATGGACCCCGACGACGCGGCCGACCTGCTGTCCGAGCTGCCGACCGAGACGCAGGAGGCGCTGCTCGCCCTCGTCGAGCCCGACGACGCCGAGGACCTGCGCCGCCTGCTCGCCTACGACGACTACACCGCCGGCGGCATGATGACGCCGGAGCCGGTGATCCTCCCGCCCGACTCCACCGTGGCGGAGGCGCTCGCCCGCATCCGCGACTCCGACCTCTCGCCCGCGCTCGCCGCCCAGGTCTACGTCGTACGCGCTCCGTTCGAGACGCCGACCGGGAAGTACCTCGGGGTCGCGCACTTCCAGCGGCTGCTGCGGGAGCCGCCGTCGACCCTCGTGTCGGCGGTCCTCGACGACTCGCTCGAGCCCATCGGGCCGACCGCGCCGCTGAGCCAGGTGACGCGCTACTTCGCGACCTACAACCTCGTCGCCCTGCCCGTGGTCGACGAGAGCGACCACCTCCTCGGGGCGGTCACCGTCGACGACGTCATCGACCACATGCTCCCGGAGAACTGGCGCGACGCCGACGCCGAGGGCTCGAGCGACACCGACGACGAGGTGACCCATGGCGCGTGATCGCGACGAGCGACGAGGACCGCGCCTCGACCAGCCCATGGAGCGAGGGCTGAACCTTCGCCCTACCGTCAACGACGAGGCCGTCGGCCGGCTGTCCGAGCGGATCGCGCGGTTCCTCGGGTCGTGGCGGTTCATCGGCTACATGACGGCGTTCATCGCCTTCTGGATCGTCCTCAACGTGTCGCCGTGGCACGTCGACGCCTACCCGTTCATCTTCCTGACGTTCCTGCTGTCCCTGCAGGCGTCCTACGCCGCTCCGCTGATCCTGCTCGCGCAGAACCGCCAGGCCGACCGCGACCGGATCCAGTACAACGAGGACCGGGCCCGCACCGAGCGGCTCATCGCCGACACCGAGTACCTCATGCGCGAGATCGCGTCCCTGCGCGTGGCCCTCGGCGAGGTCGCCACCCGCGACTACCTCCGCAGCGAGCTGCGCGACCTGATCGACGACCTCGACGAGCGCGAGTTCAAGGGCAAGAAGCAGAAGAAGGCCAAGGCCGTCGCCTACGACGACGCCGAGGCGAGCGTCACCGACGCGGTGCCGGCCGACCCGCCGGCGTCCGGAGCCTGACGCCGGCGCTCACCGCGTTCGTGGGTCCGCCGTGGCGCGACGTAGCATCGGGGCCATGTCCGACAGCCTGCTCGCACTGGTCGACGCCGCGCTCGCCACGGTCGAGGACCCCGAGATCCACCGCCCGATCACCGAGCTGAAGATGGTGAAGTCGCGCGACGTGGTCGACGGTGTGGCCCGCGTCGCGGTCTGGCTCACGGTCTCCGGCTGCCCGATGCGCGACACCATCACCTCCCGCGTCGTCGCGGCGGTCGGTGCCGTGCCGGGGGTCACCGCGGTCGAGGTCGAGCTCGACGTGATGAGCGAGGAGCAGCGCAAGGAGCTGCGCGCCACGCTCGTCGGCCGCGACGAGCGTGAGATCCCCTTCGCCAAGCCCGGCAACCTCACCCGCGTCTACGCCATCGCCTCGGGCAAGGGCGGGGTCGGCAAGTCCTCGATCACGGCGAACCTCGCCGTGCAGATGGCGCAGTCCGGCCTCTCGGTCGGCCTGGTCGACGCCGACATCTACGGCCACTCGATCCCGCGCCTGCTCGGCGCGACCGAGGCACCGACCATGGTCGAGGGCATGATCATGCCGCCGCAGGCCTACGGCGTCCGCGTCATCTCGATGCTGCCGTTCAAGCCCGGCGGGGTCTCCCAGCCTGTCGCGTTCCGCGGCCCGATGCTGCACCGCGCGCTGCAGCAGTTCCTCGCCGACGTGTGGTGGGGCGACCTCGACGTGCTGCTCCTCGACCTCCCGCCGGGCACCGGCGACGTCGCGATCTCGGTCGCGCAGCTGCTGCCCGACGCCGAGCTCGTCGTGGTCACCACGCCGCAGACCGCCGCCGCCGAGGTGGCGATCCGCGCCGGCATGCTCGCGCAGCAGACCCACACCAGGGTCAGCGGTGTCATCGAGAACATGTCGGCCTTCCCGTGCCCGCACTGCGGCGAGCCCATGGATCTGTTCGGCTCCGGCGGCGGGCAGGTCGTCGCCGACACGCTCTCGGCCGAGCTCGGCACCGAGATCCCGCTGCTCGGCCGGGTGCCCTTCGACGTGCGGCTGCGCGAGGGCGGTGACTCCGGCAACCCGCTCGTGCTCAGCGATCCCGACGCCCCGGCGTCGACCGTCCTGCGCGAGGTGGCCACGCGCCTGAGCACCCGCGCCCGCGGCCTCGCCGGACTGTCGCTCGGAATCACGCCTGCGGGCCGGCTCTGACCTCCGGCACGATGGTTCGGTGACGACCGGACGCACGACGCCGGGGCGCTGGACGGACCCCGAGTGGGTCGACACCGCGCTCGCCTGGGCCGACTCCGCGCTCGACGGCGTCGGCGAGCGTCGCACGTCCTGGACCGCCCCGCACTCGCGCGCGTGGTCTGCCGTGCTGCGCATCGAGACCACCGACGATCCGTTCTGGCTCAAGGCCAACGGCGACGGCACACGACACGAGGCGGGCCTGCTTGCGACGCTGGCCGGCCTCGACGTCGCCGCCACGCCGCGACCTGTCGCGGCGGACGCGACCCTCGGCCTCACACTGATGCCCGACGGCGGGCCCACGGTGCGCGAGGCGCACGGCGGCGCCACGCCGCACGCGGTGCTCGAGGACCTGCTCGTCCGCTACGCCGCACTGCAGCGAGCCACCACGCGGCACGTCGAGACCCTGCTCGCGCTCGGCCTCGACGACGTACGGCCCGCGCACATGCCCGAGCTGTTCGCCGGACTGGTCGCGGAGGGCGCGCGCGCCGAGGGCGAGCACGCCCTCACGGCCGAGGACGCCGCGCGGCTGCGGGCCGTGCTCCCGGCGTACTCGGAGGCCTGTGCCGAGCTCGAGGCCAGCGGCATCGCGCCGACCCTGCAGCACGACGACCTGCACGACAACAACGTGCTCGCGCGCGGCCCGGTCTTCATCGACTGGGGCGACGCGGTCGTCGGACACCCCTTCGGCACCATGCTCGTCACCCTCAACACGACCGCCTACCACCACGGCCGAGGACCCGACGACCCCGTGCTGCATCGGCTGGTCGACGCCTACACCGAGGCCTGGACCGACGTGGCCGACCGGCGGACCCTGCGCCGGCTGGTGGAGCTCGCGATCCGGGTCGGTCCGCTCACCCGGGCGATGGGTTGGCGCCGCGCCCTGCTCGGCTGCGACGCGCCGTCGTGGACCGAGTGGGGCGACGGCGTGCACGGATGGCTGCTCGAGACGCTCTCGCCCGACCTGCCGCTGCGGCCGCCTCTGCTCGTCGGGTCGTCGTAGCGGCGACGCGTCAGGTGGCGTCCGGGTCGAAGGCCGCGGGCGGCTGGGTCGCCGCCGCAGCGGCGTCGGCCGGGGGCGGGCCCAGCGAGGTCGACGTCGCGCTGGCGCCGAAGGAGTTCACGGGCGGCGGGGCGGCGGGGGGCGGGGGCGGCTGCGGGGCCACGGCCGGGCCGTCGACGACGTCAGAGATGAGGGATCCCATGAGCCGCTTGGGATGCAGCTCGGCGATGTCGCTCACCGAGCGACGCAGCTCGTCGGTGACGCTCGGGTCGAAGTCGGCCGCCGCCACGATCTCGCTGCGTGCCTTGACCGCCTGGTCGCGCAGGAGGCGCAACCACTTCACGCCCTCGGCGAGCATCTTCGGCAGCTTCTCCGGGCCCACGATCAGCAGACCGACGATCGCGATCACGAGGAACTCGCCAGGGCCGATGTCGAAGAGCACGCGCCGGTTCCTTCCTCGTCGGGGTCCGCCGTCCGCGGTCGCGGGCGGCTCCAGCGTACGTGCCCGGGTCAGCCGGTGTTGGTGTCGGCCACGAGAGTCACCTGCACGTCGCGGGTCCCTGTGCCGTTCTTGACCGTCAGCGTGATCGTGTCACCCGGCTTGTTGGCGCGGATCGCGACGACCATCTCGGTGGAGTCGGCGACGGTGCGCCCGTCGACCTTGATGATCACGTCGCCGGCCTTGAGGCCGGCCTTCTCCGAGGGCCCCCCGGCGGTGACGTCCTTGACCTTGGCGCCCGGGCCGGCGTAGGTGAGGTCGACCGAGACGCCGATGACCGGGTGGCTCGACTTCCCGGTGGAGATGATCTCCTCGGCGACGCGCTTGGCCTGGTTGATCGGGATGGCGAAGCCGAGCCCGATCGAGCCGCTCTGCTGCCCGGTGGCTTCCTGCCCGAGCGACGCGATGGCTGAGTTGACGCCGATGACCTGGCCGCGCGCGTCGACGAGCGGGCCGCCGGAGTTGCCCGGGTTGATCGCGGCATCGGTCTGGATCGCGTTGATGTAGGAGCTCTCGCCGGACCCGCCCGCGTGGACCGGGCGGTTGACCGAGCTGATGATGCCGGCGGTGACCGTGCCCTCGAGACCGAGCGGTGAGCCGATGGCGATCACTGCGTCGCCCACGACCACGCCGCTCGAGTTGCCGAGCGTCGACGCCGTGAGTCCGGTGGCGTCGACCTTCACCACGGCCAGGTCGTACGACGTGTCGCGACCGACGATCCGCGCGACCTTCTCCGTGCCGTCCTGGAACGTCACGGTGAGCGAGCCGCCCGTGGCCGCCCCGGACACGACGTGGTTGTTGGTGAGGATGTAGCCGTCGGACCGCAGCACGAAGCCGGAGCCGGTGCCTCCACCGGTGCCGTCGCGCTCCTCGATCTGCACGACGGTCGGCAGCACGGTGGCGGCGACCCGGGCGATGGAGCCCTCGGGGCGCGAGGACAGGTCGGCATCGGACTGGGGCAGGACCGTGCCCGGGGAGGTCAGGTTCATGGCCGCACGGCGGTCGGCGACGACATAGGCGCCCGCCCCGCCCACGACGCCGGCCAGCAGGCCAGCGAGGACGGCGACCGCCACGACGCGGCCGCTCCCACGACGCTTCGGTCGGTCCGCGACGAGGACCTCCTCGGACCCGAGCGGCGCCTCGACGAGCGACGGTTCCGGGTGGGGCGGCTCGAAGCCCGGCGGGGAGGACGGCTCCTCGTCGTACGCCGTGTCCCCCGACGGCGCCGCCGAGGGCACCGGTGCCCAGACGGACTCCGGCGCCACGGCGGCGGGGGCGGGCGCCGGGTGGTCGCCGACCCGGCTCTGCGGGTCGGGTGCCGGGAAGGACGCGAGGCCCGACGCCGCGTCGGCGGAGGCCTGCGACCCCTCGGGGTTCGTCGTCATGGGTCGATCCTGCCCCATCCGGTGGGTCACGCCTGCTCGAGGTCGACGTCGGTCCCGGTCGCCTCGAGCCGGACGCCCTGCGGCGTCACGGCGACCGACGAGGGGACGAGCCCGAGCGGCAGGTCGGCGACCGAGGCGGCGACCTGCGCGACCCGGTCCTTCACGACGGCGGGCACGAGCGAGCCGTCGACGGCGACGCCGAGGATCGTCACGGACGATAGATCGAGTGCGAGCTTCCCGTCGCGGACGGTGGGGACGATGCGCGCTGCCAGCTCGAGGCCACCGGTCCACCGCACCGCGAACGCGTCCCCGTCCGGGGTGATCGTCCACGACTCCCCGAGCGCCTTCTGCAGCTCGGCGGTGGAGATGTCGGCCGTGGCCTCGACGCGCGTCGCCGTGCGCGGGGACGACGTGCTGACGGCGTACAGGTCCACCACGGCCGACCCGATCACGGGTCCGGAGCCGGTCCTCAGGCCGGACAGGGTCACCGTGACGTGATCGAGGGATCCGCGCGCGACCTGCGTCAGGATCGGCGTCCCGGCGATGGAGGTCGAGACGGACGACGCTCCGGGGACCGACTCCTCGATCCGGGTGGTGATCGTCCGCTCGGCCACGGCGGCGACCGCCCGGTCGACGACCAGCCCGAGCAGGACCAGCACGACAGCCACGACCGCGACGACGATCGCGACCCGCCTCACGGGCTGCCGCCCGTCAGCCGGTGCCATCCGCGGGCGATGCGCGCCCAGATCGCGGTGTCGCCCGGGTCGGGCACGGGCGGGAGCGCCGCGAGGACGCGTGCCGCGGTGGCGAGCGGGTCCTCGGCGTCGTCGGTGACGAGGGTGAGGACCGAGTCCTTGCAGGCCCAGACGACGGTGACCGTCGGCATCGACGAGGTTCCCCCACGCACCCAGGCGTAGTGGTCGCCGAGCTGAAGACGGCGGAATCCGCGCGCGACGAGCCCGTCGGTGTCGGCCGACGAGAGCGAACCGGCGATCGAGAACAGCGAGACGGTCGCGACGCCGTCGGAGAACAGCTGGTGGACCACGGGCATGGTCGAGACGGCACCCGCGGGGGCGCGGCGCGCCTCGAGCAGCTCGAGCCCGCCCGGCAGCGACTCCGGGCACTCGCAGCCCTGGGTGCGTGCCGTGGCGAGCGCGCCGGAGGCGAGCTTCTCCGTCCACGGGTCCTGGCTCCCGGGCGGGACCACGAGCGCGGGGGGCACGCCGAGGGTCAGGCTCTCGAAGCCGACCCGGCTGCGCACCGCCCCCTGGGCGTCGAGCAGCTCCTTGCGCAGGAGGAGACCGGTGGCCTGGTCGAGCCAGAACCGCGCGTCGGGGGTGCCGTCGGCATCTATCGCGACGACCGCCTCGGCGGGACGGCCGGCGACGGTGGCGTCGAGGTCGGCCTCGCGCAGCACGCGGTAGTTGTCCCGCAGCAGCGACAGCGGCCGACCGTCGTCGGCGAAGGAGCCGGAGGCCCCGGCGGGGGTGAACCGGGCCTGGGCCTCCGAGCTGTCGAGTTCGAGCGTCAGCGTCCCTCGACCGGGAAGGTGCGTGATCTCGGTGCTGGTCGTCGTTCCGCCCGGCGTCGACGTGACCGCGCGACCGGCGTAGGCGACGGTCGAGGCCGCCTTCGCCGACCGGGAGAGCAGGGCGACCGCGACGGCGTCGTCGGGCGTCATGGCGGCACGGTCCGACACGGCGGACGTGTCGACCTTGCCGGTCCAGCCCGACCAGCTGTCCGCGCCCACGGTCGACGCGGGCACGGAGCCGAGGGCAGCGAGCCCGCAGACCGCGAGGGCACCGAGCCCGCCCGCGGTGCCGACGGCGAGGACGGCCCGCGACGTCACGGGGTCGGAGTGGGCTGCGCCGGGTCGGGCGCCACCGGGCCGACGTAGCCCACGGTGACGATGCGGGGCCCGGAGAACGGCATCTGGTCGGCGCTCACCGCGTGCTCGACGGCGAACGTGTCGACGACCGGCGCGATCGAGGGGCGGGTGACGACGGCGCCGGTGAGGGCAGACGAGCCGCCGACGACGACGGCGAGGGCCAAGGCGGCGGCTCCTGCCGCACCCGCTGCGACGATCCGGCGGCGCCGGCCCTGGACGGGGGGACGGGTGGGGGCGTCGCCGGCCCCCGCAGGACGGCGCCCGGCAGCCCCGCCGGGGCGGAGGCCGGCCCCGCCCTGGGACGGGATCGGGGGAACCGCGGCGTCGCGGGGGTCGGCGATGCCGCGCAGCCGCCCCATCAGGTCCGAGGGCGGATCGACGGGCCCGACCGTGTCGAGCCGCGAGCGCACGGCACGCTGCGCCGTGAGCGCCTCGTGGCAGGTCGTGCAGACGGCGACGTGGGCGAAGGCTCGCTCGGCCTCGGCCGGCGCGAGACGGCCGTCGGCGAGGTCGGCGATGCGCGGACCGAGGCAGCGGCTCACGGAGCCCCTCCCGCGGGCAGCCGCTGCGCGGTGCGCGGAGTGCGGTGGGCGAGCGACTCGCGCAGCTGCGCGCGACCACGGTGGATGCGCGAGCGGACGGTGCCGAGTTTGATGCCGAGCAGCTCGCTGATCTCCTCGTAGGTGAGGCCCTCGATGTCGCAGAGGACGACGGCCACCCGGAAGTCCGGCGGGAGGGCGTCGAGCGCGGCCTGGACGTCGGCGTCGTAGCTGCGGTCGTCGAGCAGCTGAGCCGGGCCGACCTCGCGCGAGGGGATGCGGTCGGCGGCGTCGTCGGGGAGGCCATCGAAGCGGATCCGTGCCTTGCGGCGCATCTGGTCGAGGAAGAGGTTCGTGGTGATCCGGTGCAGCCAGCCCTCGAACGTGCCCGGGGTGTACTGCGACAGCGACCGGAAGACGCGGACGAACACCTCCTGGGTGAGGTCCTCGGCGTCGTGCTGGTTGCCGGTCAGGCGGTAGGCGAGGCGGTAGACCCGCGCGCCGTGGTCGCGGACGACGTCGTCCCACGACGGGGCGGCGTACGGCGCCGGCGGGGTGGCGTGCTGCCCGTCCGTCGCGCGTGAGTCGTCGACCATGGTGCCCAGCTCCTCAGGGGCTGCCACGAACCGGTCGAGAAGGGCGAGGCCGTTGCTCGCCCCACCGGTCGTGATCTCCATGGTGCCTTCCCTGGGGCGGGGCGACGAAACGCCCGCACGCTCGAACGACGCTGAGAATCGACTGAGAGAGTGGTCCGGCGTGCCCGGGTCACTCGTCCTGCTCGACGATCCTGGGTGCGGACAGGTTCCCGACAGGTGCGCGTTGGGGCCGCCACGGGGTCGCGGCCCCGATAGCCTCGCGGCGTGGACCTTGACGCACGCGGCCTCGCCGCGTTCCGAACCAGCTGGGAGTACTCCGAGGCGTACGTCGCCGAGGATGCCGTGCTCGCCGACGCCCGGGCCCGGGCCGAGGAGGTCGGCTGCGTGCCGATCCACCCCGGCGGGGGCGCGGCGCTGCGCCTCCTCGCGGCCGTCGTGGACGCGCGGCACGTCGTGGAGATCGGCACCGGGACGGGCGTCTCGGGCATCTGGCTGCTGCGCGGGATGCGCGAGAACGGCGTGCTGACCTCGGTCGACATCGAGGCCGAGCACCAGCGACAGGCCCGCGAGGCGTTCGCGGCCGAGGGGATCTCCCCGTCGCGGACGCGCCTCATCACCGGGCGCGCGCTCGAGGTGCTGCCCCGCCTCGCGGACTCCTCCTATGACCTCGTGTTCGCCGACGGCGCCAAGGACGAGTACCCGGAGTACGTCGAGGAGGCGGCCAGGCTGCTCCGCACCGGCGGGGTGCTCGCGGTCGACAACTCGCTCTGGCACGACAAGGTGGCCGATCCCGCGCAGCGCGATCCCGACACGATCGCCATCCGCGGCGCCCTGACGGCCCTGCAGGACGACGAGCGGTGGCTGGTCGCCCTGCTCCCCGTCGGCGACGGGCTGCTGACCGCCGTACGCCGCTAGCCCGCACACCACCGCGCGTGGGTCCTCACTGGGCCCCGGCACGCCGCGCCTCCGATCGGGCAACGGCGCGGACGCGGCGCCGTCGACCCGAGGAGACTCCCCGGATGCCCAGGCCGTGCCTCGGACGCTCGCTCGACGAGGCCACCGCCGGTCCGCCCTCGGAGACCTGCCACTCCTGCAGCCTTCTCATGACGATGGTCACCTGGGACTACGAGGAGTGGGCCCGCAACGAGGGCGACGCCTTCTTCTCGCCCGGCTGCGTCTGGTGCGACGTCGGGAGCTACACGTGGGCCGTGCGGCGGGGCCACGAATGGGTGCCCACCGGGCAGGCGTGGGGCCACCGACCGACTCTGGAGGCGGCGCGGCCGTACGTCGAGGAGTTCCTGCGGGTCGCCGCGCTCGAGCGTCCGCAGGCCACGCTGCCGACCGTCGAGCGGGCGATGGAGCTGTGGCGGGAGACGTTTGCTGAGGCGCTCGCAGACCCGGCCGACCTGCCTCCGTCGCCCCGCCCGCTCATGCTCCGTTCCTACGCCGAGAGGCGGGACACCGCGATGTGGACCCTGCGGGTGCTCAACCCGCACCTCTCGGCACGCGACGCCCGTGTCTACACCGATCGCACTCAACGACCGGTCCGACCGACCGCGTGCCAAACCCCATGCCCAGTGCTGCCGAGTACGGACTCCGGCACGAGGCGCTGACCCGGGAACGCGAGCGCCTGCGTCGTGACCTGGCGGGCCATAGGCCCGCCGTAGACGACCAGGGTCACGTCAGCGCGTCGGACGGCACGTCGTGGGTGGCCCACCGGTTCCACGACGACGCGATGCGCATCGGTCTTGTCGGCCCGGAGGACCTCGCGTGGGGTTCGTGGATGCTCACGACCGACCCGTCCGTGGCTCCGACCCCGCAGGAGGGACAGCGTGAGCCCTCCCCCGGCGCCCATCTCAGCCTGAAGGTCTACCTGTCGGAGTACGACCCCGTGGCCCACGCTGCTGCGACGACGGCCCTCGGCGCCATCGACGACCAGGACTCGACGTACGGCGTCGTGGACGAGCTGCTGCCGTGGCACTACGTCGATCAGCGTCTCGAGCAGATCGAGCGCGCCCGGGAGCATCTTGCCCACTGCTCCGCCGCTCCGGACACCCGCCACGTTCGGGCCTGGTCGGTGGACCCGGCCGAGCTCGCGCGGACGGCAGCGGCGCTGGCCGTCGCACGGCGGCGCGCCCCCGGCTGGGCCCCGTACGTGCGAATGGCCCCGCCCCCTCACGGGGGCGGGGCCGTTCGCTGCGTATGGTGCGCTGGATCACCCCGCGACGGTGGTCAGCTGGGCGCCGAGGTCACGGGCCTCGTCGGGGGTGAGCTCGACGACGAGACGGCCGCCGCCCTCGAGCGGGACGCGCATGACGATGCCGCGACCCTCCTTGGTGACCTCGAGCGGGCCATCGCCCGTACGCGGCTTCATGGCGGCCATGCTGCACCCCTTGTCACATCGTCGCGTCGCCGGAAGGGCCGACGCGAACTCCTCGGCGACCATTATCCCTGATACGGGCGACTGCTCCTAACCCGCACCCCGGACGGCCGCGCACCCCTGCAGGTGGTCGTCCACGAGACCCATGGCCTGCATGGCCGCGTGCATGGTCGTGGGGCCGACGAAGACGAAGCCGCGCGTCTTGAGCGCCTTCGCCAGGGCGACGGACTCGGGCGTCGCGGCCGCCACATCGGAGAGACGCCTCGGACGGGGGCGGCCACGCGCCGGGGCGAAGGACCAGACCAGCCGGTCGAGGGCACCCTCACCCTCGGCTGCGAGCAGCTCCGAGGCCGCCCGGGCGTTCGTGATCGTGGCGTCGACCTTGGCCCGGTTGCGCACGATGCCGGCGTCGGCCAGCAGGCGAGCGCGGTCGGCCTCGGCGTAGGCCGCGACCGTGCCGATCGCGAAGCCGTCGAAGGCCGCCCGGAAGGACTCCCGCTTGCGCAGGATCGTCAGCCAGGACAGCCCGGACTGGAACGCCTCCAGGGTGAGCCGCTCGAAGATCGCGACGTCGCCGTGGACCGGGCGCCCCCACTCGGTGTCGTGGTAGCGCTGGTAGTCGGGCGTCGAGGCGCCCCAGGGGCAGCGCAGCAGGCCGTCGTCGCCGCGGACGAGGTCGTTCATGCCCCAGGGTCGGCGGCCTCGGGGCGCGGGAGTCCTCGACCGGCGAGGCGGGACTCGAGCTCCGCGATCCTGGCGTCACGCTGGTCGACCTCGGCGGCCAGGCGGTCGAGGACGTCGTCGACCTCGTCCATGCGGTAGCCGCGCATCCCGACGGCGAAGCGGACGCCGTCGACGTCCTGGCGGGCCATCGGGCGGTCGTCGGGCAGGGCCAGGGGCGCACGGTCGGGCTCGACGTCGGGGAGCTCCCCGAGACGGCCGACGGCGAGCATGGTGCCGGCCCCGATGACGAGGATCGCCGCGAGCAGGAAGACCAGGGTCACGGCACGAGCATGCCACGCGCACGAGCCGGGGAGCGTCCGGCGTACCGGGTCGGGCCTTACCTGACCCGAACCGGGGCCTGACGGGTGCTGCACCCCGGCGCTCCAGCCTGGGGGTCGACGAGGGCGACCCGCCCTCCTGCGACGGGGGAGACCTCCATGACCAGCACCGCACGAGCGCGTCGTGCCGCCACCACCGCGGCCTGGGTGGCCGCCGGCGCCGTGGGCGCCACCGCCGTCACCGGCCTCGCCTTCGCGTCGGATCGCACGTCCGCCCAGGCCCCCCGGCCGGCGGCCGTGTCGGCTGGCACGCTGGACGGCCCCCTGGGCGGCGCGGCCGCGGCCGGCCCGGGGCGACGCGCAGGTGTGCTGCGGAACCTGCTCCACGGGCAGCTCACGATGAGGACCGCCGGCGGAACGACGGTCGTCGACGTGCAGCGCGGGACGCTCGCAGCGGCGTCGGCGGGCTCGATCACCGTCTCGAGCACCGACGGCTTCTCGGCGACGTACGCCGTGACCTCGGGAACGACCGTGCGCAAGGCGCGTCAGACCGTTCCGGCGTCCACCCTCGCCGTCGGCGACGAGGTGGTCGTCCGGGCCTCGAGCGGCACAGCAGTCGTCGTCCGCACGCGGTAGGGCAGACTCGTCGGGTGATCCCCCGACTCGGCACCCGTGGACAGGGCTGGGTAGTCCTCCAGATGACGCTGCTGCTCGTGATCGCCGTCGTGGGCGTGATCGGGCGCGGTGGCTGGGAGGGCCGGGCGCAGGTCGCGGTGGCGCTCGTGGGGGCGCTCGCACTGCTCGGCGGCCTGGTCCTCGCCGCGATGGCGCTGACCGGCCTCGGCCCGGCGCTCACCGCCGTGCCCGAGCCGCTCAAGGGCCAGACGCTGCGGACCGACGGTGTCTACGCCGTGGTCCGCCACCCGATCTACGGAGGGCTGATGCTCATGGCGCTCGGTTTCAGCCTGCAGACGACGCCGTGGGCGCTGGCGCCCACGGCGGCCCTCGCCGTGGTGCTCGACCTCAAGCGCCGCGTCGAGGAGGACTTCCTGACGGTGACGTACCGGGGCTATCCGGCGTACCGCAGGACCGTGCCGAAGGCCTTGATCCCCTACCTGTGGTGATGCGGGCCGGTCACGGCTCGGCCTCGAGCCATTCTGCGGCGGTGGGCTCGGCCTGACCGGGGCGGCCGGCCTCGGCCCAGCCCTTCTCGATCGCGGCGATCGCGTCGTCGACGCTCGAGGTCCAGACCAGCTGGGCGGCGGCACTGTCGCGGACGAAGCCGGCCTCGACGAGGCCGCTCACGAGCAGGGCGAGCGGCTCGAGGTCGCCCCACGGGTCGAGGACCACGATCGGCTTGTCGTGCATGCGCAGCGAGCGGGCGACCCAGATCTCGAGCAGCTCCTCGAGCGTGCCGATGCCGCCAGGCAGGGTGAGGAAGGCGTCGCTGCGCCGGTCCATCTCGCCCTTGCGCTCGCGCATGTCGTCGGTGACGACGAGCTCGTCGGCACCGTGGTCGGCGACCTCGAGCTCGACGAGGGCGCGCGGGATGACGCCGATCGTGTGCGCGCCGCCGGCGCGCGCGGCGCGGGCGACGGCGCCCATGCAGCTCACCGACCCGCCGCCGGTGACCAGGGTCCATCCCCGTCGCGCGAGCGCGAACCCGACCTCACCGGCGAGCACGGCGTAGCGCTCGTCGATGTCCTCGCTCGAGGCGCAGAAGACGGCCACGGACGGCATCTCAGACCTCCACGGGCGGGTACCACTCGGCGGTCGCGCCGTTGTGGCCGCGGAACCCGGCGTCGACGAGCCGCACGGCCTCGGCGACGTCGTCGGTGACGTGGAACCGGTCGAGGTCCTTGGGCGAGATCTTGCCCTCGGCCACGACCGTCTCGCGGAGCCAGGCGACGAGCCCGCCCCAGTACGCCGATCCCATGAGCACCACCGGGAACGACGTGACCTTGCCGGTCTGGACCAGGGTGAGCGCCTCGAAGAGCTCGTCGAAGGTGCCGAAGCCGCCCGGAAAGACGACGAACGCCTGGGCGTACTTCACGAACATCGTCTTGCGCGCGAAGAAGTAGCGGAAGTCCACGCCGATGTCGACCCAGTCGTTCATGCCCTGCTCGAACGGCAGCTCGATGCCGAGGCCGACCGAGACGCCCCCGGCCTCGCAGGCTCCGCGGTTCGCGGCCTCCATGATCCCGGGGCCGCCGCCGGTGATGACGGCGTAGCCGCTGCGCGCGAGCTCGGCCGCGACCTCCTGGGCAGCGGCGTACTCCTCGGAGCCGGGCTTCGTGCGCGCCGAGCCGAAGATGCTCACGGCCGGGCCCAGTCCCGCAAGGGCGCCGAAGCCCTCGACGAACTCGGCCTGGATCCGCAGCACGCGCCAGGGGTCGGTGTGCACCCAGTCGCTGGGACCGCGGGTGTCGAGCAGCCGCTGGTCGGTGGTGGTGCCGGTGACCTGCGAGCGCCGCAGGGTCACCGGGCCCTTGACCCGACGGGGCTCGCCGCCGCCGTCGGTGGGCCCGGGCTGGGGAGGAGTCGTCACACCGTGACGCTAGCCCGAACCTGGCCCGAACGGGGTCACCCGGGGGCTAGTCGCTCGGCGGCTTGCGGCGGGCCGCGGCGTAACCCATCGCGATGCAGCCGGCGAGCGTGACCCCGAAGGCGACCAGCAGCACCAGCAGCAGCGGCGTGATCGAGACGCTGCTCTGGGTGTCGGCCGGCGCCAGCAGCTGCGACATCCAGACGGTGATCGCGAAGCACACGACGCCGCAGACGATCGAGCCGATCAGCAGCGTGCGGTACCCCGTCGGCGGCGGCGAGTTCACGATCGCCTCGAGCTCGGCGTCGGTCGGCCGGTCAGGGGCGCCGTCACCCACGGGTCCGTCGGTCATGCCGTCAGCCACGCGCGCAGGCCGGCCTCGACGCGCGCGAGGTCGGCGACGGGCACGTACTCGTTCTTGTGGTGCGCGAGCGACGGGTTGCCCGTGCCGTAGTTCACCGCGGGGACCCCGAGCGCGGTGAACCGGGCTACGTCGGTCCAGCCGAACTTCGGGCTCGGCGAGCCACCGACCGCGGTGACGAACGCCAGCGCCGCGGGGTGCGCGAGGCCGGGGAGCGCGCCGTCGACGGCGTCGATCACCGTGACGTCGTAGCCGGAGAAGACCTCGCGCACGTGCGCCTCGGCCTCGGCTGCGGAGATCGACGGCGCGAAGCGGTAGTTCACCGAGACCACGCACTCGTCCGGGATGACGTTGCCGGCGACTCCGCCGCGGATGCCCACGGCGTTGAGCCCCTCGCGGTAGGTGAGGCCGTCGATGTCGACCGTGCGCGGCTCGTACGCCTCCAGCCGGCGCAGGACCTCGCCGGCGTCGTGGATCGCGTTGTGCCCCATCCACGCCCGCGCGCTGTGCGCCCGCGTGCCCGACGTACGCACGTCGACGCGCATCGTGCCCTGGCAGCCCGCCTCGACGACCGCGTTCGACGGCTCCATCAGCACGGCGAAGTCGGCGGCGAGCAGCTCGGGCCGCTCGTCGGCCAGCCGGCGCAGGCCGTTGAACTGCGAGTCGATCTCCTCGGCCTCGTAGTAGATCCACGTGACGTCGCGCGTCGGGGCGGTGAGGGCCGCGGCCAGGCGCAGCGACACCGCGACACCGCCCTTCATGTCGCAGGCGCCGAGGCCGTAGATCCGGTCCTCGCCGTCGACCGTGACGCGACGCGACGGCATGTTCGCGTTCTCCGGCACGGTGTCGAGGTGGCCGCCGACGACGACGCGCTCCGCGTGCCCGAGGTGCGTGCGGGCCACGATCGTGTTCCCGTCGCGCACGACGTCGAGGTGGTCGTACGCCGTCAGCGCGGCCTCGACCGCGTCGGCGATGACGGCCTCCTGGCGTGACTCGCTCGCGATGTCGATGAGCGCCTGCAGCAGGTCGGCTGCGCCGCTCGACAGGTCGAGGGCTGAGGTGGCGGTCACGCCCGAAGCCTAACCAGACTCACGTCTCGGTAGGTTGGGCGCATGACGCTGCTCTCCTCGGCCGCCTGCGCGGTCGGCCTCGCGACCTACGCCGGCGACACGCTGCTCGAGGCCTGGTACCCGGCTCCGTCGCTCGACGCGACGCCGACGCACGTCGACGGTCTCCGCGAGCACGACCGCAGCGACGACCTGCGCCGCGTGCGCACGGTGACCGTCACGACGACCATCTCCGACCTGTCGGCGGCCCCGGCCGACGCCGCCGACGCGTGGCTGCGCCTGCACCTGCTCTCGCACCGCCTCGTCGCGCCGCGCACGGTGAGCCTCGACGGCGTGTTCGGCCTGCTCGCGAACGTCGCGTGGACGTCGGTCGGTCCCGTGCCGGTCGACCGCCTCGCCGCCGTCCAGGCCTACTCCCGCAAGGACGGCCGCGTCGTCACCGTGCACGGCGTCGACAAGTTCCCGCGGATGGTCGACTACGTCGTCCCCGCGGGCGTGCGCATCGCCGACGCCGACCGCGTGCGCCTCGGCGCCCACCTCGCCGCGGGCACGACCGTCATGCACGAGGGCTTCGTGAACTTCAACGCCGGAACCCTCGGCGCGTCGATGGTCGAGGGGCGCATCTCGGCCGGAGTCGTCGTAGGCGACGGGTCGGACGTCGGCGGTGGCGCGTCGATCATGGGCACGCTGTCCGGCGGGGGCACCGAGGTAGTCACGATCGGCGCCCGCTGCCTCATCGGGGCCAACGCCGGCATCGGCATCTCCCTCGGCGACGAGTGCGTGGTCGAGGCCGGCTGCTACGTCACGGGCGGCTCGAAGATCACCATGCCCGACGGTGAGGTCGTCAAGGGCCGCGACCTGTCCGGCATCGCGGGCCTGCAGTACTGGCGCAACAGCGTGACCGGTGCCCTCGAGGCCCGTCCTCGCACCGGCACCTGGGGCGGCCTCAACACCGCCCTCCACACCCACGACTGACGTCGGGCGCGCCACCGCAGGTCACCAAGATCGTGACTCGCGGACGCGTGGCACCCCTTGAAGGGCGCTGATCACCCTGAGAGGTCAGAACGTGACCTCGGGTGGACGAAGGGTCAGCGGGACTCGAGGGCTACGTAGTCCCTCGCGGGCTCGCCGATGTAGACCTGCCTCGGGCGGCCGATCTTGGTCTGCGGGTCGTCGATCATCTCGCGCCACTGGGCGATCCAGCCGGGGAGGCGGCCGAGGGCGAACATGACCGTGAACATCCGGGTCGGGAAGCCCATCGCCTTGTAGATCAGCCCCGTGTAGAAGTCCACGTTGGGGTAGAGCTTGCGCGAGATGAAGAAGTCGTCGTTGAGCGCGACCTCCTCGAGGCGCAGCGCGATGTCGAGCAGCGGGTCGCTCACGCCGAGGGCCTCGAACACCTCGTACGCCGTCTCCTTGACGATCGCGGCGCGCGGGTCGTAGTTCTTGTAGACGCGGTGCCCGAAGCCCATGAGCTTCACGCCGTCCTCGCGGTTCTTCACCTGGCGGATGAAGGTGTTCACGCCGCCACCGCTGCGGTGGATCTTCGAGAGCATCTCCAGCACCGCCTGGTTCGCGCCGCCGTGCAGCGGCCCGAACAGCGCGTTGATGCCGGCCGACACCGATGCGAACAGGTTCGCGTGCGATGAGCCGACGAGGCGCACGGTCGAGGTCGAGCAGTTCTGCTCGTGGTCGGCGTGCAGGATCAGCAGCAGGTCGAGCGCCTTCGCCACGATCGGGTCCACGACGTAGTCCTCGGCCGGCACGCCGAAGGTCATGCGCAGGAAGTTCTCGTTGAGCCCCAAGGAGTTGTCGGGGTAGAGGTAGGGCTGCCCGACGGACTTCTTGTAGGCGTAGGCCGCGATCGTCGGGACCTTCGCGAGGAGACGCACGGTGGAGAGGTCGACCTGCGCGTCGTCGAACGGGTCGAGCGAGTCCTGGTAGAAGGTCGAGAGCGCGGAGACGGCGCTCGACAGCACCGGCATCGGGTGCGCGTCGCGCGGGAACCCGTCGAAGAAGCGGCGCAGGTCCTCGTGCAGCATCGTGTGCCGCTTGACCCGGCTGTCGAACTCGGCGAGCTCCGCCGGCGTCGGCAGCGCCCCGTAGATGAGCAGGTAGGACGTCTCGAGGAACGTCGAGTGCTTCGCGAGCTGCTCGATCGGATAGCCGCGGTAGCGCAGGATGCCGGCGTCGCCGTCGATGAACGTGATCGCCGACGTGCACGACGCGGTGTTGGTGAAGCCGCTGTCCAGGGTCACCGCCCCGGTGCTCTTCAACAGGGCCGACACGTCGAAGCCGTCGTTTCCGACGGTCGCGGGGACTCGAGCCAGGGGGAGCTCTCCACCCGGGTAGGTCAGGGTCACGTCCGACACGTCGGCCTCCGCAAGCGCTCCAGGGCGGCCGGCGGTTCTCGCCCTGCGCCCGATGTGCGAACGCTACCCACCGGCCGCACCCGTGTCCCAGGACGGGGGCAAGCGTGACGGGGACCACAGCCGAGCGGGTGACGCCCGCCGGCGCGACGGCCGGTCAGGCCGCGCGCGCGAGCCTGCGCACGGCGGTGGCGATGCGCTCGTCGGTCGCCGTGAGCGCGACCCGCACGTGCCGGGCACCGGCCACGCCGTAGAACTCCCCGGGGGCGACGAGGATGCCCTGCTCGGCCAGCCAGCCCATGGTGTCCCAGCACGACTCGTCGCGCGTCACCCACAGGTAGAGCCCCGCCTCGGAGTGCTCGACCGAGAGACCGGCGTCGAGCAGCGCGGAGAGCAGGTGGTCGCGACGCCGCGAGTAGCGGTGCCGCTGCTCGACGACGTGGAGATCGTCGGAGAGCGCGGCCGTCGCGGCCGCCTGCACCGGCTGCGGCACCATGAGGCCGAGGTTCTTCCGGGCCTCGAGCAGCGACCGCACGAGCTGCCCGTCGCCGAGCACGAGCCCGGCGCGGTAGCCCGCGAGGTTGGAGCGCTTCGACAGCGAGTGCACCGCGAGCAGGTTCTCGAACGAGCCGCCGCACACCCGCTCGTCGAGGATCGACACGGGGACGGCGTCCCACGCGAGCTCGAGGTAGCACTCGTCGCTGACCACGATCGCGTCCCGCTCGCGCGCCCAGGCGACCACCTTCGCGAGGTGCTCGACGGGCAGGACCCGCCCGGTGGGGTTGCTCGGCGAGTTCACCCACACGAGAGAGACGCGCTGCGGGCCGAGGGAGTGCGTGGAGTCGGACACGACGACCTGGCAGCCGGCGACCTGGGCGCCGACGTCGTAGGTGGGATAGGCCAGCTCGGGGATCACGACCACGTCCTCCGGCCCGAGGCCCAGCAGGGTCGGCAGGAGGGCCACGAGCTCCTTGGACCCGATGGTCGGCAGGATCGCGTCCGGGTCGACCGAGGCGTGCAGCGTGCGCGCCGCCCAGGCGCTCGCCGCCTGGCGCAGCGCGAGGGTCCCCGCCGTGAGGGGGTAGCCGGGACTGTCGGAAGCCGCGTCGAGGGCGTCGCGGACGACCTGGGGCACGGGGTCGACCGGCGTACCGACGGAGAGGTCGACGATGCCGTCGGGGTGCTGCGCCGCGATCGCCCGGTAGGGGGCGAGCCGGTCCCACGGGAAGTCGGGAAGGCGGTCGGCCAGTCGCGTCATGCGTCACCCCGGGGGTCATGGCGACGCGCCGCCACCACGGAGGGCGACGGCGCGTCGTGGTCAGGACAGGGACCGAGGGTCAGTGACCCTCGTGCTCCTGCGGCTCGAGCGCCGCGACGACCGCGGCGTCCTTGGCGATGAGGCCGTGCTTGGCGGCGCCGCCGGGCGATCCGAGGTCGTCGAAGAACTCCGCGTTGGCTGCGGTGTAGTCCTTCCACTGACCGGGGACGTCGTCCTCGTAGAAGATCGCCTCGACGGGGCAGACGGGCTCACAGGCACCGCAGTCGACGCACTCGTCGGGGTGGATGTAGAGCATCCGCTCGCCCTCGTAGATGCAGTCGACGGGGCACTCCTCGACGCACGCCTTGTCCTTGAGGTCGACACAGGGCTGCGCGATGACGTAGGTCACGGACGGATCCTCCCGATCCCGGAGCTGGCAGGTGGTCGTCGGCACCGTCCGAGGTCGGTGCCGATGGCGACACCGTAGCGTCGCACGTCCATGCTGCGTGTCGCGACCCCGCACACGAGCTCGACGGAAAGGTGGCCCATGGCCTCCAACGACGCCTCGCAGCCCCCGGAGCCCGCCGCCAGGGCACGCCCGGCCGCCCAGCTCGCGGTCCGGATCGGCCCCGCCGACGTCGGACGACGGGTCACGGTCCGCTACCGGTACGACGCGGTGACGCTGACCGACGTCGTGGGCCGGCTGCTGGGGTGGGGCGACGACGACGCCGGTGGACCTGTGCTGCGGGTCGAGCGGCGTGATCGCTCGGTGGTCGACGTACCTCTCGCCCTCGTGGTGGCGGCGAAGGCGGTGCCCGAGCCGCCGGCCCCCCGGACGCGGTGACACGCCGGGGCCGGTGACTCGCGCCGGACGCGTCCATCCCGCAGTATCGGGACTGTGAGTGCTGCCTCGCGCGAGCGCTTCGCCGACGTGGTCCGAGCCGGCGGGGCCGCCGGCGACCCGGACGACGTGCGGCTGGACCTCGCCCTCCTGCTGCTCTCTGCCGAGGCGGTCCCCGACGACGAGGCCTCCGGGCCGGGGCTCGAGTCCCTGGTCGCCGGTGGCCTGGCGCAGCTCGACGCGCTCGCGGCCGACGTGCCCGACGAGGGCCGCGACGACCTCCGGCTGCGCACCGCGCTCGGTGCGTTCGCCGGCTCCTCGTCGGACTACGCCCACCTCGAGGCGAGCCTGCTGCCCGAGGTCCTGCACCGCCGCCACGGCCTGCCGATCCTGCTCTCGACCGTCTGGACCGAGGTGGCGCGTCGTGCCGGCGTGCCGGCCTACGGCGTCGGCCTGCCCGGCCACTTCGTCGTCGGGGTGGGCGATCCCGACGGCACACGCGTGCTGGTCGACCCGTTCACGGGCGGGCGGCTGCTGCCCTACGACCGGGCGCGCGACATCGCCGCCGAGACCGGACGCTCCCTGCGTCCCGAGCACCTGCGCCCGCACGACCCGATCGACACGGTCGACCGCGTGCTGGGCAACGTCCGCCGCTGGGCCACCACGCCCGAGCGGGCCCGTCACCGGCTCTGGGCCGCCGAGCTCGCCCTGCTGCTCCCCCGCCATGACCTCGGCCTCCGCCGCGACTACGGCGAAGCCCTCGTCGCCGTAGGCCGCTACCAGGAGGCGAGCCGAGTCCTCGAGGACTACGCCGACACGATCGACGGCCCCATGCCCCTCGAGGCGGAGCACGCGAGAAGGATCGCCAGACAGGCACGGGCACGACTCAACTAGCGGGGACAGCGCCACCGAGTCGCGCGTTCGCACGCGCGCCACCGAGCACGAGCCCCGACAGCCACGCAAGAAGACGCGGACGCAAGCCAGCCACAGAGGTCTCGGCGAAGCCCGGCCGAAGGCCGGCCGAGCGAAGCGAGGCGCCGACCGGGAGGGCCCGTCGGGCCCGAACGGTCGGCGGGCGGGAGCCGGCCGCCGACGCGAAGCACCGAAGGCGTGCAGCTTGGAGGCGGCAGCAAACACCGCACAACACCCAGCAACGATCGCCCCGAGCCACGCACGCTGTCTCACCATGCAAAAGGATCTGTCTCAACGGCCGGACGCCCCGCCATCATCACCGCATGAGCCAACACCCAGCCGACCACAGGAGGCCGCGGCACTGCGCCGGGCCGGCGACGGCTAGCCGTTCGACGCCGTGCTGTCCAACGCCGCGCTGCACTGGATGCCGCGGCAGGACGACGTCGTCGCGGGCGTCGCGGCGGTGCTGCGGCCGGGCGGGCGCTTCGTCGTCGAGATGGGGGGCACCGGCAACTGCGCGCGCGCCACCGCGGCGATCCGGTCCGCGCGCGGCGAGGTCGGGCTGGACCCCGACGTCGCCACGTCCTGGGTGTTCCCCTCCCCCGGCGAGCAGGCCGCCCGCCTCGAGCGCCACTGCTACGTCGTACGCCTCGTGCAGCTCGTCGACCGGCCGACCCCGCTCGAGCCCGGGAGCACGACGGCGGACTGGGCCCGGATGTTCGGCGCCGCACTGGTCGACGACGTCCCGCGCAGCGCTCGCCTGGCGTTCGACCACGCGGTCGACGACCACGCCCGCGAGCTCGGCCTGGACCGGCGGCCCGACGGCGAGCCGGGCTGGTGGGTCGACTACGTCCGACTGAGGTTCCAGGCAGTCCGCACCTGACGCACACCGACCCAACGGACCCAACGGACCCAAGCCCACCGAGAGGTGTCCGGCGAAGCCCGGCCGAAGGTCGCCCGAGCGAAGCGAGGGCCGAGCCGCGACGGCCCGCAGGGCCGGAGCGGATCGGAGGCGGCAGCTACGCCGAGCTGGACATGAAGCGCGGCTCGGCCACCGTCACGACATCCGGCAGATGGATCGTCACGGTGGTGCCCTCACCGGGGCTGGACTCGACCCCGAGACGTCCGCCGTGCGCGGTGACGATCGCGTCGACGATCGAGAGCCCGAGTCCGCTGCCTCCGCCGTGCCGTCGGGTGCGGGACGGGTCACCTCGGTAGAAGCGCTCGGTCGCGTGGGCGAGGTCGTCGACCGACATCCCCGGTCCGTGATCGCGGATGACCAGCACGGCGCCCTCGGCGTCCTGCGTGGCCGACAGCTCGATCGGACTGCCCTCGGCGGTGTGCACCCGCGCGTTGGTGAGCAGGTTGTCGACCACCTGGCGCAGGCGTGCCGCGTCGCCGACCACGGCCAGCTCCGCGGGCAGGGTGGCGGTCACGACGCGACCGGGTGCGGCAGCCCGCGACGCGGCGACCGCGGAGTCAAGCAGGTCCACCAGGTCGACCTCGCGGCGCTCGAGCGGCCGCTGCTGGTCGAGCCGGGCGAGCAGGAGCAGGTCGTCGACGAGCACGCCCATCCGGACCGCCTCGGCCTCGATGCGCCCGATCGCGGCACGCCGCTGCTCCTCGTCGGTGATCGCTCCGGACCTCGACAGCTCGGCGTAGCCGCGGATCGACGTGAGCGGCGTGCGCAGCTCGTGGCTCGCATCGGCGACGAAGCGTCGCAGCCGGTCCTCGCTCTCGGACCGCTCCTGGAACGCCGTCTCGATCTGTCCGAGCATGCCGTTGAGCGACGCGGAGAGCCGACCGATCTCGGTGCCCTCCGGCATGTCGGGGACGCGCTGGGTCAGGTCACCCGCAGCGATCCGCTCGGCCGTCTCCTCCACGTCGTCGAGCGGCCTGAGCCCCAGCCGGATCACGACGCCGGAGAGCAGCCCGACCAGGCCGAGGGTGAGGAGGCCGACCGCGAGCGCGGCCAGCGCGGCGCGCTGCACGGTCTCGTCGATCGACGCCGTGGAGATCGCCACGACGACCGTGCCCGAGCCGTCGGCCAGCGGTACGGCGACCGCGCGGTAGTGGTAGCCCGAGTCGTCGACGCCGGCCACATCGAACGGCTGCCCGTCGCGCGCCTGCGCGTCGGCGAGCGTGAGCCCGGCGACGTCGGGTGCGGGGCTCGTGGTGACCTGGCTGCCGCGGACGGTCTCCTCGGCCATGCCGGTCGGTGAGAGCCGGGTCAGCACGAACGGACTCGGGAACGCGCGTCCGCTGCCCTGGCCCGGTGTCGTCGTGGAGGTCGGCGGCGACGGCAGGGTGCCGTCGGCGAAGCGGCCCGAGCCGGCGAGCTGACGGTCGAGCTGGGTGACGAGGTAGGTACGCAGCAGCAGGGTGCCGACCGTCGCGGAGACGGCCAGGCCGAGCGCCGTCAGCAGGAGGACCCCCACGGCGAGCCGGGTGCGCAGCGAGGCGCCGCGCCTCATGAGGACCCGGCCCTCGGGCTGCGCAGGGAGTAGCCGACGCCGCGCACGGTCCGGATGAGCGGCACGTCGAAGGGCGCGTCAACCTTGCGGCGCAGGTAGGAGATGTAGGACTCCACGACCGCGCCGTCGCCGCCGAAGTCGTAGTGCCACACGTGGTCGAGGATCTGCGACTTCGAGACGACGCGGCCGGCGTTGAGCATGAGGTAGCGCATGAGCGAGAACTCGGTCGGCGTCAGGTCGATCGGCACGCCGGCACGGTGGACCTCGTGCGCGTCCTCGTCGAGGACCAGGTCCTCGTAGCGCAGCAGCGCGTCGTCCTCGGGGAGCGCCGACCCGCGCCGACGCAGGAGCACGCGCACGCGCGCGACGATCTCCTCGAGGCTGAACGGCTTGGTGACGTAGTCGTCGCCACCGATGGTGAGACCGGCCACCTTGTCCTCGACCGAGTCACGGGCGGTGAGGAAGAGCACGGGCGTGTCGCGGCCGTCGGCACGCATCCGGCGGGTGACCTCGAAGCCGTCGACGTCGGGCATCATCACGTCGAGCACCAGCAGGTCGGGCTTCCACTCGCGCACGGACGTGAGCGCCTCGAGCCCGCCTCCCGCGGTGCGGACGTCGAAGCCGACGAACCGCAGACCGGTCGAGAGCAGGTCGGCGATGTAGGGCTCGTCGTCGACGACGAGCACCTTGGCCTCAGCAGGGCACGTGTTCACGACCCGAGTGGACCGCGCGAACCTGTGAGATTCCTGGGAGCCTGCTGACAGGCCGCGCCAGAACGGTCAGGTCGTCGAAGGTGACGGCTTGGGCTTGGTGGCCGTCGGCGACGGCGACGGCTTCCCGGTCGTAGCCGCGCTCGGGCTCGGCGACGGGCTCACCTTCGCGGGATCCTGCTTGCACAGCACGGTCGGGCTCGGGCGGTAGCGCGTCGTGATCTTCTCGCGCTTGACCTCCTTGCCGTCCTTGATGAACACGCGGTAGACGTCGATCGAGAATCCCTCCACGCCGCCCTGCGCGTGGCAGGTCGGCGACGGGTCGTACTGCGTGCCGCCGGCGGGGACGACGTTGTAGCGGGGCCCGGACACCGCCTTGATCTGGTCGTAGACCTTCGTGCCCCAGATCGAGACCGTGATCGAGGTGTTCTTCATGATCGTCGTGACGAGCACCGCGTGCGGGGTGTCGTTCCTGAAGCTCATGTCGAAGCTGCCCCACGCGACGGTCGCCTCGAGCCCGGCCCGGTAGCGCGAGATCCAGATCGAGTGGGCCTGCGTGTGGATGCGCTCCAGCCCGGCGTAGAACGCGGCGGTCCAGGTGGCCGTGGCCGACGTCGAGACACCGCCGCCGAGGTCCTCCTTGAACACGCCGCCGGGGCCGATGACGTAGCCCTTGGTGTAGCCGTTGGCGATCGTGCGCTCACCCAGGATCTTGTTCAGCGAGAACGTCTCCCCGGGCAGCAGGAGGGTGCCGTCGATCGCGCGCGCGGCCTGCCCGATGTTCTGCACGCGGTAGGCGGCGTAGGGGAAGTGCTGGGTGAACGTCGACATCCGCTCCGTGACGCCGAGGGCCCGGGCCTGCTCGGTCGTGAGCTTCGGGTCGATCGTGCCGATCTGCGCGTCGATGCTGCGCGAGGAGCCGGACACGACCGCGGCGAGCACGTCGGTGGCGAGCAGGTCGGCGTTGACGCCCTTGCCCACGCGGGCCGGCACGACGACGGGCTTGCCGTTCCTGATCACGAAGGAGGCGTCGCGCCCGGGCGTCTCCACGGACGCCAGTGCCGGTGCCACCGCGGCACGCAGCACGTCGCCCTTGAGCGACGGCACGAGCGAGCCGTCCTTGGCCGTGAAGGTCAGGGCCTCCCGCATCGCCGACGCGGGGATGGTCGCCGTGAGCGTGTCGACGTGCACCGTGAACGGGCCCGAGACGGCAGCCTTCGCGGTCACGAGCGCCTTCTGCGCGGCGTCCTCGCTCACGGTCGGCCGCGCGTCGACGACCGGCAGCGTCACCGGGTCCGACGAGACGAGGTAGGCCGCGGCCAGGGCCTCGGCCGAGGCCTTCTGGTCGAGGACGGTGCCGCTCTTGCCGGGGTTGACCGAGGCGGTGGTGCCGGTGACCCGGACGGTGGGCTCGACCGCAGGGCTGTCCGAGTCGGCGGCGAGGGAGGCGACCTCGGCCGCGAGCCGGGAGTCGTCGACCGTGACGACGGGGCTGAGCGTGGGCCCACCCGTGAAGGACTGGACCAGCGTGACCGGGTTCCAGACGCGGCCCGACAGACCCGCCACGGTCGCCTGCGCGTCGAACGCGAGGCCGGCGTCGGCCGGGACGAGGGACACGTGCTCCGTGCCGACCACGGCGGCCAGGGGCGCCGTCGCGCGCCTCCCCAGCGCCGAGTGGAGGGTCGAGACGGCCTGGGCCTCGGACTGGCCGCCGACGTCGACGCCGAGGACCGTGGTGCCGCGCGGGAGGCCGTCGCCCGTGGTGGCCACGAGGCCGAGGTAGACCGCCGCCAGCGCGCCGACGGCGATGCCTCCGACGAGGAGCCCCCGGTGACCTCCCCCGGGACGGCTCGCGTCGGCGAGGTCCTCGGCCAGCGAGGTCGGTGGGGACGTCGTCACGGGTGGTCCTCAGGAGAGCGGTGGCCCACGAGGTCGATCCGGGCACGTCGTCGTGCTCTCGCCGTCCGCGGGCACGGGCGGCGGAGGCTCCAGGGTACGGGGAAGCATCAAGTCCCGCGAAATCACAGGCGGCCGCGGCGTGGCGGCGTCCGCAGCGGCTCAGGAGCCGGTGACCGGATCCTCACGGAGCGTGCGGAACCCGCTGCGGAAGTACACGAGCGGCTGACCGTCGGGGCGCTGGGTGCGCAGCCCGAGGACCTCGCCCACGACGATGTCGTGGTCGCCCGCGGGGTGGACCGCCGCGGTGCGGCACTCGAGGGTCACGAGAGCGCCGTCGAGGAGCAGGGACCCGGTGATCGACGAGCGCGTGGTCGGCGTCGAGTCGAACTGGCCGACGAGCGGACGGCCTCGGGTCGCGAACCAGCGGGCGCGACCCTTCTGGCTCTCGTCGAGGACGCTGACCGCCCAGGTGCCCACGGCGGAGATGGCCTCGTGGAACCGCGAGTCGTTCTCCACGCACACGAGCACCAGCGGGGGCTCGAGGGAGACGGAGGTGAAGGAGTTCGCCGTCATCGCGTGGTCGAAGCCGTCCTGCACGCAGGTGACGACGCAGACGCCGGTGGCGAAACGGGCCATGACGGCCCGGAACTCGTCGGTCGCGACCTCGGCTCGCCCCGCAGTCGTGTCCGTCATGGGCTGACCCTACGTCGGGACGGCCACGCCGCCCTGCGGGGGCGTCAGACCCGGACTCCGGACAGCCGGGCGTGGTCGATGACGACCGCGGCAGGCGGAGCCACGAGCCGCAAGGTCGTGAGGGCTGACTCTCCGAACGCGTTCGACGTCCCGCTGGACAGCGCCAGCAGGCCGAGGAGCCGTCCGCCGGCACGCAACGGCATGGACAGGAAGGTCGCCATCCCGGGGTTCTCGACGCCGTCCGGATCCGCGGAGCCGAGTCGCCCGTGCGCGTCGGCCAGCATCGGCGACAGCTCGGCGATGACCGTCGCCGCCCCGGTCGCCTGGTCGGAGGCGTCCGCCACGGCCTCGAGGAACTCGCGGTAGTGCAGGTCCGTCACCTCGCGGGCCACGGACACGTACGTCGCGTCGGGAGCGAGCCCGTCCGGCCCGAGCAGCATCACGCCCACCAGGTCGCAGTCGACGATGTTCTCCATCGACTCGAGCACGGCCGCCACGGTCTCCTCGAAGCCGTGCACGTCGGCGGCGATGGTCGTGACGTCCTGCGTGACGGAGGCCTCGAACAGGTTGCGGTCGAGGAGGTCGCAGACCCGCCCGAGCACGTCGTCGTTGCTCAGCTCCACGGGATCGGCCTTGAGCGCAGCCCGCCCGCCACGGGCCAGCTGCGCCGCGTCCAGCGCGGACCACACGGCGTCGACGAGCTCGGGTGCCTCGAAGTCCTTCGTGAGGAAGCGCTCGGCCCCGGCGCGAGCCCCCCAGTAGCGGTCGCTCGCGGCGTTGAGGGAGGTCAGGAACAGCACCGGCAGGTCGGCGGTCTGCCAGTCGTCCTTGAGCAGCCGTGCGGCGACGTAGCCGGACACGCGCGGCATCTGGACGTCGAGGACCACGACGTCGGGCATAGTCCGGAAGGCCTGCTGCACGGCCTCGACGCCGTCCTCCGCGAGGACGACGTCGAACCCAGCGCCGGTGAGCACGCCGCTCACGATGCGGCGCATCGTGGGGCTGTCGTCGGCGACCAGCACAGTCACCCTGCTCTCGGTCATCTCGTCCTCCGGTCGGTCGTCTCTCGGGGATGGCGGGGGGGGTGAGTCAGCGGCCGACGAGGCGTCGGACGGTGTCCACGAGGGCGTGCTGGTCGAACTCGCTCTTGAGCAGGTAGGCGTCGCAGCCGGCATCGAGCCCGGCCCGCTTGTCGGCGTCGTCGCCGCGCGAGGTCATGATCACGACGGGCACGTTCTCCCAGCCGCGGGTCTTGCGGATCGCGCGCGTCAGCGTGAACCCGTCCATGCCCGGCATCTCGACGTCGGAGAGCACGAGGTCGACGGGAGCCTGGTTGAGGCGGCCCGCGCCGTCGAGACCGTCGACCGCGGTCACCACGTCGTAGCCCGCACCCTCGAGGATCGTGCGCTGCAGCTCCCGGACGCCGATCGAGTCCTCGACGACGAGGACCCGCGGGCGTCCCTCCCCGGACGCGCGGCGCCCCTCCCGGGACGGCTCGTCGCCCACGGCCACGGGCGGCGACGCGGTCGAGACCGGTGCCGCGGCCCAGCGTGCGGCCAGCTCGCGCAGGTCGAGGAGCAGCAGCACCGAGCCGTCGTCGTCGATGGTGGCGCCGGAGGTCCCGGGCACCTGGCCGAGGAAGTCCCCGAGCGGCTTCACGACGACCTCGCGCTCGCCCTCGACCTCGTCGACCGACCACGCCACCGGCTCGCCGGTGAGACGGGCCAGGACGACCGCGCGCGGCGACCGCGCGCCGAGGACGCCGAGGACGTCGGCGAGGTCGGCGAGCGGGATCGTGGCGTCGTCGCGGGCGACGACGAGCGAGCCGGCGATCTCGTGCACGTCGAGGTCGGCCATCGACACCGTCTCGAGAACACCGCCGAGGGGCACGGCGTAGCGCTCCTGACCGAGGCGTACGACGAGGCAGCGCACCACCCCGAGGGTGACCGGCAGCGTGAGCACGAAGCGGGTGCCCGCACCCGGCACGCTCTCCACGTCGACCGAGCCGCCGAGCCCCTCGACCGACGTGCGCACGACGTCGAGGCCGACACCTCGGCCAGAGGTCTCGGTCACATCGGTGCGGGTCGAGAACCCGGGGGCGAACAGCACCCGGTGCAGCGCCGCGCCGGACACGGTCGTCGCATCGGCACCGACGAGGCCCTGGCGCACCGCGGCGTCGCGCAGCGCATCGTCGTCGACTCCCCAGCCGTCGTCGGCGACCTCGATGACGACCGTGGACCCGGCCTGCCGGGCCGTGACGGTCACCGTGGCGCGACGCGGCTTCCCTGCCGCCATCCGCTCCTCGGGCGGCTCGCAGCCGTGGTCGACGGCGTTGGTCACGAGGTGGCGCAGCGCGTCGGCCACACCGTCGAGCACCCGCACGTCGAGCTCGACGTCGGCGCCCTCGATGACGAGCTCGACGTCCTTGCCCGTGACCGTCGCGACCTCGCGCACGAGGGCCGGGAAACCGGCGACGACGCGACGCACCGGCACCATCGCGAGGCCCATCGCACCGTCGCGCACCCGGGCCAGCCGGGCAGCGGCGTCCTCGCTGCGCGACCGGAGGTCACGAGCACCCGCCTGGAGGCGATCGGCGACGGCGACCATCGCGGTCACGGCGTCGGCGACGTCCGCGGCCCCCGCCCCGCGCAGCGTCGCGGCGCGCAGCCCGCGCAGCAGGCTCTGGTGCTCGAGGAGCAACGCGGTCACGTCCAGCACCTGGCGCTCGATGCGGCGCACCTCGAGCTCGGCCTCCCCCACCACGTCGAGCAGCCCGTGCACCCGGCGGGTGGGCACCCGGACGTGGTCGCCGGCTCGTGACACGGCCCCGCCGGCTGCTGCGTCCTCGAGGTCCTCGGGGTCGGTCGCCGCGCCGGTCCCCACGACCAGCAGCCGAGGCACGTCGACGGGATCCGCACCGGTCAGTGCGGAGTCGAGGGCGGCCAGGACCTCCGTGCGCGAGCCCGCGGGGAGCGACCGGTCGGACCCGGGCACCGACCGCCCGAGCGCCTCCGTGGTCACCAGCAGGAGATCGACGAGGTCGGCGCGGACCTCGACCCGCCCGTCCTTCATGCGGGTGAGCAGGTCCTCGGCACGGTGGGCCAGCTCGACGACGTCGAGCAGCCCGAGCATGCGGGCCGACCCCTTGACGGTGTGCGCATCCTGCATGATCTCGCGGACCGACCGGCGCGGCTCGCGGTGGCCCTCGAGCGCCATCAGCCGGTCGCGCATGGAGGCGAGCCGGTCGTCGACCTCGGCGGTGAAGGTCGCGATCAGCTCGGGGTTCTGGTCCCAGTCCATGCGCGTCCTACGCGACCCGGAAGCGCGAGATGGACTCGCGCAGCTCGGCCGACAGCACGTTGAGCTGAGCGGCCGCCGCAGCGGACTGCTTGGAGCCGACGGCGTACTGGCGGCTGACGTCGGACACCTGGGTCATCGCGGCGACGACCTGGTCGGACGCCGACCGCTGCTGCTGGGTCGCGATGGAGATCTCCTTCGCGGCGGTCGTGGTCTCGTCGACCATGCCGGAGATCCGCTCGAGCGCGTCGACGACCTCGCGCGCGAGGTCCGCCCCCGCGTGGACCTCCTTCGCGCCGTCCTCGGTCGCGAGGATCGTCGCGTGGGTCTCGGTCTGGATCTGCGCGACGATCGCCTGGATCTGCCCGGCCGACTCCGAGGAGCGCTCCGCCAGCTTGCGCACCTCCGACGCCACCACGGCGAAGCCCCGGCCGTGCTCGCCCGCGCGGGCCGCCTCGATCGCAGCGTTGAGCGCGAGCAGGTTGGTCTGGTCGGCGAGGTCGTCGATCACCTCGAGGATGCGGCCGATCTCCTGGCTCTTCTCGCCGAGCGAGACCGCGCGGGCCGCGATCGAGTCGACACGTCCGGCGATCTGGTCCATGGAGCGCACCGACGCGGAGACGGCCTGCCTGCCCTCCTCGGCGTGCCGCAGCGTCTCGGCGGCGTAGCGGGCGACCGCTTCGGCCGTGTCCGCGATCTGGGCGGCGGTGGCCGCGAGCTCCTCGATCGTCGACGTCGTCTCGGCGACGGCGGACGACTGCTGGGTGGCGCTCGCGGCGTGCTCCTCCGCGGTGGCGAGGAGCTCGACGGCGCTGGCCGAGATCTGCTCGCCCCCGGCCCGCACCTGCTCGACGAGCGAGCGCAGGCTCTCGAGCGCCTGGTTGACCGACGTCGAGAGCACGACCACGGTGTCGTCGTCGACCATGTCGTCCTCGTGCGGGAGCGACGCGATGTCCACGGACGCGGACAGGTCTCCGGCGGCGGCCCGCTCGAGCTGCTCGGTCAACGCGTCGACCCGCGCGCTCAGCTCCTTGCGCTCCCGCGTGGACTTGCTCTCGAAAGCGAGGACGGCCTCGGCGAGCTGGGCGTCGATCAGGGTCATGGCGGGGAGCGCGACGAGCGCGATCAGGCCGAGCGGCAGCGCGGAGCCGGTCCACGTCTGCGTGACGGTCCCGGTGAACGCGACGCTGACCGCCAGCGCCACGGCGAACCCGGCGAGCGACCAGCGGCTGAACAGCAGCGAGGCGAAGAGGACGTTGACGGCGAGGAGGACCGAGGCACAGCCGAGGAGGCCGCCGCTCGCACAGGCCAGGCCGGTGATGTAGACGACGTTGGCGATCAGGATGACCCGGCCGACGTGGAGCGTCTGCGTGAGGGTGGAGCCGGCCCGCTGGGCGCGGACGGCGAGCACGGTGGTGATCGCGGCGAGGACCGCGCCGAACCCGGTCCAGGCCCAGACCCGGGCCATGTCCACGGGTGCGCCCGGGACGAACTCGACGGTGAGCAGGGCCGCGACGACCCCCAGGACGACGCACCCCCAGGTGGCGACGCCCGCGATGACGGCGATGCGCTTGCTGAACTCCACGACTGCTCCCGGCTGTCACGCCCGTGGGGTCGCAGCGACCCCCTTCTCCTGCTTCGGGAGGTCGGAGCATCACCTGAAGGGGTGAACCGGCACCGGCTTGCGCATGCCGAGAGGGCTATGCCGTGCGCGCGCGGCCGTGAGACGGAGCGAGTCGTGAGCGCAGGCCCAGAACGGCATCGGTCCGGAGCACGGCGACCGGGCCTCCCGGGCCGCCGTCGGTCAGCCCGGACACGAGGTCCGCGGCGTCGCCCACGAGGGTCACGGGGGTCGCGTCGAGCCGGTCCGGGACCTCGACGAGCCCGGTGACGGCCTCCGCGACCAGGCCGACCTCGACGTCGTCCACGGCCACGACGACCACGCGCGCACTCGACGGGAGCGGCACGACCGCGGCCTGCAGCAGGGGGCGCAGGTCCACGAGGGGCAGCACGTGCCCGCGCCAGTTGGCGACGCCGACGACCCAGGAGGGCGTGCCCGGCACCCGGGTGAGGTGCGGGAGCGGGATGACCTCGGCGACGTCGGGCGCGCAGACGCCGTAACGACCGCCACCGAGGCGCACGACCACGTGGTCCACGCCGACCGCCTCGGGCTCGGCGACGTCGTCGTCGAACCAGGTGGGCAGGGAGATCGTCACCCCGGGGTCATCGGCGCGGAACCGGCCGCCCTGAAGGTGCGTCGTCAGGACTGCTGCGGCTCCGTGGCGTCGATCGTCGGCTCCTCGGCGGGTTCGGCACCCCGGTGGGCGCGACTGTCGGCGGCGGCAGCGGCGGCGCCGCGCGGGAGCGGCAGTGCGACCCCGAGCACGACGAACAACGCCGACCCGACCAGGTAGACGTAGGTGCGCGGCACGTCGGGCAGCAGGACGTCGCCGCCGGGGTTCGCGGTGGCGAACGCCAGCGTCGGCAGGACCCAGCCGAGACCGACGAGCGCGGCACCGCGCCGCGACCCGACCAGCCAGGCGGCACCGCGCACGCAGGCGAGGACCGCCAGCATCGACAGGACCAGCCCCCACGGCACGGTGGTGCCGCGGACCGTGACGCGTGCAGCCATGAGCACCGTGCCGAAGAGCCCGAGGACGACGCCGCCGAGGAGCAGCCCGGCGTAGGTCAGGGCGCTCGGCGACACCGGTTCGAGCGTCGGCATCACGGTGCCGGCTGCGTGCGCTCCGGGCACGACGTCGACCGCGGGGTCCGCGGGCTCGGTCGCCTCGGGCACGTCGTCAGGCACGTGCCGAGCCTACGTGGTGGCCGACGCGGCCCCGCGCGACGGTCAGAACGCAGAGCCGGGAAGGTCCGGCAGCGTCGTCGCAGGCGACACGAGAGCGGCGTTCGACCTGCTCGAGTCGCGCAGGTCCACGTCGTCGGTACGCCGGATGCCCTCGGCCTCCATGAGCACGTCGGTGATCTCCCGCCCGATGAGCTCGTGCCGCTCCAGGAGCGCGTCCCGGAGCGCCTCCACGAGGTGGCGGTTCTCCGACAGCAGCGCACGCGTGAACGTCTTCTGCTCCTGCAGGATCTTCTCGACCCGGGCCCGACCGTCGCTGTCGCCGAGCACGCGACCGACGATGTTCGTGTCGCTGAACGCGCCCGCCTGGATCGCGGAGTAGGAGATCAGCGTGTCGGTCATGCCGGCGGAGCCGACCATCTGGGCGGCGACGTTCGTCGCGTAGAGCAGGTCGCCCGCGGGTCCGGTGGAGATGTCGTCGAAGAACAGCTCCTCGGCCGACTGCCCGCCCATGGCGATGCGGATCAGGCCCAGCATCTCCGACTTGGAGCGGGTGAAGACGTCGTCGGCGTCGCCGTGGGCGAGCATGCCGAGCGCGTCACGACGCTTGATGATCGTGAGGACCTCGAGACGCCGGTGCGGCGCCACGAGCCAGGCCGCCACGGCGTGCCCGGCCTCGTGCGTGGCGATGAGCTTCTGCTCGTGCTCGGTGTAGGCGACGGGCTGACCCATGCCCACCTCCTCGACGAGCCGTGCGCGCTCGACGTCGGCGCGCGACATCGCGTGCTCGTTGCGGCGCAGGGCGTTGACGAGCCCCTCGTCGAAGAGGTGCTCGATCATGACCGGCGTGTAGCCCTGGGTCACCGCCGCGAGGCTGTCGCGCGCGGCGTCGGTGTCGAGCTCGAGGTCGTGCGCCTTCTTCGCGAGGAAGAAGTCGATGAGGTCACGGCGTCCGGCCTTGGTCGGCGTCTCGAAGGTGAGGCGGCGGTCGAACCGGCCCGGGCGCAGCAGCGCCGGGTCGAGGTTGTCGGCGCGGTTCGTCGCGGCGATCACCAGCACGTTGGTCGACGGCGGGGTGGGGCGCGTGAGCTGGCGGTTCGCGGGGAGGTAGAGGTTCGCCTTGTCGATGAACCAGGTCTGGAACTTCTGCCAGCCCGTCGGGTCGTCGAAGGACTGCAGCTGCACGAGCAGCTCGTTGACGACGCCGCCGACCCCCTCGCTCGTCATCGAGCGGTTGACGACCGTGCCGGTCGCGGCCGAGGTGACCGCGGCGTTCGCGTAGGACGACGGCAGTCCCTCGAGCCCACCGCAGCACAGGAGACCGGTGGAGGCCGAGACCGAGCCGGTCGACGGGTGCGCCGTCATGGAGAGGCCTCCGCGCGCCATGGCGATCGCGTCGATCTCCTCGATGAAGCCGATCGCGCCGCCCTCCTGGCGCGCTGCCTTGCGCAGCGCCTTGAAGTACGAGCGGATCTTGCGCGCGGTGGCGCCGTAGTACATGGACTGGAACGACGTGGCGGAGACGAAGAGGAACGGGACGCCGGCCTCGCGGGCCATCGCCTTCGCGAGGTAGGTCTTCCCGGTGCCGGGCTGGCCCTCGAACAGGAGGCCGCGGCGCGCGGTGCCGCCCATCTCAGCGGCGAAGGTCTTGTGCGCGAGGAAGAGGCTCAGCGAGCGGGCGACGTCGTCCTTCACGTTGTCGATGCCGATGACGTCGTCGAGCGTGACGTCGATCTGCTCGGGGCGGTAGGTCACGTGCGGCGAGCGACCCGCGCCCATCGTCGTACCGAGCATGATCCCGATGAGCGCGAGGAAGAACAGCCCCGGGATGAGGACGAGCGGGTCGATGGTCGGGAAGGTGATGTTCGTGAGGTCGAACCCGTGGCCGTCGATGACGCGTGACCAGAGGTAGACCGCCGGGACCATGAGGAGCAGGAAGAGCACGAGCAGACGCCGACGGCGCGAGCGCTCGCGCGCCTTGCCGACGTCGGCCTGGTTGGCGCGCAGGGTGCCGGTGCCGGCCTGCGAGAGCATCGACGAGGGCGCCTCCGACGGCGCCGGGGCCGTCGTGCTCGGGGTGGTCGTCGTGCTGCCGCCGTACCGACGCATCGCTCGCTCCGCTCGTCGAGAGCCCGTGAAGGACGCCCCGGCCGGGGGACGCCCACTCATCGTGAGCGACGAGGGGGTCCAAGACCTCATCCGATCGGGCCAGGTCACCCGCTCGGAGTACCCCGGGCGGGTCAACTGCGACGCAGCGTGACCGTCCGCTACCCCCGGACGGCCCAGCGTGAGCCGGTCAGATCCCGGCGAAGAGGTCGGTCTCGCGGCCGTCGGCGTCGAGCTCGCCCGACACCCGGCCGCGCACGAGGCGGTAGAACTCGATCCCGAGCGCCTTCGAGCCCAAGTTGTTCGACAGCGCGAAGAAGCCGCCCTCCACGCTGATCTGCGTCGCGTGGGCGCGCATCGCGGCCATCTTCTGCTCGTAGAACTCCTCCGCGTCGACCGCGGTCGTCACGAGGTGGTCGTCGATGGCCATCGGGAGGTCGTCGGGGTCCATGGCGGCGAAGCCGGTCGTCTCGCCGGCCGCGCGCAGCGCCTCGATCCCCATCCGGAGGTAGGACTTCGGGAACGCGGTCCAGTAGATCTTCGCGATGTCCCACGCCGGGCCGAGCTCCGGGCGGTACGACGGCGCCGCGGACAGGACAGCGGCGTACATCGCGACGCGGTGCGCCTGGATGTGGTCGGGGTGGCCGTAGCCGCCGAACTCGTCGTAGGTCACGAGCACCTGCGGGCGCACCTCGCGCACGACGGCGACCAGGTCGGCGGCGGCCGCGAGCAGGTCGGCGCGCCAGAAGCAGGTCAGGTCGTCGTTGTCCGGCGTGCCGATCATCCCCGAGTCGCGGTACTTGCCGGGGTGCCCGAGCTGGCGGTGGTCGGTGACCCCGAGCTCGACCATGGCGTTCGCGAGCTCGATCGCCCGGTGCTCGCCGAGGGTGTCGTTCTGGTCGGCCGCGTGGTGGGCGTGGTCGTCGAGGACGATCTCACCCTCCTCGCCGAGCGTGCAGGTCACGAGGGTCACGTGGGCGCCGTCGGCGGCGTACTTCGCCATCGTGGCGCCGTTGCCGATCGTCTCGTCGTCGGGGTGCGCGTGCACGAGGAGGATCCGGCGGTCAGCGGTGGGAGAGGTCACGAAGCCGAGCCTAACCCGGGCGTGCGCACCCCGCGGCTGCTGACAGACTCGGCCGCATGCAGCATGAGTCCTTCCCCCGGCAGAGCGCCCGCACCCACCGCTTCACTGCCGGCGCCCCGCGCGGATTCACCCTCTCCCCGGACGGCTCCCGCGTCGTGTTCGTCCGCTCGACGTCCGGGACCGACGTCGTGGGACGGCTCTGGGGGCTCGACGCCGCCACCGGCGCGGAGACGCTGCTCGCCGACCCGACGCTGCTGCACTCCGGCCCCGAGGAGCTCTCGGTGCAGGAGCGAGCGCGTCGCGAGCGCATGCGCGAGGGCAGCAGCGGGATCGTCGGCTTCTCCACGGACACCGAGGTGACCGTGGCCGCGTTCGCCCTGTCCGGCGGGCTGTACGCCGTGGCTCTCACCGGCTCGGCCGACGTGCACGCCCTCGACGTGCCCGGTCCCGTCATCGACCCCCGCGTCTCCCCCGACGGCACGCACGTGGCCTACGTGTCGGGGCGCTCGCTGCGCGTCGCGCGCATCGACGGCAGCGAGGACCGTGCGCTCGCGGAGCCGGCGCACGACGCCGAGACCTGCGGGCTCGCCGACTTCGTCGCCGCCGAGGAGCTCCAGCGCCAGCGCGGCTTCTGGTGGTCGCCCGACTCCGCCGCCGTGCTCGTCGAGCGGGTGGACGAGGCCGGCGTGCAGCAGTGGTGGATCGCCGACCCCGTGCATCCCGAGCGCGCGCCGCAGCAGCACCGCTACGCCTCCGCCGGCACGCCGAACGCCGTGGTGTCGTTGGAGATCGTGCAGCTCGACGGCACCAGCACGCCCGTGGTCTGGGACTCCTCGGCGTACCCCTACCTCGCCGACGTCGTGTGGCAGCCGGGCCGTGAGGCGCTGCTGGTGATGATGAGCCGCGACCAGCGCGACGAGCAGGTGCTCGCGCTCCATCCGGTCACGGGTGCGACGTCCGTCGTCGCGGAGGTCCACGACGACGCCTGGGTCGACGCGACACCCGGGGCCACACGATGGTCGACCCACGGCTGGCTGCTCACGCTGCGCGCCGACCACGCGACGGACACCTACCGCGTGCACGCGGGCGCGGCCGGCTGGCTCAGCCCGGCCGGTCTGCAGGTCCGCGGGGTCCTCGACGTCGACGACGACGGGGTCGTCGCGTCCGTCGCACCGGACCCGGTCCACGCGCCGGTCGTCCGCATCGCGTGGGACGGCACGGTCACGCCGGTGACGCCGTCGACCGGCTGGCACATGGCGCGATCCGCGGGGGGCACCGACGTCGTGACCTCACGGTCGCTGGAGAGCACCGAGGTGGTGTACGCGCTCACGTCGGCTGCAGGGAGCCACCCGATCACCTCCTTCGCCGAGCGTCCCGTCGTCACGCCACGGGCCACCCTGATCGAGGCCGGGCCGTCGCGCCTGCGCACGGCCGTGCTGTTCCCGACCCACCACATCCCCGGGTCGTCACGGCTCCCGGTCGTGCTCAGCCCCTACGGCGGTCCGCACCACCCGGAGGTCGTCGCCGCGGCCGGCGCGTTCGGCGAGGACCAGTGGCTGGCGGACCAGGGGTTCGTCGTCGTGGTCGCCGACGGTCGCGGGACGCCGGGGCGCGGTCCCGCGTGGGACCGCACCGTCCGCCACGACCTCGCCACGCCCGCCCTCGAGGACCAGGTGGCCGCGCTGGCCGCGGTCGCCGAGGCGTGGCCCGACGACGTCGACACCGACCGCGTCGCTATCAGGGGCTGGTCGTTCGGCGGCTACCTCGCCGCCCTCGCCGTCCTGCGCCGCCCGGACGTGTTCCACGCCGCCGTCGCGGGCGCCCCGGTCACCGAGTGGCGGCTCTACGACACCGCCTACACCGAGCGCTACCTCGGCGACCCGGCCCAGGACCCCGCGCCCTACGACGCCTGCTCGCTGATCCCGCTCGCGGGCGGCCTGACCCGGCCGCTCCTGCTCATCCACGGCCTCACCGACGACAACGTCGTCGTGGCTCACACGCTGCGGCTCTCGGGCGCCCTCACCGTCGCCGGTCGTCCGCACGAGGTGCTCCCGCTCTCCGGCGTCACGCACATGACCCCGCAGGAGGAGGTCGCGGAGAACAAGCTCCTCCTCGAGCTGTCGTTCCTGCGACGCGCTCTGCGGGCCTGACACGACACGACGGCCGGCCCTCGGGGCCGGCCGTCGTGTCGTGCGCTGCCTAGTTGTCGAACTCCTCCGCGCGGGTGGGCTCGACGTTCTGGCTGTAGATCCCTCCGCCGAGCTCCTTCGACGTGCCGATCGGCTGGGGCCGGTCGACCTCGTCGGGCAGGATCGGCGCGACGTCATCGCCGGAAGGCCCGACGATCGTGCCCGTGATCTTCTCGACCGGGAAGTGGCAGGCCACCTGGTGGCCGGGGCGCAGCTCGCGCAGGACCGGCTTCTCCACCCGGCACTGCTCCTGCGCCTGCCAGCAGCGGGTGTGGAACACGCAGCCGGTGGGCGGGTTGATCGGGCTGGGCAGGTCTCCCGACAGCAGGATGCGGTCCCGCTTGCCCGAGGCGTCCGGGTCCGGCACGGGCACGGCCGACAGGAGCGCGTGGGTGTAGGGGTGCAGCGGCTGCTCGTAGAGGCTGTCGCGGTCGGTCAGCTCCATGATGTGACCGAGGTACATGACGGCGACCCGGTCGGAGATGTGACGGACCACCGAGAGGTCGTGCGCCACGAAGATGTAGGCGATGTTGAACTCGTCCTGGATGTCCTCGAGCAGGTTGATGACCTGGGCCTGGATCGAGACGTCGAGCGCGGAGACCGGCTCGTCGCAGACGATGAGCCTGGGGCGCAGGGCGATCGCCCGGGCGATGCCGATGCGCTGACGCTGCCCGCCGGAGAACTCGTTCGGGTAGCGGTTGTAGTGCTCGGGGTTGAGGCCCACGCGCTCCATGAGGTTCTGGACCTCGGCCTTGATGCCACCTGTCGGCTCGACGCCCTGCACCTTGAACGGCGCGGAGATGATCGTGCCCACGGTGTGCCGCGGGTTCAACGAGTTGTACGGGTCCTGGAAGATCATCTGCGCCTCGCGGCGGAACGGCACCATCTGCTTGCGGGTCAGGCGGGTGATGTCCTGCCCCGCGAGCTCGACCTTGCCGTCCGTGGGCGTGAGCAGCCGCAGCATGGAGCGCGCCGCGGTCGACTTGCCGCAGCCGGACTCGCCCACGAGCCCGAGGGTCTCGCCCGCCGCGACCTGCAGGTCGATGCCGTCGACCGCGCGCACGTATCCGACGACCTTCTTGCGGATCGCACCCGAGGTGATCGGGAAGTGCTGCTTGAGGCCCGTCACGCGCAGGACCGGCTCGCCGCCCGTCGTGGTGGTGGCGGTCATGCGGTCTCCTCGATCCGGGCGCCGAGGCGCTCTACGGCGATCGCGCGACGGACGTCGGCCGTCATGTGGCAGCGGACCTCGTGGTTGGGCGCGGTGGTGATGAGCTCGGGGCGCTCGGTGTCGCAGAGGCCGTTCGGCACCTTGTCGTGATACGTGCACCGCGGGCGGAACACACAGCCCTTCGGCAGCCGGATGAGCGAGGGCGGCAGGCCCGGGATGGGGTCGAGCCGCGATGAGCGACCGTGGTCGAGGCGCGGCATCGAGGCGAGCAGTCCCAGCGTGTAGGGCATCTCGGGGCGGTGGAAGATGTCGCGGACCGAGCCGTGCTCGACCAGGCGCCCGCCGTACATCACGACGACCTCGTCGGCCATGTCGGCCACGACGCCCAGGTCGTGGGTGATCACGATGATCGCGGTGTTGAAGTCGCGCTGCAGGTCCTTGAGCAGCTCGAGGATCTGCGCCTGCACCGTGACGTCGAGAGCGGTGGTGGGCTCGTCGGCGATGAGCAGGGTCGGGCTGTTGAGCAGCGCCATCGCGATCATGACGCGCTGGCGCATGCCGCCCGAGAGCTGGTGGGGGTAGTCGTCGACGCGACGGTCAGGGTTCGGGATGCCGACACGATCGAGCATCGCGATGGCCTGCTTGCGTGCGGCGTCCTTGGTGACGTCCTGGTGCACCCGCACGGCTTCCACGAGCTGCTTGCCCACGGTGTAGAACGGGTGGAGGCTCGACAGCGGGTCCTGGAAGATCATCGCCATCTTCTGCCCGCGCAGCTTGCGCACGCCCTCGTCGCTCATCGCGATGAGGTCCTCACCCTCGAGGATCACCTGGCCGGAGATGTTGGCCGACTTGCGGTTGTGCAGTCCCATGATCGCCTGCGACGTCACGCTCTTGCCGGAGCCGGACTCGCCCACGATGGCGAGGGTCTGGCCGCGCTGCAGGGTGAAGGAGACGCCGTCGACCGCACGGACGAGACCGTCCTCGGTCGGGAACTCGACCCGGAGGTCGCGGACGTCGAGGTAGTTGCCTCCCGCGCCCGTGGAGCTGTTCGTGCTCATACCAGCCTCACCCGCGGGTCGATGACGGCGTACAGGAGGTCGACGATCAGGTTCGCCACGATGATGAACGTCGCGGTGACGAGCGTGATCCCGACGATCAGCGGCAGGTCGGCGTCGACGACGGAGTTGACGGCCAGCGAGCCGATGCCCGGCAGGCTGAAGATGCTCTCGGTGATGATCGCGCCGCCGAGGAGGCCGGCGAGGTCGAGGCCCGCGGCCGTCACGATCGGCGTCAGGCCTGCGCGCAGCCCGTGCTTGCGGATCACGATCCGCTCGGACAGGCCCTTGGCCCGCGCGGTGCGGATGTAGTCCTCGCCGAGGGTGTCGAGCATCTGGTTGCGCGTGAGGCGCATGTAGAACGCGGCGTACAGGATCGCGAGCACGATCCATGGCAGGAGCATGGTCTGGAAGAACGCCACGGGGTTCTCGAACGGCGAGACGTAGGACGGGTAGGGCAGCAGCTCCCACTTCAGGATGATGAAGTAGAGCAGCACGAGGCCGATGAAGAACGACGGCAGCGAGTAGCCGATGAGCGAGATGCCCATGACGGTCTTGTCCTGCCACTTGCCGCGACGCAGCGCGGCGTAGATGCCGACCGAGACGCCGACGACGATCCACATGATGAAGGCGCCGGTGGCCAGCCAGAAGGTGGCCGGGAAGCCCTGCTTGATGAGGGTCGTGACTTCCTCGCCGCGCTTGAACGAGTAGCCGAGGCACGGGGCGTCGCAGCTGTAGGTCTGGGTGCCGGAGCCATAGGTGCGCCCGACGAAGATCCCCTTGACGAAGTCCCAGTACTGCTGCCACAGAGGCAGGTCGAGGCCGAGGTTGTGCCGGTTCGCGGCGATGACCTCGGGCGTGCAGGCCTTGCCGCACGTCAGGCGCGCAGGATCGGTCGGCAGCACGCTGAACAGGAGGAACACGACCAGGGTCAGCAGCAGCAGCATCAGCACCATGCTGATGAGGCGCCGGACGATGTACCCGCTCACGGGCGCAAGCCTTCCATGTGACGGACGAACTCAGGTCGCGGATCGACCGGTCGGGCTCCGCGAGTCGTGCAGAGGGACGGACATGGTCCAGGGACGGGGCGGATCGCGCCCCGTCCCTGGACCGTCACGTCACGACTTGACGTACATGTCTCCGTACGGCCACGAACCGTAGGCCGGCCAGAGGTACGCGTTGCCGATCTTGGCGCCGGGCAGTCGCTGGTCGCGGCCGAACCGGGTCGGGATGATGAAGACCTGCTCCGAGGCCTTCTTGTTCAGGTCCTGCCACATCGTCGCCTGCTTGGCACGGTCGAGCTCGACCTTCGCAGCGGCGGAGGCGTCGTTGAACGCCTTGTCGTCGGCCTGCGAGAGGTTGAAGCCACCGGACGGGGTGAACAGCTCGGGGATGACGGTCGAGGCGTTCGGCCAGTCAGCACCCCAACCCGCGTTGATGAGCTCGTGAGCCTTGGCCGGGTCGAACACGACGCCGTAGTACTGACCGGCCTCGATGGGGTTCGGCTTGACCGTGATGCCGGCCTTGGCCTCGGAGGCCACGATGATCGCGGCAGCCTTGGCGTTGGTCGGGGTGTTCGGGTAGTCGAACGTGATCGTCGGGGTCTTGCCCGCGAGCAGCTGCTTGGCGTAGTCAGGGTCACCCGTCGCCGGGATCGTCTTCCCGAGCAGGCCGTCCCACATGCCGGTGGGGGCGTAGTCCACACCGATGTTGGGCTTGATCGCACCGTCCGCGTAGTCACCGGCGAACGCTCCACCGGCGTTGGTGCGGAGAGCCTCACGGTCGAGAGCGACCGCGATGGCCTGACGGGTCTTCAGGTCCGGGACCTTCTTCTGGTTCACCGCGATGTAGCGGGTGTAGGGGTCGAACTCGTTCGTGCGACGGTCGGCGAACTTCGGGTCGTTGAACACGATCGGAAGCGATGCCGGCGTCAGCAGGGTCGAGATCGCCGTCTGGTCAGCGGCAGCACCGGAGATCAGGCGCTGGTCGATGACGGCCGGGTCGAGACCGAAGTCGACCTCCCACGAGTCGGGGTAGGCGTGACGGTAGGGGTCGCTGTCCTGCGTCCACTTGTCGTTGCGGACGAGGATGAACTGGCCACCCTTGCCCTTCTTGTAGACCGAGATCTTGTACGGGCCGGAGGAGACCGGCTTGTCGTCGTACTTCTCACCGGTGTCCGCAGCCTGCGGGACCGGCGCGAAGGCCGACAGCGTGGTGGCGTAGTTGAAGTCGGGGACCGGCTTGTTGAGGTGGAAGACGATCGTCTTGCCGTCCGCCGAGCAGGTCACGGCCTTGTCGAACAGGTCCTGACCAGTCTTCTTGTAGGGGCCCGCGTAGGCCGAGGTGCCGTCGGCGTTCTTCGCGATGTCGAGCATCGAGACGGCGTACTGCGGGCCGTTGGTGATGATGTCGGTCGCGAAGGTGCGGGACACGCCGTACTTGACGTCGGCGCAGGTGATGGCGGCGCCGGTCTCGAAGGTCGCGCCGTCGCGGATCGTGAAGGTCCACGTCTTGCCGCCGTCGGACACGGTGCCCGTGTCGGTGGCGAGGTCGGGCACGATCGAGGTGCCCTCCTTGGCGTCCTTGGAGAACTTGTACGCCGTCAGTGTGCGGAAGATCGTGCCGCTGAAGAACGCGAGGTCCTCACCGGTGTACACACGCTGCGGGTCGACGTTGTTGAACTGCTCGCCGATCTCGAGGTAGGTGATCTTCCCACCCTTGGTCGGGGTTCCGCCCGCGGAACCGGTGCTGCTGCTGCTGCTGCCACCGCCACCGCAAGCCGTAAGCGTGAGCGCCCCGGCTGCAACGACCACGGCGGCAAGCACGCCCGGCCTGGCTTTACCCATGTTTCCTCCTGGTTGTCCGCCGGGGTTCGGTCCCCGGCTCGTTCCCCGAACGAACGAAGGAAGGGTTCTCCTCGTTCCGACCGCTCGGGAAGCTGTTGTGTTCATCCGGATCAGACCCGTCCGGCTCGGGGGTCGAGGGCGTCGCGCACCGAGTCACCGACGAGGTTGAAGGTGACGACCACGATCGCCAGCAGCACGCCGGGGATCAGCAGGTACGACGGGATGATGCTCATGTACTGGACGGAGTCGGCGAGGATCGCGCCGAAGGTCGGGGTGGGCGGCAGGACGCCGACGCCGAGGAACGACAGCACGGCCTCGGTCGCGATGTAGGTCGGCAGCGTCAGGGTCGCGTAGATCATGATCGGCGCCCAGAGGTTGGGCAGGATCTCCTTGAACAGGATCCGGCGCGTGCCCGAGCCCATCGCGATCGAGGCCTCGACGAACTCGCGCTCGCGCACGCTGAGCACCTGGCCGCGCACGATGCGCGCGAGGTAGGGCCAGCCGAAGATGCTGAACACGAGGATGAGGTAGGTGATCCGCGAGGCGTTCCCCTCGGGGACGCCCAGGTCGGTGAGTCGCTGGGTGAAGACGCCCGACAGCGCCAGCACGATCAGCAGGAACGGGAAGGCCAGGATGATGTCCATGAGCCGGCCGATGACGGCGTCAGTGCGACCGCCGAGGTAGCCCGAGACGATCCCGAACACCGTGCCGAGGATGACCGTGATCGTGGTGGCGCTGAACGCGATGAGCAGCGAGATGCGCAGGCCGTAGAGCAGCCGGGAGAACAGGTCGCGGCCGGTGCCGGGCTCGACGCCGAACGGGTGCTGCCAGGAGATCCCGCAGAAGAAGGCAGAGTCGGGCTTGCCGCAGCCGAGGGGCATGCCGATGTCGTCGATCGCGTGCCTGTTGATCTCGTAGGGGTCGAGACCCATGACGCTCGTGATCAGCGGCGCGAACAACGCGCACAGCAGCAGGAAGATGAGGACGCCGAGGGAGATCATCGCCGTCTTGTCGCGCCGGAACCGTCCCCAGGCGATGGCCGAGAGCGACCGGCCCTTGATCTCCTCGGGCGCGACGACGCCGTCGGCGCCGCGGGCCTCGGTGTCAACGTCCACTGCCATGAAGAACCTGCTGCCTTCCTGACCTGATGCCGGAGATCTTCGCGTCGAGGCGGGGAGCGACGACGATTCCGGATCGCGGACCCGACGTCTCCCCCACCGCTGAGACGCCCGAAACCTATGTCATCGCGAGGGGCCGGAGAAGCACCACCCCTCCCCGTGACCGGATCGTGACCGCTCCGGGGCGAATCGGGATGATCCCGACACATGGCTGCCATCTGCCCGTAACGCAGAGAACGGTCCCCCGAAAGCCCGTGAGCGGGCACCCGGGGGACCGGAGGAGGGGTCAGTTGCCCTTCTTGGCCCTCGATGCGGCGCGGCCGCGCTCGGTCTGGTCGAGGTTGACCTTGCGGATGCGCACGGTGGCCGGCGTGACCTCCATGCACTCGTCCTCGCGGCAGAACTCCAAGGCCTGCTCCATCGACATCTGCTTGTGCGGGATGAGCGGCACGAGGATGTCGCCGGAGGACTGACGCATGTTGGTCAGCTTCTTCTCCTTGGTCGGGTTCACGTCCATGTCGTCCGACCGCGAGTTCTCGCCGACGACCATGCCCTCGTAGACCTCGGTGCCGGGGCCGACGAACAGCGTGCCGCGCTCCTGGAGGTTGGCCAGCGCGAAGCCCGTGGTGGGGCCGCGGCGGTCGGCCACGAGCGAGCCGGTCGGTCGGGTGCGCAGCTCGCCGTGCCACGGCTCGTACTTGTGGAAGACGTGGTGGAGCAGGCCGGTGCCACGGGTCTCGGTGAGGAACTCGGTGCGGAAGCCGATGAGGCCACGAGCCGGCACGACGTACTCCATCCGGACCCAGCCCGTGCCGTGGTTGACCATCTGCTCCATGCGGCCCTTGCGCAGCGCCATGAGCTGGGTGACCACGCCGAGGTAGTCCTCGGGGATGTCGATGGTGAGGTGCTCCATCGGCTCGTGCACCTTGCCGTCGACCACGCGCGTGACGACCTGCGGCTTGCCGACGGTGAGCTCGAAGCCCTCGCGGCGCAT
>JADGOZ010000033.1 GCA_017882705.1 Candidatus Nanopelagicales bacterium | reverse complement strand
GGGCACGACGTTCACGGCCACCGGCCTGATCAACGGCGTCTCGTACACCTTCAAGGTGGCGGCGAAGAACCTGCAGGGCGTGGGAGCCCAGTCGGCTGCCAGCGCCGCCATCACGCCGCACACGACGCCGAGCAAGCCGCAGTCCGTCGTCGTCACCGAGGGCGACCAGCAGGTCGGGCTCTCCTGGGCCACCCCCGCCGACAGCGGCGGTCTGCCGATCGTCGGATACCGAGTGAAGACGTACATCGGTGGAGCCGAGCAGCAGAGCCTGGACAAGGACGTGCTCGGGACCTCGGCGACGATGGGCGGTCTTGCCAACGGAACCGCCTACACCTTCACCGTGTCGGCCCTGATCAGCGACGGCACCGGCTCGCCTTCCGACGTGACGGCCGCCGCGACCCCGTTCGGCAAGGCGGCCGCACCGACCGCCCTGGTCGCCACCCGTGGCAACGCCAGCGCCAACCTGGGCTGGACGGCACCGGACGGCAACGGCCGGGCGATCACCGGCTACGTCGTCACCGTGACGCCGGCAGGCGGCGTCGCCTACACCGTCGCCGAGCCGGTCTCGACCAACGTGACCATCGGCGGCCTCACCAACGGCAAGGCGTACTCGTTCACCGTGCACGCGGTGACGCACGACGCCGTGGCCGGTGACATCGTCGGGTTCGAGTCCGCGTCGAGCAGCTCGGTGACCCCGAGCGGCGTCCCCGTCGTGGCGATGAAGGCTCTTGGGGCGACGATCACCCCGGCCACCACGGCCACGAAGGTGGCGTACTCCTGGACCGGCACCCCGAAGGGCTCGCCGATCGCGAAGTACGACCTCTACGTGCGTCGCGCTGCCGTGGGCAAGACCGTCCCGGGAGCCTGGACGCTGATCAAGACCGGTCTGAAGACGACGTCCTACGCCGTCGTGATCAACCCGGGCGAGACGATCTACGTCAGCGTCCGCGCCACGGACGCGGCCGGCACGGTGTCCGGGTTCGCAGCCGCGTCGCAGGTCGTGACGTCGGTGATCCCGCCCAAGTGGCTCGGCCGGTCGAAGGGCTGGACGAAGGTGGGCACGTCCACCTCGTACCAGACCAAGACGCTCAACGCCTCGATGCAGACGGCGTCGGTCAGCGGTGTCCGGCGTATCTACATCGCCGCTCCCACGGGAGTCGGCTTCGGGTCCATCGCGGTCTTCATCGGCAAGACCAAGGTCAAGGCCTTCTCTCTCGCCACGACCAAGGCCAAGGCCAAGGCGTCCAACGTGTTCGTGGTGATCCTCACTGCCAAGCAGACCTCGACCCTCAAGGGAGCCGTGATCGTCAAGATCGCGACCAAGGGGAAGCTGGTCCGCCTCGGCGGCCTGGGTGTGCTGCGATGACGGCCGGGAGTCGAGATGGGATGGCGTGACCACAAGGGAGCGCACGCCCACGAGGCCACCGAGCCGAAGCTGGCCTCGTTGGCACCTCGTGCCCGCGTCGCCCTGATCACGGAGGGCACCTACCCCTTCGTGACAGGCGGCGTGAGCACCTGGTGCGACCAGATCGTGCGCGGCCTGCCGGAGCACGACTTCTCGGTCGTCGCGGTGGTCGCGGCCAACGGCCGCGACCCGGTGTGGGAGCTGCCGTCGAACCTCGTGTCCGTCGAGACGGTGCCGCTGTGGAGCTGGGTGCCGACCGTCAAGGCGCCGCGGGGCGACGCGCTGCGCCGGTTCGAGGCGGCGTTCCGCCCGTTCGTGACGGCGATGGTCGACAACGCGGTCGACGACTCGATGTTCGTCGAGGGTCTCCGCGGCCTGTTCGAGTACGCCCAGCGCGAGTCGCTCACCGCTGCCCTCATGTCCGACTCCGCCGCCGAGCTGCTGAGCGACATCTGGGAGACCTCGCGCTCGGAGCGCGTGACGGTCTACGAGGTGCTGAAGGCCCTCGAGCTGCTCGAGCACAGCATGCGACCGCTCTCGGCACCGGTGATCGAGGCCGACCTGTGCCATGCCACGTCCAACGGCCTCCCGTCCTTGCTCGCGATCCTCGCCAAGTGGCGTCACGGAACCCCGTTCATCATGTCCGAGCACGGCGTCTACCTGCGCGAGCGCTACCTCGCGTTCCAGGAGTTCGCCTGCCCCTGGCTGGTGAAGTACGTCGTCCTCTCGTTCTTCCGCCGCCTGACCCGCCTGGCCTACGCGGAGGCCTCGTGCATCGCCCCGGTCAACGTCTACAACCAGCGGTGGGAGATGGAGCACGGCGCGGACCCGGACGTGATCGTCACCGCGCTCAACGGCGTCGACGTCTCCAAGTACCCGGTCGCCGTCGGTGAGCCGGACGAGCAGATCGTCGCCTGGGTGGGTCGCGTGGACCCGCTCAAGGACCTCGAGACCCTCGTCGAGACGTTCGCACGGCTCGTCCGGCAGGTGCCGGCCGCGGTGCTGCAGCTCTACGGTCCCGTCCCGGTGGGCAACGAGGAGTACTTCGAGCGGGTGAAGGACCTGATCGCGCGCCGCGACCTGCGGCACAAGGTGCGCTTCATGGGCCCGGTGTCGCCCGTGTCCACGGCGTACCACAACGCTCGCGTGGTCGTGCTGTCGAGCATCAGCGAAGGCCTGCCCTACACGGTCATCGAGGCGATGATGTGCGGCCGCGCCACCGTCTCCACTGACGTCGGGGGAGTGCGCGAGGTCGTCGGCGACGCCGGCCTGCTGGTGCGTCCCCGCGACCCGCGCGGGATGGCCGTCGCGATCGAGATGCTGCTCACCGACGACGAGATGCGTGCCGACCTCGCCGCGCGCTCCACCGAGCGCGGCCGCAGCTACTTCCGGCTCGAGCAGATGATCGGGACGTTCCGCGCCGAGTACTCGTTGCTGATCTCGCCGGAGGACCCGCAGTTCAGCCCGTGGCCCGAGACCGCGGCCCAGCTGTTCGGCGACCTCGACCCCGACGACATCGACGTGCCCGAGAACGGGCTGAGCACCGCGAGCCTGATCACCAGCATCATCCCGCCGCAGCCGGTGCCCAGCAGCCTCACCGCTCCGGGGGGTGCGCTGTGAGTGCCGAGACCGAGCTCGACCGTGCGGCGGTGCTGGCCAACGCCATGCGGGTCAAGCGGGTCCGCGCGCCCCTGCAGGTGGGGGAGCTGGAGTTCTGGCAGCGCGACCGTCGCAGCCCCGACCCCATCGCGCGGCTGTCCCGGGACCACGACACGCTCGCCCGCGAGGCGGTCGACCCGGCCGAGATCGCCGCCGGGCTCGAGGCTGCCGGTCTCAACGACCGGATCGCCCGCGAGCAGTTCCACGAGGAGAGCGTCTTCCGGATCGCGGAGCTGGTCTACGAGCGGGTCCCGCGCAAGGTGGTCGACCCGCTGGCCATCGACTACGACCCGTGGCGCCAGCCGTTCTGGAACCACCTCGCCCGCGGTCTCCTCTACGCACTCCCGACCCTGCCGTACGTCGTGGCCATCGGGTTCACCCGAGTCACGCCCGCCGGGATCTGGCTCCTGCTGATCACGTGCGTCCTCTCCACGGCGTTCACCCAGGGGCTCGCCCACATCGTCCACGTCTTCCTGGGCTACGGCGTCCGTCGGGCCGCGGTGCGCGTGCTGCGCGTCGCGCTGGTCGGCGTCATCGTCCTCGGCGGTCTCGTGGCCACCTGGATCGCCCTGTCGACGTCCGCCGGGGTGCTGGTGACGGTCATCGCGCACGCCGTCATGGTCTACGTCGTCGCCGCGACGGTGCTCATGGTCTTCAAGCGCGAGCGGCTGCTGCTCGTGGCGCTGGCCCCGGCGATCCTGCTCTCGCTCGCCGTGCTGCTCGCGCCGGGCCACCTGCTCGGCTACCCCATGGTCGTGGGCGGTGTGCTGCTCCTGTCGGTCGTCGCCGTCGTCGGCGTCGCCGCCTGGGTGCTCGCCGACGAGCACCGGCCCCGGGGAGCGAGCTGGATGCCGCTGGCCCAGCCCGAGTGGTCCGGCGCCGCCCTGCACGCGGCGTACGGCGCGGTCGCCGCCGCCCTGATGATCTTCGCCGTCGTCGACGTCCTGTCGTTCGACAACCCGCTCAGCGCCTCCAGCGTCATCGGCGTGGGCATGCTCCCGCTGGTCGTCAGCCTCGGCTTCGCCGAGGCGAACGTGTACGGCTTCCGCAGCGAGTGCTCGAGCGCGCTGGCCGCGTCGTACACCCGTCAGGAGTTCGGGCCTTTGGCCCGTCGAGTCATGCGGCGTCGGCTCGGTGCCTACGTCGCCACCCTCGTCGTCCTCACCGGCATCGTCGTCGTGCCGAGCATGCTCATGGCCGAGTCCGACCCGGTCACCTTGATGCGGCACCTCGCCTACGCCGAGCTCGGTGTCGCGCTCCTCGGAGCGATGCTCCTCGTGAGCTGCGGCATGGCCAAGGAGGCGACGATCCTGCTCGGGATCGGCCTCGTCGTCGACATGCTGATCCGGGTTCCGCTGACGAGCTCGCTCGAGCTCCTGACCGCGGGGCATGTGATCGTCTTCGCTGGCCTTATTGTGCTCGTATGGTGGGTGGCGTTCCGGGATCTGGCGTCACCCCTTCGCCACCGGTGACCCACGTCGACCTCGACTTCGCGGTGCCGGCGTACTTCTACCCGGTCGGTCACGAGCGCGAATGGCAGATGCTCGCCTCCGGTCGCCACCCGCTGCGCTACGTCGTCATCAACCCGCACGACGGCGTGGGCGAGGACGTCGATCCGGCCTACGTCCAGGAGTGCGCGCGGCTGAGGCGGGCCCACATCCGGCTCGTCGGCTACATCGACACCGACTACGGCAAGCGCCCCTTGCCGGAGGTCATCGCGGAAGCGCGCGCCTATCGCGAGCACTACGGCGTCACGGGCGTGTTCCTCGACCAGGTGTCCTCGGGCATCCAGATGCTCACGCCGTTCGAGAACTACGCCGTGGGCCTGCGCACCAGCGGCACGCGGTTCATCGTGCTGAACCCGGGCGTCTACCCGCACCCCGGCTACTTCCGGCTGGCCAACCAGGTGGTGACGTTCGAGGGCACGTGGGCGAACTACGGCAAGATCGTGGTGCCCGACTGGTCGCTGCGCATCCCCAGGTCGCGCATCGCGCACTTCGTCTGGTCCGTTCCACCGGCCCTGGCGGCCACGCCGACCACGGCCGTGGGGGACCGGCACGTCGGCACGGTCTGCCTGAGCACCGGTCGCCTGCCCAACCCCTGGTCGGTCCTGCCCCAGGTGCTGCGCTCGGAGCGGTGACCTCCGCCGCTCGAACGGCCCTCGGGACGTCGCCGTCCCGACCACGCTGAGCGACGACGCGAACGGCGGGCGGGTCCCGCGCCACCCGGCGCCTGCTCCGCGCGAGTGAACCCCGAGAGTGTCCGTGGGCTGCTCTCAGGACACGATTTCGCGCAGCCGATGAAGAACGCATGCGCCCGAACCCCATGGCATCCGGTCACCTCCCCGTCCAGCTCGTCCGTGGACCGATCGCCATCGGGGTCTCGATCCTCCTCACGGCCGCCGGCCTCACCGCCCTGCCGGCGTCGGCGTCGGCCGCGGAGTGCGCCACCAGCGAGACCTCCTTCGTCCTGCAGGACGGCAGCGCGGTCGTCACCGGCCTCTCCTCCTCCAGCCGGCGAGCGTCCGGGAGCGCGTCGATCGCCTCGGTGCGCGTCGTGCGCAACGGTCACGCCTGGTCCGCGACGGCTGGCGGCCGCGCCGCCGTCTCCGTCAGTGCACGGGCGAGCGCCACGGTGGGCGGCACGGCGACCATCGTCGCCTCCGCGACCATCACGTGCGGTGCGGACGCACGGACCGAGACCTTCTCCGCGACCGGGAACGGCACCGGCGACGCGGTCGCCGCGGGGCACACCACGACCAAGGCCGCCGCGACCGGCCGAGCCGTCACGAGGGCCCGCTCGAGCGCCCGCGCGCTCGCGAGCGCACGCGCCCTGGGCCTCGCCCTCAAGCGGGCCACCGACCGCGCCTCGGCGTCCGCTGTGACCTCCGCGCGAGGCGCCGCTCGCGTGACCGCGACGCGCAGCGCTCACCAGGCAGCGGTCGCCCAGGCCACGGATCGGGCCAGGTCCGGCCTCGGCGACCTCCTCGCCGGTGCGAACCCCAAGCACCAGCCGCCCACCCCGACCCCCACGCCGACCGCGAACCCGACCCCGACCTCCCCCGTGGCGCCGAGCCCGACACCCACACCCACCGTGTCCGTGACCCCGACGCCCACCCCGACGACGACCGTGTCCGTGACCCCGACGCCCACCCCGACGCCGACCGTGTCCGTGACGCCCAGCCCGACTCCCAAGCCGACCAGGTCCGTGACCCCGACGCCCACCCCGACGCCGACCGTGTCCGTCACGCCCAGCCCGACGCCGACCGTGTCGGTCACCCCGACGCCCACACCCACGCCGACCGTGTCCGTCACCCCGACGCCCACACCCACGCCGACACCGACCGGCCCGTACGCGAACTACCCGGCAAACGGCACGTTCGACTACCAGATCGGCGGCGGCTACGCCCCGATCGCCGGCGTGTCCGTCGTGGACCGTGACCGCACCGACACGCCGGTGGCCGGCAAGTACAACGTCTGCTACGTCAACGCGTTCCAGAGCCAGCCGGGCGAGTCCGCCTCCTGGGGCTCCCTGCTGCTCAAGAACGGCGGCGCGCTCGTGCAGGATCCGGACTGGCCCGGCGAGTACATCGTCGACACCCGCCAGACAGCCGGCGTCGTCGCCTTCGTCGGCGCCTGGATCAGGGACTGTGCCAGCCGCGGGTTCCAGGCCGTCGAGCTCGACAACCTCGACTCGTTCAGCCGTTCCGCGAACCTGCTCACCCAGGCCGACAACATGACCGTGTTCCAGCAGCTCGTCGCCGTCGGCCACGCGGCCGGTGTCGCCGTCGCGCAGAAGAACACGGTCGAGCTCTCCGCCCAGGCGCGCAGCCTCGGCGCGGACTTCGCCGTGGCCGAGGAGTGCCAGCGCTACGGCGAGTGCAGCGGCTACTCCGACGTGTACGGCACGACCTGGGTCGAGATCGAGTACCGGTCCGCCGACTTCACGTCGGCGTGCACCGCCCGCGGTGCCTCGACCTCGGTGATCCTCCGCGACGTCAACGTCGTCCCGTCCGGATCCTCGGGCTACGTGTACAAGTCCTGCTGACCGGCTCGCGGACGCGACACCGCGGGAGCCGAGGGTGCCTCGGATCGCGACGGCGCGTGGCCGAGGTGGAGGTGCGAGTCCCCACCCACCCCTCGTGCGGGGTCGATCAGGGCCCAGAACCGCTTCTCGTCGACGGGGTCGGCGAACCCGAGACCGTGCACGTCGGTCCCCACCAGCCGGAGCACGACCGCGAGCTCGCCGAGCCAGCTCTCGCACGTGTTGGACCAGATGGTCCACGTCCGGAGCCCGTCGTGGACGAACAGCGTCTCACCGGCGAAGAATGCGCCGACCGTCCTCGGCCCAGGGCCTGTCACGCCTCCATGCTGAGGCGGGAGGAGGCTGCGGCCTACGGGGCCGTCCCGAGATTCCGGGTAGGGGAGACCCGCCTCACCGCCCGTCACCATCGCGGCGCGGCGGCCTACCAGCCGCGGTCTGCCCATCGCGGCGCCCTCGACGAAGTGGCGAACGCCGCACCCGGACAGCGTGGCAGGTGACTCGTCGGTCTCGGAGGCCCCTGTCCGAGCCACCGGCCGGCGCACGCGAAAGACCCCCTCCTCACGTGAGGTCGGGCCGTTCGTGCGCGTCGCCGAGACACCAGCCATCAGGCGGCGCATGCTGCTGTCGCGGCCTCCGGGACCACCCTTCGCGACCGCCGGACAGCGACACCGACAACGACGACGGTGTCTCACCGAAGACGAGCGCCCCGACCCGCGTCACACCGAGGTCGAGGCGCTCGCCGCATGTCCGGACCACCTGAATCGACACGGCGACGGATCTATCCTGGAAGTGGCAAGAGGGCGCGCGAGTTCCCCCCGTGAGCGCCCCGGCCATCGCCCCTCTGGGGATGAGGCGGTCCCGACCCCTGTTCGGGACCGCCGACCATGTCCAACAGTCGGCCCCGTCCGCTTCGCCCGTGACATGCCCGACGGTCCGGCGAGAGTGAAGGCTGGCGCCGGACCGTCGGACCGCCGGCGCCGGGAGATCACCAGAACGACGCCACATCGCGAGGTTGCCTCGGGGCACTAAGGCACCCCTAACAACGGTAAGCCGGAATCTCGGAAACGCAAGAGTCGGCCGGCCCCGACTGTGGAACGACCCCGCGAGCGTTCACACGCGGCGGGGTCGTTCGTCGTGCACCGTCGCGGTTCGCAGCGACGGTGGGGTGGGGTGACCTACGCTCGAGGCATGGACTCGCAGTCGCACGCCCAGCTCACCGCGTGGACCGACGCGGAGGAGGCCTACCGCCTCGCGGCCACCCCGTACATCGGCGGTGGCTTCCTCGAGTCCGGTGGACGCATCCCGGACCCGGAGCAGGTGCTCACGGCCAAGTCGCTCGCCGAGCTCACGCGGCTTCACGAGCAGGTCGACCGCGCCCGAGCGGCGTACTACGCCTCACTCTGACCCCGGACGTGCGGCGACCCTGCGCCGAAGGAGGTCCGCGCGGGGTCGTCGAGGGTGCCGCTCGACGGTGGAGGGTCCAGACGACCTACCAGCCGCGCGCCTTCCACTCCTCGAGGTCGACCCGCTCCGCTCCGATCGTGGTGTCCTTCCCGTGTCCGGGGTAGACCCACGTCTCGTCGGGCAGCCGTTCAAAGAGCTTCGAGCGAACGCCTCCGTAGAGCGACGCGAACGCCTCCGGACTTGTTGTCCGTCCGATGCCGCCCGGGAACAGGCAGTCGCCGGTGAACAGGTGCGGAGCGCCCGTGGGATCGTCGTAGAGCAGGGCGATCGAACCCGGGGTGTGGCCGACGAGGTGGATCGCCGTGAGGCGCACGTGCCCGACGTTGATCGTGCCGCCGTCCGGGACCGTCTCGTCGATCGGCGCGCCGATCATTCCCACGTCGTCGGCGTGGGCGAACGTCCGTGCGCCCGTCGCGGCGACGACCGCAGCCAGGGCCTGCCAGTGGTCGTGGTGGCCGTGGGTGGTCACGACCGCGGTGATGCCGTCGTCGCCGATCATCTCGAGCAGCCGATCGGCCTCGTCGGCGGCATCGACGAGCACCTGCTCGCCCGTCTCCGAGCACCGGAGCAGATAGCAGTTGTTCTCATAGGGGCCGACGGCCAGCTTCGAGATGGTGAGGGCGGGCAGCTCCCGCACGTCGGCGCGACCGCCGACGGTCACGTTTCCGGTGTAGGTCACGACGCGATCATGCCGCGGGGGACCGGCGGGTCACCAGGGCGGGGGCTCTCCCGCGTCCGAGCCGTCACGGCGTCGCACCGGCCCGACCGGGGGCCGCCCCAGCCGCCAGGCGAGCACGTCGGCAGGCTCGCCGACGGCGTCGACGGCACCGGACCGCCCGTGCACGAAGATCAGGGTCCGCTCGACGAAGTCGGCCGGCCAGTCCCACGCGCCGTAGCCGAGCCCGAGGTCGACGTGGTGGATCTCGAGCTCCCGCCGACGTGCGAACGGGAGAGCGCGCGCGGGGGTGTCCGGCTCGGCGTCCGGGCGCGGCGGTCCGAACAGCAGCAGCCGGTCCCACACCTCGGGACCCGAGGCGCCGAGCGTCCCGAGGCCCGCAGCGAGCCGCTCGGCGGAGTCGCGGACGTCCACCGTCAAGGCGGCGGCCGACCGTCCGGCACCGAGCTCGATGTCGGCGCTGCGGGCGTCCAGCGAGGCGTACATCGGAGCAGGGACGCCGGTCAGCGCCCATCCGACGAGCCGGAGCATGCCGTCGGCGTTGCGGGCCAGGTGGGTGAGGACGTGGCCGACGCTCCAGCCGGGGAGGAGCGACGGCCGGCGGGCCCCCTCGTCGTCCAGCGACGCCAGCGTGCGGTGCAGGCGCGTGGTGGACTCGTGGAGGGCGGCGAGGTCCGCGGCGAGGGCTTCGGGCACGGGGCGACGCTACGCCGGGCACCGGCGTCCGGCTCCGGGAATGTGGTTGTCGGTCCCCCTGGTTAGCCTGGACCGCGGCCGTCGCCCTCGGCGCCGACCGCTCCACCCGGGTGTCCACCGCCCGGGCCCCACTCGAGAACAGGACACGGTGTGGCCGATCGTCTGGTCGTCCGCGGCGCCCGCGAGCACAACCTCAAGGACGTCTCCCTCGATCTCCCGCGCGACGCGATGATCGTGTTCACCGGTCTGTCCGGGTCCGGGAAGTCGTCCCTGGCCTTCGACACGATCTTCGCGGAGGGCCAGCGGCGCTACGTCGAGAGCCTGTCGGCCTATGCCCGGCAGTTCCTCGGCCAGATGGACAAGCCCGACGTCGACTTCATCGAGGGCCTCTCTCCCGCGGTCTCGATCGACCAGAAGTCCACGAGCCGCAACCCTCGCTCGACCGTGGGCACGATCACCGAGGTCTACGACTACCTCCGCCTGCTCTACGCGCGGGCCGGTCGCCCGCACTGCCCGGTCTGCGGGCGCGACATCGCGCGGCAGACCCCCCAGCAGATCGTCGACCGCATCCTCGAGCTCGACGCGGGCGCGCGCTTCCAGGTGCTCGCGCCGGTGATCCGCGAGCGCAAGGGGGAGTACTCCGAGCTCTTCCGCCAGCTGCAGACCCAGGGCTTCTCCCGGGCCCGGGTCGACGGCGTGGTGCACTCGCTCGCCGACCCACCCACCCTCAAGAAGCAGGAGAAGCACACCATCGAGGTGGTCGTCGACCGTCTCACGGTGAAGGCCGACGCCAAGCGTCGCCTCACCGACTCCATCGAGACCGCCCTCAAGCTCTCGAGCGGGCTGGTCACGCTCGACTTCGTCGACCTCGCCGACGACGACCCGCACCGCGAGCGGATGTTCTCCGAGCACCTCGCCTGCCTCTACGACGACCTGTCGTTCGAGGAGCTCGAGCCGCGCTCGTTCTCGTTCAACTCCCCGTTCGGCGCCTGTCCCGAGTGCGCAGGCCTCGGGACCCGGATGGAGGTCGACCCCGAGCTCATCGTGAGCGACTCGTCGATGACGCTCGCCGAGGGCGCGATCGGCCCCTGGTCGAGCGGTCACATCAGCGACTACTTCGAGCGGTTGCTGGTCGCCCTCGGCGACGAGCTGGGCTTCACCCTCGAAGACTCCTGGGAGTCGCTCTCGCCCAAGGCGACGAAGGCGATCCTGCAGGGCCACTCCACCCAGGTCCACGTCCGGTACAAGAACCGCTACGGCCGCGAGCGCAGCTACCACACCGCGTTCGAGGGCGTGATCCCCTACGTCAAGCGTCGTCACGCCGAGGCCGACAGCGACACGAGCCGGGAGCGGTTCGAGGGCTACATGCGCGAGGTGCCCTGTCCCACGTGCAACGGCGCGCGCCTCAAGCCGATCAGCCTGTCGGTCACCCTGGGCGAGAAGTCCATCGCCGAGGTCGCCGCGCTGCCGATCGGCGACTGCGCCGACTTCCTGCTCGGGCTGAGGCTGTCCCCGCGGGAGAAGCAGATCGCCGAGCGGGTGCTCAAGGAGGTCAACGAGCGGTTGCGCTTCCTCGTCGACGTCGGGCTCGACTACCTCACGCTCGACCGCGCGGCGGGCACCCTTGCGGGCGGCGAGGCGCAGCGCATCCGTCTCGCCACCCAGATCGGCTCCGGTCTCGTCGGCGTCCTCTACGTCCTCGACGAGCCGAGCATCGGCCTTCACCAGCGCGACAACCGGCGGCTGATCGAGACCCTCGTGCGCCTGCGCGACCTCGGCAACACCCTCATCGTCGTCGAGCACGACGAGGACACCATCCGGCAGGCCGACTGGGTCGTCGACATCGGGCCGGGCGCCGGTGAGCACGGCGGCGAGGTCGTCGTCTCGGGCACGGTGCAGGACCTCCTCGACAGCCCGACGTCCATGACCGGCGCCTACCTGTCCGGGCGGCGCCGTATCGAGATCCCCGCCGTACGCCGACCGATCACGCCGGGTCGCGAGCTGACGGTCGAGGGAGCCCGCGAGCACAACCTCAAGGACGTCGACGTCTCGTTCCCGCTCGGGTGCTTCGTCGCCGTCACCGGCGTGAGCGGCTCCGGGAAGTCCACGCTCGTCAACGACATCCTCTACACCACGCTCGCCCGCGAGCTCAACGGCGCGCGCGCGGTCGCCGGTCGCCACCGCCGGGTCCGCGGCCTGGAGCATCTCGACAAGGTGGTCCACGTCGACCAGAGCGCCATCGGGCGCACCCCGCGGTCCAACCCGGCCACCTACACCGGCGTCTTCGACCACGTCCGCAAGCTGTTCGCCGAGACCCCCGAGGCGAAGATGCGCGGCTACCTCCAGGGCCGCTTCTCGTTCAACGTGAAGGGCGGCCGCTGCGAGGCGTGCGCCGGCGACGGCACGATCAAGATCGAGATGAACTTCCTGCCCGACGTCTACGTCCCGTGCGAGGTGTGTCACGGGGCCCGCTACAACCGCGAGACCCTCGAGGTGCACTACAAGGGCAAGACCATCTCCGAGGTGCTCGACATGCCGATCGAGGAGGGTCTCGAGTTCTTCGAGGCCGTCCCGCCCATCGCACGGCACCTGCGCACGCTGGTCGAGGTGGGCCTCGGCTACGTCCGGCTCGGGCAGCCGGCCACCACCCTGTCCGGCGGCGAGGCCCAGCGCGTGAAGCTGGCCAGCGAGCTGCAGAAGCGGTCCACCGGCCGGACCGTCTACGTCCTGGACGAGCCGACGACGGGTCTGCACTTCGAGGACATCCGCAAGCTGCTCGGCGTGCTGCAGTCGCTGGTCGACAAGGGCAACTCCGTCCTCGTCATCGAGCACAACCTCGACGTCATCAAGACGGCCGACTGGGTCGTCGACATGGGCCCGGAAGGCGGCAACAAGGGCGGCACCGTCGTCGCGACCGGCACGCCGGAGGACATCGCGCTGGTCGAGGCGAGCCACACCGGCGTCTTCCTGCGCGAGATCCTCGACGCCACACCGGCCCGCTCGGCGCGGGCCCCCGCGAAGAAGGTCGCCGCGAAGAAGGTCGCCGCGGCGAAGGCGTCGACGCCGGCAGCCTCAACGGCACGGAAGGCCACGAAGACGACCGCCCGGCCGCCCCGGAAGAAGGCCGGCTCGGCGTGACGGATAGCGTCAAGCCGACCCGAGGAGACGTGATGACCGAGCTCGACACCGCCCCTGCCACGCCCGCCGGCACCCTCGTCGGCCCCGCTGCGGGCCTGACCCGCCGCCAGGTCCTCGTGACCGGCGGCGCCGTCGTCGCGGCCGTGGCCGTCACCGCCGCGTGCGGGTCGTCCGGGAGCTCCAGCGTTGCGGGAGTCGGCGGCAGCACCGTGTCGACAGGCGACATCCCGGTCGGCGGCGGAGTGGTTCTCGAGGGCAGGCAGGTCGTCGTGACCCAGCCCACCGCCGGCACGTTCAAGGCGTTCAGCGCCGTCTGCACCCACGAGGGGTGCCTCGTGTCGAGCGTCGCGAACGGCACGATCACCTGCCCGTGCCACGCGGGCCAGTTCTCCGCCACCGACGGCTCCGTGCAGGGCGGTCCGCCGCCGTCACCGCTCGCCGAGGCGAAGTTCACCCTGTCGGGCTCCACCATCACGATCGACTGACGACGGCGCTGACTGCCCGTGGCTGACCCCGCGACCTACCGACCGGCACCGGGCGAGGTCCCCGACTCGCCGGGGGTCTACCGGTTCCGCGACCAGCACGGCCGGGTGATCTACGTCGGCAAGGCCAAGAGCCTGCGCAGCCGGCTGGCGTCGTACTTCCAGGACCTGTCGGCGCTGCACGTCCGCACGCAGGCGATGGTCACCACTGCCGCGTCGGTCGACTGGGTGACGGTCGGCACCGAGGTGGAGGCGCTGCAGCTGGAGTACTCCTGGATCAAGGAGTACGACCCGCGCTACAACGTCCGCTACCGCGACGACAAGAGCTACCCGTACCTCGCGGTCACGCTCGACGACGAGTACCCGCGGATCACCGTCATGCGCGGCGCGAAGCGCAAGGGTGTCCGCTACTTCGGCCCCTACGCGCACGCCTGGGCGATCCGCGAGACCGTCGACCTGCTCCTGCGCCCGTTCCCGGTGCGCACGTGCAGCACGGGGGTCTTCAAGCGGCACGGGCAGATCGGGCGGCCGTGCCTGCTGGGCTACATCGGCAAGTGCTCCGCGCCGTGCGTCGGACGGGTGTCGGCCGAGGAGCACCGGCGGATCGTCGAGGACTTCTGCGCGTTCCTGTCCGGCCAGACCGCGGCCTACACCAAGCGCGTCGAGCGCGAGATGAAAGCGGCCGCTGCCGAGCAGGACTACGAGCGCGCAGCCCGGCTCCGTGACGACCTGCGCGCGCTCGAGCGGGCGCTGGAGAAGAACGCGATCGTCCTCGGCGACGGCACCGACGCCGACGTCGTCGGCCTCAGCGAGGACGAGCTGGAGGCGGCCGTCCAGATCTTCCACGTGCGAGGGGGCCGGGTCCGCGGCCAGCGCGGCTTCGTCGTCGAGAAGGTCGAGGACGTCACCACCGCCGATCTCGTCGAGCACCTGATCCAGCAGCTCTACGGCGACCAGCCGGGCGACTCGGTGCCTCGGGAGCTGCTCGTGCCGGTGCTGCCCACCGACCTCGACACCACCGTCACGTGGCTCAGCGAGCTGCGCGGGTCGCACGTCGACCTGCGCGTCCCGCAACGCGGCGACAAGCGCGACCTGATGGAGACGGTGACGCGCAACGCCACCCAGTCGCTCATGCTGCACAAGACGCGCCGTGGCGGTGACCTCACCGCACGCAGCCAGGCCCTCGAGGAGCTGCAGGAGGCGCTGGGCCTGCCCGAGGCGCCGCTGCGCATCGAGTGCGTCGACGTCAGCCACCTTCAGGGCACGGACGTCGTCGCCAGCCTCGTGGTGTTCGAGGACGGGCTGGCCCGCAAGTCGGAGTACCGACGGTTCTCGATCCGGGGGAGCGAGGACGGGATCAGCGACGACACCCGGTCGATCGCCGAGGTGGTCACCCGGCGGTTCAAGCGGCTGCTCGACGAGCAGGTCGATCCCGACGACCCCACCCCGGGCATCGACCCGGTGACCGGCCGGCCGAGGAAGTTCGCCTACCCGCCGCAGCTGTTCGTCGTCGACGGTGGTCAGCCGCAGGTCGAGGCGGCGCAGGCCGCACTGTCCGAGCTCGGGGTGCACGACGTCGCGATCGTCGGGCTCGCGAAGCGGCTCGAGGAGGTGTGGCTGCCCGGAGACCCGGATCCGGTGATCCTGCCGCGCACCAGCGAGGGTCTCTACCTGCTGCAGAGGGTGCGTGACGAGGCGCACCGGTTCGCGATCACCTACCAGCGGCAGAAGCGCGGCAAGCGCATGGTCGAGAGCATCCTCGACGACGTCCCCGGCCTCGGCGAGGCGCGCAAGAAGGCGGTCCTGCGCCAGTTCGGCTCGCTGAAGCGGCTCCGCTCCGCCACGGTCGAGGAGCTGTCCTCCGTGCCCGGGATCGGCCCCACGGTGGCGCAGGCCGTCGTCGACGCGCTCGCCGCCTCCGCCCCCGCGCCGGTCCTGAACACGGCGACAGGCGAGATCGTGGAGTGACGCTCCGGACGCACGGGTCTGACACGATGGCGCAACGGGGCCCACGACCTGAGGAGGAGCGACCGCGGTGACCGAGGACGGCTTCGAGCTCGTGCTCGTGTCGGGCATGTCCGGTGCGGGTCGTTCCACCGCGGCACGGGCCCTCGAGGACCTCGGCTGGTTCGTCGTCGACAACCTGCCGCCGTCGCTGCTCCCGAAGCTGATCAGCGAGGTGAAGTCGGACCTCGACGACGCCCGTCTCGCCGTGGTGGTCGACGTCCGTGGCGGACATATCTTCGACGACCTCGCCGACACCCTCCAGCGCGTGCTGGACGACGGCATCGACCTGCGCGTGCTGTTCCTCGAGGCCGGCGACAACGAGCTCGTCCGACGCTTCGAGAGCAGCCGCCGTCCGCACCCGCTGCAGGGCTCGGGCGGCATCCTCGAGGGACTCGTGCGCGAGCGGTCGCTGCTCGGCGACCTGCGCGCCCGGGCCGACATCGTGATCGACACGTCCTCGCTCAACGTCCACGACCTGCGCCGCAAGGTCGACGCCGCCTTCGGCGGCGACGAGCGCGTGGCGCTGCGCGCCACGGTCATGTCCTTCGGGTTCAAGTACGGCCTGCCGCTCGACGCGGACATCGTCAACGACGTCCGGTTCCTGCCCAACCCCTTCTGGGTGCCGGAGCTGCGCGATCTCACCGGTCTCGACGCCCCGGTGAGCGACTTCGTCACCGCCCTTCCCGACGCCCGCGAGTTCCTCGACCGGATGGCCTCCATGGTCGACCTGGTGAGCGACGGCTACCTCCGCGAGGGCAAGCGCTACGTCACGGTCGCCGTCGGGTGCACCGGGGGCAAGCACCGCAGCGTGGCGATGGCCGAGAACCTCGCGACCCGACTCGTCAAGCACGGTGTCGAGGTCCTCGTCGTCCACCGCGACCTGGGCCGGGAGTGACCTCGCCGGGTCCGGCCCGCCGCGGCTCCGCGGGGCCGCGTTCCACGGGCATGCGTGTGGTCGCGCTCGGCGGTGGGCACGGCCTGGCGGCGACGCTGCGGGCCCTGCGGCGTATCACCGACGACGTGACGGCGATCGTCGCCGTGTCCGACGACGGCGGCTCCAGCGGGCGGCTTCGCGAGGAGTTCGACGTCGTACCGCCCGGTGACCTGCGGATGGCGCTCGCCGCGCTGTGCGGCGACGACACCTGGGGCCGGACCTGGAGTCGAGTCGTCCAGCACCGCTTCGCCGGGACCGGCGAGCTCGCCGGTCACTCGCTCGGCAACCTGCTCATCACCGCGCTCTGGGAGGAGACGGGCGACATCGTCACGGGGCTCGACTGGGTCGGAGCGCTCCTCGGAGCACACGGCCGGGTGCTCCCCGTCGCCACCGAGCCGCTGCAGGTGGTCGCCGACGTCGTCGGACTGCATCCCGAGGACCCGACGCTCGTCGAGCGCGTGGTCGGTCAGGTCCAGGTGGCCACCACGCGCGGACAGGTGGTCGGCCTGCGCATCGAGCCCGAGACCACCCTCGCGTGCCCGGCCGCGGTCGAGGCCATCGCCGACGCCGAGGCCATCATGCTCGGGCCGGGCTCCTGGTTCACCAGCGTGCTGGCACCGCTGCAGGTGCGCGGCATCGGTCGCGCGGTCGTCGAGTCCGGCGGCCGTGTCGTCGTGGTGCTCAACCTCGCCGCGCAACCGGGGGAGACCAGCGGGTTCTCGCCCGAGCGTCACCTCGAGGTGCTCGCAGCGCGGATGCCGGAGCTCCGCGTCGACACCGTCCTCGCCGATCCTGGCCTGGTGGCCGACGTCGACGCGCTCACCAGCGCCGCAGCAATGCTCGGCGCCTCGCTCACGCTGGCCCCGGTGGCCAGCCGCGACGGCTCCCCGCGCCACGACGTCGACCTGCTCGCATCCGCGCTCGGCGGCATCCTCGCCTCGTGACGCTGTGGGTCCGTGTCGAGGGTTGTTGACCCTGGTGGCAGGATGCGCGGCATGGCGATGACGGCTGCGGTCAAGGACGAACTGGCGCGCCTGAAGATCTCCAAGCCCTGCTGCCGCAAGGCTGAGGTCTCGGCGATCCTGCGCTTCGCGTCGGGGCTGCACATCGTCGGCGGCAAGATCGTCATCGAGGCCGACCTCGACACCGCCGCGACCGCCCGTCGGCTGCGCAAGGACATCTCCGAGGTGTTCGGCCACCCGAGCGAGATGACCGTGGTGCACCCCGGCGGTCTCCGCAAGGGCAACCGCTACCTCGTGCGGGTCCACACCGACGGCGAGCAGCTCGCGCGCCAGACCGGGCTGGTCGACGCCAGCGGGCGTCCGGCCCGCGGCCTTCCGACCGCGATCGTCAACGGCTCGCTCTGCGACTCCGAGGCCGCCTGGCGCGGCGCCTTCCTGGCTCACGGGTCGCTGACCGAGCCCGGCCGTTCGTCCGCCCTCGAGGTCACCTGCCCCGGTCCCGAGGCCGCTCTGGCGCTCTCGGGGGCAGCCCGCCGTCTCGGCATCGTGGCCAAGCCGCGCGAGGTGCGCGGCGTGGACCGCGTCGTCATCCGCGACGGCGACGCCATCCGGGACCTCCTCACCCGCCTGGGCGCCCACGAGTCCGTCATGGCCTGGGAGGAGCGACGCATGCGTCGCGAGGTCCGGGCCACCGCGAACCGCTTGGCCAACTTCGACGACGCGAACCTGCGCCGGTCGGCCCGCGCCGCGGTCGCCGCGGGTGCCCGGGTCACCCGTGCCCTGGAGATCCTGGGCGACGAGGTCCCCGACCACCTGGCGGAGGCCGGGCGCCTGCGCACGGAGCACCAGCAGGCCTCGCTCGAGGAGCTCGGCGCCCTCGCCGACCCGCCGATGACCAAGGACGCCATCGCGGGCCGGATCCGTCGGCTGCTCGCACTCGCGGACAAGCGCGCCGGCGAGCTCGGCATCCCGGACACGGAGGCCGGGATCCCAGCCGACCTCGTCGACGCCGACTGACCCGACGCGGTCCTCCCACGGCGGATGTGGGCCTACTCACGGGTACGCCGCTCACCAGCAAGCGGTTGCACGAGTCCGATAGGCTCGTGCTGCCACGCGGGCACCGAGCGTGCCCCCTGACCGAAGAGCCGGCAACGACGCCGGCTGTCGTCTCTCGAGCAAAACGAGGACTGTTGACCGTGACCGTTCGTGTGGGCATCAACGGCTTCGGCCGTATCGGCCGTAACTTCTACCGCGCGCTCGCCGCGCAGGGCGCTGACGTCGAGATCGTCGCCGTCAACGACCTCACCGACAACGCCACCCTGGCGCACCTGCTGAAGTACGACAGCATCCTCGGCCGCCTCGGCCAGGACGTGAAGGCGACCGAGGACGCGATCCTGGTCGGCGACAAGAAGATCGTCGCCCTCGCCGAGCGCGACCCGGCGAAGCTCCCCTGGGGCGACCTCGGCGTCGACATCGTCATCGAGTCGACCGGCTTCTTCACCGACGCGGACAAGGCTCGCGGTCACATCGCCGGTGGCGCCAAGAAGGTCATCATCTCCGCGCCCGCCAAGGGCGAGGACGCCACGATCGTCATGGGTGTCAACCAGGACATCTACGACCCGGCGACCCACTCGATCATCAGCAACGCCTCCTGCACCACGAACTGCCTCGCGCCGATGGCCAAGGTCATCAACGACTCGTTCGGCATCGAGAGCGGCCTGATGACGACGATCCACGCCTACACCAACGACCAGGTGATCCTGGACTACCCGCACAAGGACCTGCGTCGTGCGCGTGCCGCCGCGATCAACATGATCCCGACGAGCACCGGTGCCGCGAAGGCGATCGGCCTGGCCCTGCCCGAGCTCAAGGGCAAGCTCGACGGCTACGCCATGCGCGTCCCGGTCCCGACCGGCTCCGCCACCGACCTCACCGTGACGCTGACCCGCGAGGCCTCGGCAGCGGAGATCAACGCTGCGATCAAGGCGGCGGCCGAAGGCCCGCTCAAGGGCGTCCTCGAGTACACCGAGGACCCGATCGTCTCGAGCGACATCGTGACGAACCCGGCCTCGTGCATCTTCGACGCCGGCATCACCAAGGTCCTCGGCAACACCGCGAAGGTCCTCGGCTGGTACGACAACGAGTGGGGCTACAGCAACCGCCTCGTCGACCTCACCGTGTTCGTCGGCAAGTCGCTGTAGGTCGTCACCGTGCACACGATCGACGACCTCGACGTCGCCGGTCGCCGGGTCCTCGTGCGGGCGGACTTCAACGTCCCGCTCGAGGACGCCGGCGACGGCACGCGTCGCATCACTGACGACGGTCGCATCCGCGCGGCGCTCCCGACCATCGAGTCGCTGCGCTCGCGCGGGGCGCGCGTCGTCCTCGTGGCCCACCTGGGCCGCCCCAAGGGCGAGGCCAAGCCCGAGCTGTCGCTCGCGCCGGTCGCGCAGCGTCTCGCCGAGCTGCTCCGCGTGCCCGTCGCCCTCGCGGGCGACGTCACCGGACCGTCGGCCCAGGCGATCGTGGCCGACATGGCCGACGGCGACGTCGTCCTCCTCGAGAACGTCCGCTACGACGCTCGCGAGACGAGCAAGGACCCTGCCGTTCGCGGAGCCCTCGCCGCCGAGCTGGCGTCGCTGGCCGACATCTTCGTGAGCGACGGTTTCGGTGTCGTGCACCGCGAGCAGGCGAGCGTCACCGACGTCGCGCGGCTGCTGCCGCACGCCGCCGGCCGCCTCGTGCTCTCCGAGGTCGAGGTCTTCCGGAAGGTCCTCGGCGACCCCGAGCGCCCCTACGTCGTCGTCCTCGGCGGCTCCAAGGTGAGCGACAAGCTCGGCGTCATCGAGAACCTGCTGGGCTCGGTCGACCGCCTGCTCGTCGGCGGCGGCATGTGCTTCACGTTCCTCGCCGCGCTCGGCAAGGGCGTGGGCTCGTCGCTGCTCGAGGCCGACCAGATCGAGACCGTGAAGGGCCTCATCGCCACGGCGGAGGCGCGCGGCGTGGAGCTCGTGCTCCCCGTCGACGTCATCGTCGCGACGGCGTTCTCGGCCGACGCGGAGCACAAGGACGTGTCGGTCGACGACATCGAGGACGGCTGGATGGGCCTCGACATCGGCCCGAACAGCCGCGCCCTGTTCGCCGACCGCCTCGCGGACGCGAAGACGGTCGTGTGGAACGGCCCGATGGGCGTCTTCGAGATGGCGCCCTACGCCGCCGGCACCCGCGCGGTGGCCGAGGCGATCACCCGTGTCGACGGACTCACCGTGGTCGGTGGTGGCGATTCCGCCGCGGCGGTCCGCCTCATGGGCATCGACGAGTCCGGCTTCTCCCACATCTCCACCGGTGGAGGTGCGTCCCTGGAGTTCCTCGAGGGACGCGTCCTGCCCGGTATCGCAGTCCTGGAGGACTGACCATGGCCGCTGGCCGCCTCCCGCTCATGGCGGGCAACTGGAAGATGAACCTCAACCACCTCGAGGCCATCGCCGTCGTGCAGAAGCTCGCCTTCGCACTCAACGACGCCGACCTCGACGCGTGCGAGGTGGCGGTGCTGCCGCCGTTCACCGACATCCGCTCGGTGCAGACGCTGATCGACGCCGACAAGCTCGACCTGCGCTACGGCGCGCAGGACCTGTCGGCTCACGACAAGGGCGCCTTCACCGGCGAGATCAGCGGCTCGATGCTGGCGAAGCTCGGCTGCACCTACGTCGCCGTGGGGCACAGCGAGCGACGCGAGTACCACGCGGAGACCGACGAGGTCGTCAACGCGAAGGTGCAGGCGGCCTACCGCCACGGCATCACGCCGATCCTCTGCGTGGGTGAGGTGCTCGAGATCCGCAAGGCCGGCACCCACATCGAGCACACGCTGGGCCAGGTCGACGGGGCGCTCGCGGGCCTGCCCGCCGACAAGGCCCGCTCGATCGTGGTCGCCTACGAGCCCGTGTGGGCGATCGGCACCGGCGAGGTGGCCACCCCGGAGGACGCGCAGGAGGTGTGCGCCGCGATCCGGACCCGCCTCGCGGAGCTCTACTCCGGCGACCTCGCCGACGGCGTCCGCGTGCTCTACGGCGGCTCCGTCAAGGCCTCCAACGTCGCGGCCATCATGGCCAAGGCCGACGTCGACGGCGCCCTCGTCGGTGGTGCGAGCCTCGACCCGGACGAGTTCGTCGCCATCTGCCGGTTCCGTCTGCACCCCGCCGACGAGGCCTGAGCGAGCCTGCGTCGCACCGTCCCGGCACGTCCGGGGCGGTGCGACGTCGCTACGTGGCGACCGTCACGTATCCTGGTCCGACGCGCCCGGTCCCAGGGGCGCCCCGAGGAGAGTGACGACGTCGTGGCCACCTTGTTCGAGGTCCTGCTGATGATCATCAGCCTGCTCCTGATGCTGCTCGTGCTCCTGCACAAGGGCAAGGGCGGCGGCCTCTCCGACATGTTCGGTGGCGGCATCTCCTCGTCCTTCGGCGGCTCGAGCGCGGCCGAGCGCAACCTCGACCGCATCACCGTCGGGCTCGGCCTCGTGTGGGCGGCCCTCATCATCGGGCTGAACCTGCTTCTCAAGTCCACCTGATCCACCCCGTCCGAACGCGAGAGAGGCACCACCTGTGGCCAGTGGAAGTGCGATCCGGGGCAGCCGAGTCGGTGCGGGTCCGATGGGCGAGGCGGAGCGCGGCGACGCCGCACCGCGCCATCGGGTGACGTTCTACTGCGCCAACGGCCACGAGACCCGACCCAGCTTCGCCACCGAGGCGGCCGTGCCCGAGACCTGGGACTGCCCGCGCTGCGGGCTCCCCGCCGGGCAGGACAAGGCCAACCCGCCCGCGGCTCCCAAGATCGAGCCGTACAAGACCCACCTGGCCTACGTGAAGGAGCGGCGCAGCGACGCCGACGGCGAGGCCATCCTCAACGAGGCGCTGGCCAAGCTCCGCGACCAGTAGCCCCCGAACCACCGAGGCCCGCTCCCACATCGTGGGAGCGGGCCTCGTGCTGTCCCCGGTGCGTCAAGGGCTGGCGAGGCGACGCAGGTCGGGCGGGAGGGCGCTGGCCGCCGCTTCGTCGAGGAGCGCGATCGTGCGGTCGCGGCCTCGGGCGCCGGCACCGGGGACCTGCACCGGGCCGGCGTCGGACAGCGCCAGGCGTACGGCGTCGGCCTTGTCGGCTCCGGCAACGAGCAGCCAGATCTCGCGCGAGGCGTTCAGCGCCGGCAGGGTGAGCGAGATGCGCAGCGGCGGCGGCTTGGGTGAGCCGTGCACCCCGACGACGGTCCGGACCGTCTCGTGCACGCCGGGCAGCTGCGGGAACAGGCTCGCCACGTGGGCGTCCGGTCCGAGACCCAGCAGGCACACGTCGAAGGACGGCAGGTCCGCGTGGTCCTCGCTGCGCGCCTCCGCCTTCAGCTCGCGGGCGTAGTCGGCCGCGGCCGCGTCGACGTCGAGGCCGGAGTCCGAGGAAGGCATGCGGTGCACCTTCGCCGGATCGACCGGCACGTGGTCGAGGAGTGCAGCAGCGGCCTGGGTGTCGTTGCGCTCGGGGTCGTCGGCCGGCAGGTAGCGGTCGTCGCCCCACCACACGTGCAGGGCCTGCCAGTCGATCGAGTCGCGCGACGGCGCGGCGTGCAGGGCGGCGAGGCACGCGATCCCGATGTGTCCGCCGGTGAGGCACACGTGGGCGTGCCGGCCGTCGACCTGGGCCTCGACGATCGCGGTCACCAGACGGTCGCCGATGGCCTCGGCCAGCTGCTCGGCGTCGCGCAGGACGATGACCTCGGGCGTGCTCATGACCGGCCCCCTCGACGTGATGTGGACGTGGCGACCGCGGCCTTGCGCGGGGCCGCGGCTGCCGGAGCCTTGCGCGCGGGCTTCCCCGGCGCGGCCTTGCGGGTGGACGTCGCCGTCCCCGGGGCCGACGCCGCGGCCGGGGCGGAGTGGTCGGCGTGCGCCTGCCACGCCGCCAGGTCGGGAAGGGCACGCAGGGTCTCGCCGTAGACGTCGTCGGGGTCCAGGCGACGCAGCTCCTCCGCGATGAGGCCCTCCACAGTGCGCCGCTTGAGCGCCGCCTCGCGGTCCGGGAAGCCCGGGCGCACCATGCGCGCGATCCGACCGTCCGGCCGGGTGATCGAGATGTCGCCGCCCTCGGTGCGGACCGTGACTCCGGTGATCCCGGGGCCGCGGCTGTTGTGGACCTCGACCGCCACGCCCAGGCCGCGCTGCAGCCACGCGGCGAGCAGCAGGCCGGACGGGTTCGAGCGTTGAGCGCTCACGCTCGCGCCGGTGATCCTGGCGAACGGCTGGTCCAGGGCGGAGGCGATGAGCGCCCGCCACGGCGTGATCCGCGTCCAGGCCAGATCCGTGTCGCCCGCGACGTAGGACGCTCGGCGGAGCCCGAGAGCACGCACCGGTCGGGCGGCCTCGGACGCGTCGGTGATCCGCCGCTGGGCGAGACGACCCACCGGGTCCGCGGCGACGTCCTCGGGTGCCGTGCCCGGCCACCAGACCACCACGGGCGCGTCGGGGACGAGCAGGGGCAGGACGACCGACGCCACGTGGTGCGACAGCGGCCCGCGCAGCCGGAGCTCGGCCAGCTCGCCGAGCCCGTCGGCGCCCCCGACGGTGATCTCGGCGTCGAGCCGGGCCGGTCCCTTGCCGGGGCGGGGGATCGCGGTGAGGATGCGGCAGGGGTGCTCGCGGGCCGCCTCGGCGGCCGAGCGCACGGCGTCGGCCTGGGTGGCCTCGTCGGCGATGATCACCAGGGTGAGGACACGGCCGACGGCGCTCGATCCCTGCCGGAACCGCTCGGCGGAGATCGCCGTGCCGACGGCGCTCGCGGTGGTGTCGTCGAGTCGCACGCTCATGGTCGCCTCCACGTGCGTTCGTCGCGCGCCATCATCTCGTGCGACGACCTCGGTCCCCAGGTGCCGGACTCGTAGGGCTCGGGCCGGCCCTTCGCCGCCCAGTGCTCGAGGACCGGGTCCAGGATCTTCCAGCCGAGCTCGACCTCCTCGTGCCGCGGGAACAGCGGCGGATCGCCGAGCAGGACGTCGAGGATCAGCCGTTCGTAGGCCTCCGGGCTCGACTCGGTGAAGGAGTCGCCGTAGGCGAAGTCCATGTTGACGTCGCGGACCTCCATCTGGGTGCCCGGCACCTTCGACCCGAAGCGCATCGTGATGCCCTCGTCCGGCTGGATCCGGATCACGATCGAGTTCTGCCCGAGCTCCTCGGTGTCGGTGGCGCTGAAGGGCAGGTGCGGCGCGCGCTTGAAGATGATCGCGAGCTCGGTGACGCGACGGCCGAGACGCTTGCCGGTCCGCAGGTAGAACGGGACGCCGGCCCACCGGCGGGTGTCGACGCCGAGGCGCACGGCGGCGAAGGTCTCGGTGACCGACGTCGGGGAGATGCCGTCCTCCTCGAGGTAGCCCGGCACCTGCACGCCGCCCTGCCAGCCGGCGGCGTACTGCCCGCGGGACGTGTGCTTGTCGAGGTCGCGGGGGAGGGTGAGCGCCGTGAGGACCTTCTCCTTCTCCACGCGCACGTCGTTGGCCGCGAACGAGAGCGGCTCCTCCATCGCGGTGAGGGCGAGCAGCTGCAGCAGGTGGTTCTGGATGACGTCGCGGGCAGCACCGATGCCGTCGTAGTAGCCCGCCCGGCCGCCGATGCCGATGTCCTCCGCCATGGTGATCTGCACGTGGTCGACGTAGTTGCTGTTCCAGATCGGCTCGAACATCGTGTTGGCGAAGCGCAGGGCCAGCAGGTTCTGGACCGTCTCCTTGCCGAGGTAGTGGTCGATGCGGAAGACGGTGCCGGACGGGAACACCTCATCGATCGTGGTGTTGAGCTCGCGCGCGCTCTCCAGGTCGTGACCGAACGGCTTCTCGATCACCACACGCCGCCACGCCCCGTCGTTCGAGACGGACAGCCCCGACCGCTTGAGCTGCTGGACGACGTCGCCGAAGAACTTCGGCGGGATCGACAGGTAGAAGGCGTGGTTGCCCTTCGTGCCGCGCACCCGGTCGAGGTCGAGGACCACCTGCGAGAGCTGGTCGAACGCGCCCTCGTCGGAGAAGTCGCCGGCCACGAACCGGATCCCCTTGCACAGCTCCTGCCAGACGTCCTCGCGGAACTCCGTGCGCGCGTGCTCGCGCACCGAGTCGTGCACGATCTGCGCGAAGTCCTGGTCGACCCAGTCCCGGCGTGCGAACCCGACGAGCGCGAAGCCCGGCGGGAGCAGGCCGCGGTTGGCGAGGTCGTAGACCGCGGGCATCAGCTTCTTGCGGGCCAGGTCGCCCGTGACGCCGAAGATCACCAGGCTGCAGGGCCCGGCGATGCGGGGGAGCCGACGGTCGCGCGGGTCGCGCAGCGGGTTGGCGGACGGTGTCGTGACTCGGGTGCGCACGACGCGCCCCTCAGCGGCCCGCTGCCGCGCGCGCGGCGTCGAGGGCCGACTGGAGCGCGGCGAGCAGCTGCTCCCAGGCGACGACGAACTTCTCCACGCCCTCGTCCTCGAGCACGGCGACCACGTCGTCGAGATCGATGCCGGCGGCCGTCAGCGCGTCGAGGGCGGCGTGCGCAGCGGCGTACTCCGGGACGATGGTGTCGCCGGTGGTCTCGCCGTGGTCGCGCACCGCGTCGAGGGTCGCCTCGGGCATGGTGTTGACGACGTCCTGCGTGACGAGGTCGACGACGTACCGGGTGTCCTTGTACGTCGGGTCCTTGACCCCGGTCGAGGCCCAGAGCGGCCGCTGGACGTGCGCGCCGTCCGCCGCGAGCGCCGCCCACCGCGGGCCGGCGACCAGGTCGGCGAAGGTCTCGTGCGCCACCCGGGCGTTGGCGATCGCCGCCGTGCCGAGCAGCGGCGACCCCGCACCCAGCCGCTGGTCGACCTCGGTGTCGACCCGGCTGACGAAGAACGAGGCCACCGACTCGATCTCGGCGAGGTTGTGGCCGTTGGCCTTCGCGAGCTCGAGACCGGCGAGCCACGCGTCGAGCACGGCGCGGTAGCGGTCGACGGAGAAGATCAGGGTGACGTTCACGCTGATGCCGGCGCCGAGGACGGCCGTGATCGCGGGCAGTCCCTCGACCGTCGCGGGGATCTTGATCAGCACGTTGGGCCGGTCGACCGACCAGCGCAGCGCCTTCGCCTCGGCGATCGTCGCGTCGGTGTCGCGCGCGAGCCGCGGGTCGACCTCGATGCTCACGCGACCGTCGACGCCGCCGGTCGCGGCGTAGGTGGGGGCCAGGACGTCGCAGGCCCAGCGCACGTCGTAGGCCGTCACGGCCCGGATGGCCTCGCCGACGTCGACACCGCGGATCGCGAGGTCGTGGACCTGCTCGGCGTACGCCGCGGCTCCGCCCACCATCGCCTTCTCGAAGATCGACGGGTTGGTCGTGACGCCCACGACGAAGGAGTCGCTGACGAGCTCGGCGAGGCCGCCGCTCGTCAGCCTGGCGCGGTCGAGGTCGTCGAGCCAGATGGAGACACCAGCGGCGGACAGGTCGGCGAGGCGATCAGAAGTCATGCTCCGACCCTAGACCGCGCCCCTGCACCCGGCCTCCGGTACCACCCGTGTCATGACGCCGACACGTCACCGAGCGCCTTCCGTGTCATGACACGGGCGAGTCATGACACGGGCGTGTCGCGGTGCGCCCGTCCGTGTCATGACGCGCGGTCAGGCGGTCGCTGCGGCGATCGACTCGCGGGCTGCGGCCACGACGGCCTCGGTGGTGATGCCGAACTCGCGGAACAGCGTCGCTGCGTCGGCCGAGGCGCCGAAGTGCTCGAGCGAGACGGCCCGGCCGTCGGTGCCGAGGTACTTCCACCAGCCCTGGGCGATGCCGGCCTCGACCGAGACGCGGGCGCGGACCGACGAGGGCAGCACCGACTCGCGGTAGGCCGCGTCCTGCTCCTCGAACCACTCGAGGCACGGCAGCGAGACGACCCGGGCGGCCACGCCGTCGGCCTCCAGGACCTCCCGCGCGGCGAGCGCGAGCTGCACCTCGGAACCGGTCGCGAGGAGCACGACGTCGGGCGACCCGGTGGAGGCGTCGGCGAGGACGTAGCCGCCCTGGGCCGCACCCGACGCCGGCGCGACGACCGCGCGGTCGAGCGTGGGCAGGTTCTGCCGCGTCAGCGCGAGGCCGGTGGGGCGGCGCTTGCGCAGGATCTCGCCCCAGACCACCGACGTCTCGTTCGCGTCGGCCGGGCGGACGACGTCGAGCCCCGGGATCGCGCGCAGCGCCCACAGGTGCTCCACCGGCTGGTGGGTCGGGCCGTCCTCGCCGAGACCGATCGAGTCGTGGGTCCAGACGAACGTGACGCCGGTCTGCATGATCGCGGCGACGCGCACGGCGCCGCGCATGTAGTCGGAGAACACCAGGAAGGTGCCACCGAACGGGCGCAGCAGGTTCGACAGCGACATCCCGTTGAGCGCAGCGCCCATGGCGTGCTCACGGATGCCGAAGTGCAGGATCCGGCCGTACGGCGACAGGTTGTGCCCGAACGGCGAGGTCGGCGACACCACGGTGCCCACGGGCAGGAACGAGCCGCCGCCCTCGATGGTCGTGTTGTTGCTCTCCGCGAGGTCCGCGGACCCGCCGACGAACTCGGGCAGCTGCGCGGCGATCGCCTGGATGACGTCGCCGCTCGCCTTGCGGGTCGCGACGTCCTTGCCCGCGGGGAACTCGGGCAGCGCGAAGCCGTCGGGAAGCGTGCCGGCGACGAGGCGGTCGAGCAGGGTCGCCCGCTCGGGGTTGGCCGTGCGCCATCCGGCGTACCTCTCGTCCCAGGCGGCGCGGTAGGCCGCGCCGCGGGACCCCACCTCGCGGGCGTGGGCGAGGACGTCGTCGGCGACGGCGAAGGACTGCGCCGGGTCGAACCCGAGCAGCTCCTTCGTGGCGGCGACCTCGTCCGCGCCGAGCGCGGAGCCGTGCGCCTTGAAGGTGTTGCGCAGGTGCGGGGCCGGCCAGCCGATGACCGTCTCGAGGCGGATGAACGACGGGCGCTCGGTCTCGGCGCGGGCCGCGCCCATCGCGGCGGCCAGGGCCAGGACGTCGACGCTGCCGTCGGGCGCGACGTCGACGCTCTGGACGTGCCAGCCGTACGCGGCGTAGCGCGCCCGGACGTCCTCGCTGAACGCGACGGCGGTGTCGTCCTCGATCGAGATCTTGTTGTCGTCCCAGATCACCGTGAGGTTGCCCAGGCGCTGCGTGCCCGCGAGGGATGACGCCTCGGAGGTGACGCCCTCCTCGAGGTCACCGTCGGAGCAGAGCACCCAGACGTGGTGGTCGAACGGGCTGGTGCCCGGCGCGGCGTCGGGGTCGAGCAGGCCTCGCTCGTAGCGCTGCCCCATCGCCATCCCGACGGCGGTCGAGACACCCTGGCCCAGCGGCCCGGTCGTGGTCTCGACGCCCTTCGTGTGGTGCCGCTCCGGGTGACCGGGCGTGAGCGCGCCCCAGGTGCGGAAGGACTCGAGGTCGGACAGCTCGAGGCCGTAGCCGGACAGGTAGAGCTGGATGTAGAGCGTGAGCGACGAGTGGCCGCACGAGAGCACGAACCGGTCGCGTCCGAGCCAGTCCGGATCGGCCGGGTCGTGGGTCAGGAAGCGCTGGAACAGCAGGTAGGCCGCGGGCGCGAGGCTCATCGCGGTTCCCGGGTGGCCGTTGCCCACCTTCTGGACGGAGTCGGCGGCGAGGACCCGGGCGGTGTCGACCGCTCGCGTGTCCAGGGCCGTCCAGGTGGCGGGGTCGAACGGGGGCGTGGTGGTGGGTGCGCTGGTCACGATCCGTCAGCCTACCGGCGCGGCTGCGGCGGGTGAGGAGGCCGGTAGACTCTCGCCGACCTGGGCAGCCCGGGTTCCCCGACCATCTCCGTGGAGCGTGCCTGTGACCGCCCTCGACCCCCGGCACGCCGTGCCCGGAACCGAGGGCGACGGCGGTCCCCGGGAGGGCCTCGCGCCCGTCGGCCACGTCCGCACCCGGCCGGTCGTCCTGGCCTACGTCGCACTGACGAAGCCGCGGATCATCGAGCTCCTGCTCGTGACGACCGTGCCCACGATGATCCTGGCGGCCGACGGCGTGCCGTCGCTCTGGCTGGTGCTGGCGACCCTCGTCGGCGGCTTCCTCGCGGCCGGCGGGGCCAACGCGCTCAACATGTACATCGACCGCGACATCGACGGGCTCATGGCCCGCACCGGCCACCGCCCGATCGTCACCGGCGAGGTGAGCCCGCGCGGGGCCCTCCTGTTCGGCCTCGCGCTCGCGGTGTCGTCGGTGATCTGGTTCGCCGTCGCGACGAACTGGCTCGCCGCAGGGCTCACGGCCCTGGCGATCCTGATGTACGTCGTCGGCTACACCCTGCTGCTCAAGCGCCGTACGCCGCAGAACATCGTCTGGGGCGGTGCGGCCGGCTGCATGCAGATCCTCATCGGCTGGGCCGCCGTGACCGGGTCGCTGGGCTGGGCGCCGATGGTGCTGTTCGGCGTCGTGTTCTTCTGGACCCCGCCGCACTACTGGCCGCTCTCGCTCCGCTTCAAGGACGACTACGCGGCGGCGGGGGTCCCGATGCTGCCGGTCGTCGCGCCGCTGTCGACCGTCGCGCGCGAGATCATCGGCTACTCCTGGGCGATGGTCCTCACGTCCCTGCTGCTGGTGCCGGCCGCGCACATGACGCCGTTCTACGCCGTCGCCGCGGTGCTCCTCGGCGGAGGCTTCCTCTGGGAGGCGCACGCGCTGCTGCGCCGGGTCCGCCGCGGCGACACCGACGTCAAGGCGATGCGCCTGTTCCACGGGTCGATCAGCTACCTCGCGCTGTTCTTCCTCGTCGTCGCGGTCGACGCCTTCCTGCCGTAGGAGCGCCGCCCCACCGGAGTGATCTTGCTCCTCTGCAGGTCCCGGCTCGCGGGTGACCCGTACTGGAGCAGGATCACACGGGGACGGGACCGCGTGTTCGCGTCGTCAGCAGCAGGCTCACGGTGGCCCACCAGATGACGGCTGCGAGCAGGACGTGCACGGCGACCAGCATCCACGGCTCGGCGGTGAAGAACTGGACGTAGCCCACCAGCCCCTGCGCCAGGAACGCCATGAGCAGGTGCGTCGCTGCGCGCGTGGTGCGCGCCGGCGCCGACGACGCGCGCAGCGCGACGAGGAGCCCGGCGAGCAGGCCGATGCACAGCACCACGACGTCGGCGTGGATCCAGGCGACGGTCTGCGGATCGAGACCGAGCCGGTGCGTGCGCTCGTCGCCCGCGTGCGGCCCGCTCGCCGTCACGATCATCCCGACGAGCAGCACGACTCCCATGAGCGCCGTGAGCGCCGCGACGCCGACCCGGACCTCGCGGCGGACCACGACGACGACGGGCTCGTCGCCGCGCTCGCCCGAGCGGTGCACCAGCACCGTGGCGAAAGCCACGAGCGCGAGCGACAGCAGCATGTGCGAGCCGACCGCGAGCGGGTTGAGGCCGGTCAGCACGGTGACGCCGCCGAGCGGGATCTGCACGACGGTGCCGATGAGCGGGACCGCGGCGAGCCAGGTCAGCGCGGGCCGCGCCGGGAGGGCGGCGGTACGGCGGCGGCTCGCGTCCCACAGGGCGGCGGCGAGGGCGGCGACCGCGAGCGCGACGAGCACCACGGTCAGGAGACGGTTCCCGAACTCGACGTACTTGTGCCACGCCTCGGCCTGGCCGTCGACGGGCGTGATCGAGTCCCCGCTGCAGCGCGGCCACGTGGGGCAGCCGAGCCCCGAGCTGGTGAGGCGCACGACGGCACCGGTGACGCAGATTCCTATCTGGGCGACCAGGTTCGCGACGTAGATCCTGCGTACGACGCCGGGGGACCGACCGTCGACGACGGACGTTCCCTCGGTCCGGGTGGGTGCGCCGGAGTCCGGCACCTGCGTGGTCACGGGGCCAGGGTAGGCGGGGACGGCGGGGGAGGCTCGTGCGGCCCGCGAGGCGCGACGCGCGTCACACGGCGGATCAGGACCAGCGGAAGGTGCGCGCGGTGACCAGGCCGCCGACGGCGGTCCACACCAGCAGCACGACGACGGACTGCACCGGCAGCCCGGTTCCGTGGAGCAGGACGTCGCGCAGGCCCTGCCCGAGGGCGGCCGACGGCAGGAGCGACACGATCCTCTCGGCCGTGGCGGGAAGGCGGTCCGCCGGGATCACCACGCCGCCCAGGGCGATCAGCAGCAGGTAGAGGCCGTTCGCCACGGCGAGGGTCGCCTCGGCGCGCAGCGTGCCGGCCAGGAGGAGACCCAGCGAGGAGAACGCGGCCGTGCCGAGGACGACCAGGAGCACGGCGTAGACCGGGTTGCCGACGGGGTGCCAGCCGAGCGCGAACGCCACGGCGGCGATCAGCAGCATCTGGACCACCTCGACGGCGAGGACGCCCAGGGTCTTCGCGACGAGCAGGCCGGAGCGACCGAGCGGGGTCGCGCCCAGGAGCTTGAGGACGCCGTAGCGCCGCTCGAAGCCGGTGGCGATGGCCTGGCCGGTGAAGGCGGTCGAGATCACGGCGAGGGCGATGATCCCCGGTGCTACAGCGTCGATCGCGGGGTCGTGCCCGACGACGTCGGTGGGCAGCTTCGACAGGCCGACCAGCAGGAGCAGCGGGATGACCAGCGTGAGCAGCAGCTGCTCACCGTTGCGCAGGGTCATGCCGATCTCGGCCCGGGTCTGCGCGGCCAGGATCCGAGCGCGTGGCGCGGAGCCCGGGCGCGGTGCCAACCCACCGGGCGCGGAGGACGTCGTGGTCACGACCGCAGCTCCCGCCCGGTGAGGTCGAGGAAGACGTCCTCGAGGCTGCGCCGTCCGGTCGCCAGCTCACGGGGGAGCACCCCCTGGCTCGAGCACCAGTCGCCGATCGCGGAGAGCGTCTGCGGCCCGACGTCTCCCTCCACGCGGTAGTGGCCGGGGCGCGACTCGGAGACGACGCAGCCGTCGGGCAGGTGCGCCGCGAGGCCGTCGAGGGGGAGCGACTCCGGGGCGGCGAAGGTCAGGACCTCGAGGCCTGCGGTCAGCTCGGCGGGGGACCCCTGCGCGACGACACGTCCGTGGTCGACGATCACGACCCGGTCGGCGAGCCGCTCGGCCTCGTCCATCAGGTGCGTCGTGAGCACCACGGTCACGCCGTCGCGACGCAGCTGCTCGACGAGGTCCCACGCGGCGAGCCTGGTCTGCGGGTCCATGCCGGCGCTCGGCTCGTCGAGGAACACGAGATCGGGCCGGCCGACCACGGCGCACGCGAGTGCGAGCCGCTGCTTCTCCCCACCGGACATCCGGCGGTAGGTGGCGCGCACGGACTCCAGCCCGAGCCGACCGACCAGGTCGTCGACGTCGAGCGGATCGGCGTAGAACGCGGCCAGGTGGCGGAGCATCGGGACAGCCCGCGACGAGGCGTAGATGCCGCCGTCCTGAAGCATGACCCCGACCCGGGCGCGCAGAGCGGTGCCGTCGCGCCGCGGGTCGAGGCCCCAGACCCGGACCGAGCCGGCGTCGGGACGGCGGTAGCCCTCGCAGATCTCGACGGTGGAGGTCTTGCCCGCACCGTTGGGCCCCAGCAGCGCGGTGATGCTGCCCGCCGCGACGCTGAACGACAGGCCGTCCAGGGCGACGGTCCGGCCGAAGCGGAGATGCAGCCCCTCGAGCACGACGGCGGCGGGGGTCACGGCGCGAGTCTAGGCAGCCGTGGACGGGTGCCGACGCCCGGTGCCCGGGCCTGCCCCGTACCCCGCGTTCGCGCGCCGGGACGAATTAGGCAACAATGTCGTTGTGAAATCGACCGGTCGGCTCACGGGCGCCCCCGCCCGGGTCGCGCAGTCCTTGCTCGAGGGGGGCCCGCAGACCGCGGCGGCCCTCGCCGAGCGGCTCTGCCTGTCGACCACCGCCGTACGCCGGCACCTCGACGCCCTCGTGGAGTCCGGCCACGTCGAGGCGGGGGACCGGGCGCCGTACGGCCCGCAGGCGGGTCGGGCCCAGAGCCGTGGTCGCGGCCGCCCGGCGAAGGTCTACAGCGTGACCGCCGCCGGCCGGGAGTCCTTCGAGTCGGCCTACGACGACCTCGCGATGGGGGCGCTGCGCTTCCTGGACGAGACAGGCGGGCCTGCCGCCGTCGACGCGTTCGCCGCGCACCGCGTCGCCGAGCTCGAGAACCGGTACGCCGACCTCGTCACCGCGCTGCCCGTCGAGCGTCGCCCCGCGGCGCTGGCCGCCGCCCTGTCGGCCGACGGCTACGCCGCCACGGTCGTCGACGGCGCCACGGGTGCCACCCTCCAGATCTGCCAGCACAACTGCCCGGTCGCCCACGTCGCGGTCGAGTTCCCCGCGCTGTGCGACGCCGAGGCGGAGGCCTTCGGTCGCCTGCTCGGCACGCACGTGACGCGACTCGCCACGCTCGCGCACGGCGACGGCGTCTGCACCACACTCGTCTCCCGGCCCGGCTCCGCCGTGTCGACGCCCGCACCGCCCCGCACCGCCACGGAGGTCCTGTCATGACGACCGAGATCCACGACGAGCTCGAGGGGCTGGGCCGCTACGACTTCGGCTGGGCCGACAAGGACGTGGCGGGTGCGAACGCGCGCCGCGGCATCAACGAGGACGTCGTCCGCGACATCAGCGCGAAGAAGAACGAGCCCGAGTGGATGCTCGAGATGCGCCTCAAGGCGCTCCGGCTGTTCATGAAGAAGCCCATGCCGGCGTGGGGCTCGGACCTGGGCGGCATCGACTTCGACAACATCAAGTACTTCGTGCGGTCCACGGAGAAGCAGGCGGCCACCTGGGACGACCTGCCCGACGACATCAAGAACACCTATGACCGCCTCGGCATCCCGGAGGCCGAGAAGCAGCGCCTGGTGTCCGGCGTCGCCGCGCAGTACGAGTCCGAGGTCGTCTACCAGAAGATCCGTGAGGACCTCGAGGAGCAGGGCGTCATCTTCCTCGACACCGACACCGCTCTGCGCGAGCACGAGGATGTGTTCAAGGAGTACTTCGGCACCATCATCCCGAGCGGTGACAACAAGTTCTCGGCGCTCAACACCGCGGTGTGGTCCGGCGGCTCGTTCATCTACGTGCCGAAGGGCGTGCACGTGGACATCCCGCTGCAGGCCTACTTCCGGATCAACACCGAGAACATGGGCCAGTTCGAGCGCACACTGATCATCGTCGACGAGGATGCCTACGTGCATTACGTAGAGGGATG
>JADGOZ010000032.1 GCA_017882705.1 Candidatus Nanopelagicales bacterium | reverse complement strand
ACTCACTGTTCCTCTGGGGCGTTCAGTTCGACGGCGTCTTCGACGTCTACGCGGCCTACGTCACGGCGTATGAGGCGAACATCTTCGCTGCTTTCGTCGGTCTCTGGGCGCTTGTCCTGATCTGGAGGGCGGGCGACAGGCTCTGGGTCGCAGTCGCGACCGCACTCGTCGTGCCTCTGGCCATCGTCGCCAGTCAGACCCGCGCTTCACTGGTCGGACTCGCTCTTGGGCTCGTGGCCATGCTCCTTGCCACCTATCGCTCGTGGTGGAGGACCACCAACTGGAGGCGGGCCACGCAGGCGCCGGTGCTGCTTCTCATCGGGCTCGCGGTCGTGTCCCTCTCTGGCCCCATCAGGCAGATCGGTAGCGCGCCAATCGCGTCGCCAACTGCTGTGGCGTCCTCGACTGCGAGCACCGGGCCTGATGCGACGCCATCTGCGTCACCGACGTCGAGCAGTCCAAGCCCGACTCCCACACCGACGTTCACTGCTCCGGCAGAGCCCGACAAGATCACCCACTTCGGATTCGGCGACAACTTCGAATACCGTCGTCTCGTCGCGTCCATGGCGCTGGCCGACATGCACGGTGTGCACTGGCTCATTGGCAACGGCGTGAACACGTTCGGTCAGAGGCATGACGACCCCACGCTGCCCGGCGTCCCCGGGTACATCGGCAGCCTCCCCGTACAGGTCTTCTACGACACGGGGGTGGCGGGCGTGGGCCTGCTCGTCGGGTTCGTCGTCTTGGTCGCCCGCCGAGTGCCGGCCAACCGTCGGTCGTTGGCGATCGCTCTGGCGGTTACGTATGCCGTGACTGCGACGTTCACCAGCACTCTGTGGTTCAGCACGACATGGATCCTCATCGCGCTCGCGATGCGACCAACCAACCAGCAGTTCGGGACGCCTAATGGGCCAGCGTCTCGTCGACTGCCCGTCCTACCGCCGCGCTGAAATTGCCCCAAGTGAACAGACCCGATCGGGCGAGCCCATAGGCGGACGAGGCCTTCCACGCCGGTTCGTCGAGCAGTGTCAGCAGGCCCGCCGCGAAGGCTTCGCTCTCGGTCGAGCCCACGGACGACTCGGGGAGGATGTCCATCATTCCTTCTCGACCGGAGTGGACGACGGGGAGTCCGACCTGTGCCGCCTCGATGAGTGGCAGTCCGTAGCCCTCGTGGTAGCTAGGCTGGAGCAGCACCCACGCACTGGCGAGGGCATCAGCCAGCTGATCATCCGTCAGTCCCGACTCCCGAGTGCTCCAGATGCCGGAGGGATCTGCTGCATGAAGGGACTCGATCGTTGACCCCTCAGCCCGGCCCGGCTGGCCAATCAGCCTGAGTCTCAGGTCCGCCCCGCTGAGCCGTCGCGCCTCGGCCACCGCGGCGATGGCGGCCGCATGGTTCTTGTGAGGAGCCGTTTCGCCGAGCACCAGTACTGTGCGGCGCTCGGTGGAGAAGCTCGCCGGTCTGTTCAGTCGCTGCGGTGCCGGGGGCTGCACGATGCGGATAGGGACCCCGGGAACGATCGCAGAAAGGGCGGCCCGCGAATGCTCTGAGATCGTCAGGACGCAGTCAGCCGTTCGCATCGACAACGGGATGAGTGCCCGGGCGTACGCCGCCCAGGCCGGATCGAAGAGCTCGCGGGCCTCCCACACCATCACGTCGAACACCATGAGCATGTGTCGTTGGCTACCGAATGGACGACCAATGTTGCAGGGTGAGACGAGGAGGTCAGAGCCACGCCCTGCCCGCCCGGCCCGTAGGAGATCCCATCGCGCGTCACTCACCGCATTGAGCAGCTTCGAATGTCCCCGCGCGCGCACGGGACGAACGCCACGAACCAGCGTGTCGGGGCGCTCATTGAGGGCAGCAATCAGATGGTCAGTGACCCTCGCAGAACCTGAGATTCCCCTCGTGAGGATTGCCTCGTTAACTGCCACCTTCGTCGTCACGAAACCTCCAGAGCCTGCGAGTATGCGCCGCTCAGTCGTTCGGCGAACATGGCCGGCGAGAACCTGTCCGACTGGGTGCCGCAGGCTCGCACCAGTTGCGCACGGAGAACCGGCTCCGATTCCAGCCGGAGAGCTGCCTCTGCCAGCAGGCCTGGTGCAGAGTCACCCGCTGACTCGGCGATGAGTACACCTGCAGCACCCACGACTTCCGGAATGGCCGTATTTGCCATCGCGACGACCGGGGTTCCACAAGCGATCGCCTCAAGGGGAGGCATGCCCTGTCCCTCGTAGGCTGACGTGTAGACCAAGGCCAGGGCCCCGCGGAGAACGCTGGCCCACTCTGCGTCTGGGATGCGCCCCAAGCCGACAACGCCTGGGATCGAGAGCGTCTCAGTACCGCCGCCCGCCACGACCACGCCGATGTTCTGTCGCCGAAGGAGCTCAGCGATCTCCGGCAGCCAGTCAGTTCGCTTCCGCGGATCGGGACTTCTGAGATCGAACAACATGGCGACGTAGGCACCGGGGTGATGACTCGGATCTGCCGGTAGGCCGGGGGTGAAGGCGGGAGCGACCGGCAGGGGCGCGACGATGATCCGGCCCGTGGGGATTCGTAGCAGCTCGCTGATCCTGCCGGCCGAGTGGTGAGAAAGGGTCAAGACGACGTCCGCTCGCGACGCGAGCCCATGGAAGACCCGGGCCTTCAGGCCTGTCTGCCGGTGCTCGCGCAACTCGAGGGGAATGACGTCGAGTACGCTCACCACGGAGGGTCGCCTCCGCAGGTCAGGTGACGCGAAGTACGCGGTGGGTGCGTGGAAGACATCGAAAGTCCCCCGCGAGACAGTCAGAGATCGCCTGGCGAGCGCGGTGAGCTCTGACGTCCGACGGTGACCGAACGGAACAACAGTCTCAACCAGATCGTTGCCGAGAGCCTGGTTGGCCGATACGACGGCGGCTAGATAGCGCCCGATGCCGCGGTCGAATCCAGGTCTCGTCCTCGCTGTTGCCTCAAGCAGCACCCTCATCCCGCGACCGCACCGCCTTGGACCTGTTCGAACCGGAGTCTAGAGAACCCTAACGGTCACATCGACATCGCTGACAGTCGCACCTCCCCACACGCAACTTGCCATTACGGACTCCTGCTCGATGGAGCGACACTCGATTGGACGGCGCTCGCGCACGAGACGAAGTTGTCTCCCGCGTAACATCGTCCTGCAGGTCCGGAAGTGAAGATCGCGGGTCCTCTCGCAACTCATGGCTTGCAGACCAAGCCCGAGCCAGCGCTTGCCCCTTACCCGAAGGACTACTGGTGACGAACTTTCAAGAACTGGGACATCCTCAGGACTACGACTACGAATCAGGCAGTCCGCATCTCAAGCACGCACGACTCAGAGAACTCATCTCCGACTGCTTGCGTGCGATGGTTGCCGAGCAACTGGAGCGGACTGGAAAATGCCACGTGCTCGAGGTCGGTGCCGGGCACGGCGATTTCACCGATGTGCTTCTGGGGGCAGGGGCCGCCGTCACGATCACTGAGATGAGCCGTCCCTCGGCCCAGTCCCTGACGGATCGTTATCGACTCAACAGCAATGTCACGGTAGTTCATGACGGGGATGGCGATTGGCTCGCTCGCACGACCGACGAGTTCGACGTCATCGCCTGCATTTCGGTTCTGCATCACATTCCTGACTACGTCGCGTTTCTGGAGCTGGCCTTCGATCACACGGTCGATGGGGGCAGCTTCGTCTCGTGGCAGGACCCGATGTGGTACCCGCGACGTGAGACGTGGAACCTCACCGCTGACAAGGCCTCCTACTTCCTGTGGCGCGCGACTCAGGGCAACTTCCGGAAGGGAGTGCAGACCCGGTGGCGACGTCTCCGGCACGTCTACGACGACACGAATCCGGCTGACACCGTTGAGTATCACGTGGTTCGGGATGGAGTCGACGAGGAGGAGATCTGCGTGCTGGCACGCCGGCACTTCGCGTCCGTCGAGTTGATCCCGTATTGGTCAACCCAGTCTCGCTGGCTTCAGGCGGCTGGTGGTCGCGTTGGCCTTGCGACCACCTTCGGCATCGTCGCCAAGGGAGCAAGACCGAGTGGCGCCGGAGCAACCATTCCACTGGTCCCGACCGCGAGCACAGACCAGGCCACGCCAGTCGTGATCGACCGGACGTCGACATCTCAGTCATGAACAGGGGCATCCGAGACTCGCGACGGAGAGAGCGATGAGCGACGCAGGTCGACCGACGACGACATCGTCCTCGACCAGCAGCCAGTCCGTGCGCCCGGCGACCTTCGGCGGATCCACGCGCGAGCCTGAGGGCGGTGGTCCCATAACCGTGCTGGTGGTTCATCCATCCGTAGAGATGTATGGCGCCGACCGGATGCTGCTGGAGTCTGTCCGAGCGATGGTCCAGGCGGGCATGCGTGCGGTTGTTGTCCTACCCCACGAGGGCCCACTCGTTGGCGAGCTTCGTCGACTCGGCGCCGAAATCACCTTCGCTGCCAGCCCAATCCTCCGCAAGTCCGCCATCTCGCCACTCGGCATCGTTCGCCTTGTCACGGAGGCAGTTCGAGCCTTGCCGAAAATGTGGCAGACGATCAGTCACGTCCAGGCTCACGTCATCTACGTCAATACGTTGACCATCCCGCTCTGGATCGGCGTTGCACGCGTTCGCGGGATGTCGGTGCTGTGCCATGTTCACGAGGCGGAGGATGACCTTCACCCTGCCGTGCGACTCGGACTATCCGCGCCTCTAGCCCTGTCGAGTGTGGTCATCGCCAATAGCCTCGCAAGCAGAGCCGCTCTTGTCCGCAGCCTTCCCTTCATGAGCGAACGGATCCGCGTGCTGTACAACGGCGTCGAAGGACCCGAGTCCCCGACCGAACCTCGTACGCTGCTCACGGACCCGATCCGCCTCGTCCTTGTCGGGAGGGTCTCCCCCCGCAAGGGGACCGACATAGCGGTGTCAGCGCTCCAGCTGCTCGTTGCGGCAGGGTTGGACGTCACGCTCGATCTGGTGGGGAGCGTCTTCGTCGGGTACGAATGGTTCGAGGCCCAGGTCCGCGAGCAGGTACACATGGCCGCTCTCGATGATCGCGTCTCGTGGAGAGGCGTCACCCGCGACCCTTGGGGTGCTCTTGAGGAGTGTGATATCGCGCTAGTGCCGTCAAGACAGGAGCCCTTCGGCAACACCGCAGTCGAGGCCCAGCTGGCGATACGCCCCCTGGTGGCGGCCGACGCACAGGGTCTGCGAGAGATCGTCACCGCTGGCATCAACGGCGAGCTCGTGGAGTCGGGCAGCCCTGCGAGTCTCGCGGAAGGGGTCAAACGACTGCTTGCCGACTGGCCACAGGCGCGGACTCGGGCCATGTTTGCCGCCGCTGAAGCACGCGAGCGATTCTCCCCAGAACGATATCGATCGCAGATCGTCGAGATAGTCGTAGCACTGGGACAAACGACTCCTGCCCGACGTCGCTGGAATCGCCTGGTGGCGCGGGATTGACCCTCGACCCGCATGACCCACCAGGACCCGGAAGCGCCACGGCAGGGCGATACGGTGGGGATCCGATGAACTCTCGAGGGGCCTACATGTCGAAGCGAGCACTGATCACCGGAATCACCGGCCAGGACGGGCTCTACCTGTCCGAGCTGCTGCTGTCCAAGGGCTACGAGGTCCACGGCCTCATCCGCGGGCAGAACAACCCGAAGGAGGGTCTCGTCCGCGAGACCGTGCCCGATGTCTCCCTCATCAGCGGTGATCTGCAGGACCTGTCCAGCTTGCTCCGGGCGCTCGAGAAGTCCCAGCCCGACGAGGTGTACAACCTCGGAGCCATCTCCTACGTCGCCTACTCCTGGGAGCAGGCCGCACTCACGAGCCAGGTGACCGGCATCGGGGTGCTGAGCATGCTCGAAGCCATCCGGCTGTGGGCGCACGACGACGTCGCCAAGGCCCGCTTCTACCAGGCCTCGAGCTCGGAGATGTTCGGCAAGGTGCAGAGCGTTCCGCAGAACGAGTCGACCCTGCTGTGGCCCCGCTCGCCCTATGGCGTCGCCAAGGTCTTCGGCCACTACATGACGATCAACTACCGCGAGTCCTATGGCATGCACGCGTCGAGCGGGATCCTCTTCAACCACGAGTCACCGCGCCGCGGGCCCGAGTTCGTCACCCGCAAGGTGGCGCAGGCGGTCGCGCGCATCAGCCGTGGACTCCAGTCGGAGCTGCGCCTCGGCAACCTCGACGCCCGACGCGACTGGGGCTACGCCGGCGACTATGTCGAAGCCATGTGGCTCATGCTTCAGCAGGACGAGGCCGACGACTACGTGATCTCGACCGGCGAGACCCATCAGATCAGGGAGCTCGTCGACCTGGCGTTCCGGCACGTCGGCATCGAGGACTGGGAGCGCTACGTGATCCAGGATCCGGCGTTCCTCCGCCCCGCGGAGGTCGACCTCCTCGTGGGCGACTCCACCAAGGCGCACACGCGGCTCGGGTGGAAGCCCAAGGTGAAGCTGCCCGAGCTCGTGGCCATGATGGTCGACTCCGAGGTCGCGATGCTCGACGCCCCGCTCGGACGCTGACTCGTGCGCACCGCGGTCATCACAGGAGTCGCGGGCCAGGACGGCGCCTACCTCACCCGGCAGCTGCTGGCCGAGGGCAGCCGAGTCGTAGGTCTCAAGCTGCCCGGGGCGATCCCGGCGGAGCTGGCGCCGTTCCTGTCCGGGGCGGAGCTCGTCGACTGCGACATCACGGATCAGCGCGTGCTGACGGAGCTCGTCCAGGACTCGAACCCCGACGAGGTCTACAACCTGGCCGGCATCTCCTCCGTCGCGCGATCCTGGGATGATCCGGTGCTCACGCTCGACGTGAACGCCACCGCCGTGATGGGCCTTCTCCAGATCGTGTCAGAGCGTGCGTCGGCGGGCCACGAGACCCGGTTCGTCCAGGCCTCGAGCGCCGAGATCTTCGGAGAGCCGCACGAGTCCCCGCAGCGGGAGACCACCGTGCTGCGACCGCGGTCCCCCTACGGGCTGGCCAAGGCGTGCGCCCACCAGGCCGTCGGGATGGTGCGCGAGGCGCGCGCCGTCCACGCCTCGGCGCTGATCCTGTACAACCACGAGAGCCCGATCCGGCCGACAGCCTTCGTGACCCGCAAGATCACGTCGGCGGTGGCGGCCATCTCGCTGGGGCTTCAGGACGGCCTGGTGCTGGGGAACATCGAGGTGTCGCGCGACTGGGGCTTCGCGGGCGACTACGTCGACGCGATGGTGCGCGCCGCACGCTCGGACACGCCTGGGGACTACGTCGTCGCGACGGGAGATCTCCACACGCTCAGGGAGCTCATCGCCGTCGCCTTCGACCGCGTGGGGATCCATGACTGGGAGACACTCGTGACCACCCACCAGGGTCTCGTCCGACCCACCGACATCACATCGATGGTCGGAGACCCGTCGAAGGCGGCGGCCGAGCTCGGCTGGCGCCCGACGACGGACTTCCGCCATCTCGTGGAGTCGATGGTGGACGCCGACCTGGAGCGGCTCACCGACGCCTGACGTACTTGCCCGCGGCGCAGGCGACAGAGCTCACGCGCCGACGATGAACTGCGGGTTGCCGGTCGCGTAGAACGTCGTCCCGGGCTTGATGGCGCGGCACTTGTTGTCGAGGGTGCAGGCGACCAGCGCGTGCGGCGGCACGACGGTCTTGATCGTCGGGCCGTAGGTGTAGATGATCGTGCGCTTGGCGCCCGTGCCAGTGGAGAGCGCACAGCGGCTGATCTTGTTCGCCGCGGTCACGCAACCGTTCCAGTGCAGCCCACCGACCCACCCGCGCACGACAGTGAAGGCGACTCCGCCCGCCGTCGGCCGGCCGAGCGCGTCGATCATGTCGATCCCCAGGATGTGGGAGTCCCAGGAGTACCAGTAGGTGCGAGCGATTCCGTAGCGCAGCGAGTCGATGTACCCGCGGGCCACGAAGCGGGCCGCAGCAGCGCCTGTGTACACGCGGTAGGCGTAGCCGGGCCGCCGGTCACCGAAGTTGACCTCCGTGTCCCATACCGCTCGCTTGGCCCCGAGAGCAGCGAGCCGCGCCTTGAACGCCACGAGGAAGCGCACCCGGTCGTCCGGGCCCTGCACGGCGAAGGGGTAGGCATGGACGTTGGCGACGTCGAAAGGCCATCCGCGCGCCCTCAGCTGGCTGAGCTGGCTCTCCCGGTTCACGTTCCAGAATCGCAGCAGCCACGAGGGTGACGTCAGGATCGGGCGGGGTGCGGGCTGCGCCTTGATGACGGCGTAGGCCCTCGCGGTCAGCAGGGCGATCTGGGCCGCGCCTCCCCGGTAGAACATCGGCAGGTTCGACTCGTTCCAGACCTCGTACGACGTGATCCTCCCCCGGTACCGGGCGAGGAGGGCCTTCAGGTACTCGAGGTAGTAGGCGTCGTTCCTGGGATGCGACGCGGTGCCGGGCGCGTTGAGATCACCGGCTTCGACCGCCGTGCTAGCACGGCTGGCGGCCCACAGCGGGGTGCTTCCCATGACGTAGAGGATGTCGCGGATCCCCGCGGCGCGAGCCCGCGTGACGGCCGCGTCGAGCGGCGCCCAGTTGTAGACGCCGCGCGCCGTCTCGATCTGGTCCCACCGAGTTCCGGTGTCCCACAGCCGGATGGAGCCCGCTCCAGTTCGTGTCCCGGCGACGCCACCGATCCCGTTCACCGTCACGCCGAACTGCGCCGCGGGAACGACCGGTCCGACGGCGGCCGAGGCTGACGGCACGATCGCGAGAGGAGCGATCAGAGCCGCGACCGCGGCGATGGTGGCAAGGGCGCGACGCATGGGGTTCCTCCGTGTGTCCAGTGTCTAGCGCACCGGCGGGTCAATGCCACTCGATGCTCGTCGATGCTACCTGCCCGAATGTGCCCGACATGCGTGCCACGCCTCCGGCCACCGACCATCCGGGCAGGTCCGACGTGACGGCGGCCACACCCGGGCCGTGCACGCTGATCGTGACGGTCGCGTCCTGGGTGAGGGGCTGCGGCACCGTCGTGAGCTGATACCGGACGACGGAGCCCGCGAGGAAGGTCCCGGCCGGGAACGAGTAGCGGAACGTCACCGTCGTCGAGCCGCCGGCAGCCGTCCACCGGCCGACCCGCACCACCGAGCGCCCGAAGCGGTCCGGGTAGACCACGTGGTCGTTGCGGTCCCCGGGATCCGTGACCGGAGCGGTCCAGGACAGCGGCGTGCCGCCCTTCGGGATGTGCGCGAGGTACCAGTTGTACGACCAGTCGGTGAGGTAGCCGACCCGGTCGCTCGGGTTGCGGCCGCTCTTCGGCACGTCGTAGTGCGCGGTCAGCGTCGTCGTCACGGTCGCGGAACCGTCAGCGGCGACCGCGACGTCGTGGGTCACGGTGCGCTTCTGGAAGATGTCGACCTTGCTGCCGTTCTGGTTCTCGGTGAAGGCCGCGAGGAGGTCGCCCGGCCGCGTCGGCAGGGCGCCGGCCAGGCCGGCGACGGCGACCTGCCGCTGCAGCAGCGGGTCTTCGACGTGCACCCGGAAGTGGAGCCCCGGCGCCGTGCTGGCCAGCGCCTTGAGCAGCTGCATCGCACCGCCGCCGCCGGTGAGGCGGCCGAACACCGCGTTCATGAGCTGCTCGTTCAGCGCGTGCCGGGCGTCCTGGTTCGTCGCGAAGTCGGCGTATCCGTCGACCAGCAGCTTCTGCACGAGGTTGTCGGCGTTGATCTGACCGTAGACCGGCGACGCGACCGGCCCGGTGACGCGCAGCGCCGCCGACAGTGCTGTCGGGTCCATCGTGATCACGCCGTCGACCGGCTTCATGCCGTTGGCCACCCAGGACCGCTCCATCTCGACGGCCGTGGCGTTGAAGTCCGGATAGACGTCGGACCACGCGAAGGCCGCCCCTCCGCCGGGGTTGAAGTACGGCAGCCCGACGACGTGCGGGTAGACCACCCGCGGGTTGCCGGGGAAGAGCTTGGTGCTCACCGATCCCTTGATGGGGACGGAGAAGACGCCGTTCTTGAACTGCACCAGCGCCGCGCTCAGGGCTGCGCCGCCGCCCGGATAGAGCTCGGCCGGGTTGAGCGTCACGAGCAGGTAGCGCTTCACCCCGCCCTTCCCGACCGCGTCGGGCACGCGCGCGAGGACCTGCTTCATCGTCGTGAGCGTCCCGACGAGCGGCTCGACCTGGGCCAGCGCCTTGTCGCGCGCGGCCGCCATGGAGTGCGTCCCGGGCAGCGTGCCCTGGACCGCGCCGAGGTTGCCCTGCGCGTCGGCGATCTCGGTCAGCGCCTCGTCCACCGCCGCGGTGGTGCGGTCGAGCACGCCGAAGTTGACGTGGCCGCCGCCGAACAGCTTGGGGCCGGTGGCCGCCTTGCCGGTCGCGGCGCCGTAGACCACCACGATCCGGCTGGTGGCGTTCGCGAGGTCGGTCGCCGCGGCGATCAGGTGGTCGAGGTCCTGCACGGCCGCGCCGACGACCGGGAGCCTGCCGACCAGTCGCACCGGGGTTGCCTTGGCGGCGTCGGCGGCCTGCGACACCCGCTCCTGGGCGGCGGTCGCCGACGCCGACGCGGCGGCGTAGTCACCGGCCTCGAGCTGGGTCTTCGCCGCCTCGATGGAGGTCTGGGCCGCCGACGCGTCGGCCTGGATCGAGCCGGCGGCCGAGCGCAGCCCGAGTCCGAGCCAGACCCCGAGGGGGAGCAGGATCACCAGGAGCACCAGAGCGAGCAGCCCGATCCACCGGCGCACGTACACGCGCCGCCGAAGGCGTCGCGCCCCGGGCGTCGAGGCCGCATCGGGCGCGGTCGTGTCCGGCACGATCGTCGTCCTCCCTTGGCCCCACCCCGACGGGCGAAGTCCGCATCATACGCGAGGCGCCCACCCCATCGAGCGTGCTCACGGGCTGCGGCGGAGTGGCGCCTGCGCACGTCGACGTGCGCTCATCAGAGTGGACGCGCGGCACTGCAGCAGGGTTCCCCTGCGTCACCAGCCTTCGAGGCGGATCACCGCGCCGTGAGACGATGACGTCCGCGTACGTGAGCAGTGGAGGGCAAGTGGCCGAGGACCTCGCGATCTTCGGCGTGGGCTGCCTCGGCCGTCGGTTCTCTCACGCCAGGTCGAGCATGGACCGCACGGTGTCATGGCGAGGACGTCGATGATCTCCACGACCACGGTCAAGCGTCGCGCCCTGGGGCACCGCTGGGTCCGCGATGCGCGAGCTCTGCGCGAGCTGCTCCGCCTCGTCTGGGACCTGTCACGGACGAGCTTGTTCGATCCGGAGCTGTACGACGAGCAGCGCGGTCGCCACTTCCTGACCCGTCTCGGCGCCGCGTGGCACTACGTCGTGATCGGCTCGCGCCAGGGACTCGTGCCCGGTCCCCTGCTCGTGCCGCCGGTTCCCGCGACGAGCCGGCCCGTCGGCCTCGGGCCCGCTGCGTCCTGGGCCTCCGCGGTGCGCCTGCAGCGGTTCCCCTCCGCCACCGGGCTCCCCGTCGCGGACCTGACCTGGTACGCCGACGCGCACCCCGAGGCCAGGGTCTTCCGCGGTGGTGTCCTCGCCCACTACGCAGCGGTGGGCCGGCACAGCGGCTTCCCGCTCGGGCCGATGCAGCAGGGCGGCACCGACCTGGTCGAGCTCGGTCGGCGGGTCGTCCGAGGCGAGGACGAGCCCGCGGCGCAGGCACCCACCCACCGGGCTCCGGCCGCCTCCGGGGTGTCCGTCGTCATCGCCTCGTCCGACCCGATCGACACGGCTCGGCGCGTGATCGACGTCCTGCTCGACCCGAGCTGCGACGTCGTCGAGATCGCGGTGATCACGCCCGGCGTGCCGACTCCTGAGGGGCGGCTGTGCGCCTCGTCGCTCCGGCTGATGTCGCCCGTCATCGCCATCTGGGACGCCCAGCCCGACGCACTGGCCGGTCTCGAGGTCGCGCTCGACGCCAGCGCCGGCGCCGTGATCCTGCTGATGACGCGCCGTATGTCGACCACCCCCGAGGACGTGCGGCTGCTCCTCGACGCCGCCCGCGCGGGACAGTCCCAGGCCCGAGTCGTCACCCCCGTCGTGCTGGCGTACGACGACACCGTGCACGCGGCCGGCATGGTGGTCGACGGCGACGCGCTGACGCCGCTCCTGCGGGGCTATCCGTTGGCCGACGCCGAACGCATGGGGGAACGCAGCCTCGACGCGGTCTCGGGCGAGATTCTCGTCATGAACCGCGAGGCGCTGTCCGTCGCGGTCGGGTTCGCGCGACAGGGTTCGGGCGACGACACCCCCACAGGGGCCGCGGCGCGACTCTCCCGCCAGGTCGCACAGGCGGGTGGCCAGGTCCTGATCGTCCCGGCCTCCACCGTCGAGCTGCCGCGAGAAGCCGACGACCCGCCGCGACCAGAAGGACCCGATCCGACCGCTGCGCCCGTCCATGCCGACGTCGCGCTGCCTCCGATCCAGCGCTGGGCGATCAAGTCGCCGCATCCGGCCGGACCTCGCCGCAACGCGTGGGGCGACTACCACTTCGCGCTCGCCCTGGCATCGTCGCTGTCGCAGCTCGGCCACCAGGTGGCCGTCGATCCGCTCGATTCCTGGTACAGGCCCACCGCCGTCGAGGACCACGTCACGCTCACGCTGCGAGGGCTCAGCCGCTACCGTCCGTCGCCGGGCCAGGTCAACCTCTCGTGGATCATCAGCCACCCGGAGCTCGTCCACGACGACGAGCTCGACGACTTCGACGCCGTGTTCGCAGCCTCGCTGTCCTGGTCGCGTCGACGCACCGCTGCCGGACACCCGATCGAGCCGCTCCTGCAGTGCACCGACGCCCAGCTGTTCACCCCCGATGCGGGCGAACCAGGCACGGGCTACCCGCTGCTGTTCATCGGCAACAGCCGTTCCGCCCGTCGCCCGATCGTGGACGCAGCGATCTCGACCGGGCACGACCTCACGGTCATCGGCGGCGGGTGGGCGGGCCGCATCCCGCCCCAGCTCATCCGTGGTGAGTACGTCGCGAACGCGTTGCTCCCGGGCCTCTACCGGTCGGCCGGCGTCGTGCTGAACGACCACTGGCCGGACATGGCGGCGGAGGGGTTCCTGTCCAACCGCCTGTTCGACCTCACCGCAGCCGGCGCCCGCTGGGTGAGCGACCCCGCCACCGACCTGCTCGAGGTGTTCCCCCAGGGGCGGGTGGCGTCGGACGCGGCCGAGCTCGCCCGGCTGCTGGACGGGGCGCCGGACACCTTCCCGTCCGAGCACGAGGTCCGCGAGGCGGCCGAGCGCATCCGCGCCGAGCACTCGTTCGACGTGCGCGCGCGCCGGCTGTCCGACGTGGCGCTCGAGCTTCTTGCCCGCCGTGGCGAGCGTCGCCCGAGGCGCAGCGGCTCGCACCGCGAGCCTGGCGGGGCCTGACCGTCAGGGACCGTGCACCGCGGGCTTCGCGAAGACGACCGCGTCGGTCGTGCGGACCTCCTCGGCCGAGAGCCGCAGCAGCTCGTCCCGGTCGACGTCGGGGCCTCGGCCGTCTGCGCTCAGGGTGATGAAGAACTCCGAGCCGATGGTCTTGTGGAACGCCTTCTCGCGCAGCGGGCTCAGCCCCAGCGTGTGCAGGTCCTCGACAAGCAGCCGGAAGTGATGGGGGGTGAACACCCAGTTGTGCAGGTCGTGGTAGATGCCGCTCCGCGCCTGCTCGGCGGCCGCCTCCCCCTGTTCCAGGGTGTGGTGCAGCTCGTACTCGCCGGGCGCTCCGGCCCACCAGGAGATCGCGTCGCCCTTGTGGACCACGGTGAGGTAGTACTCGAGGACCGAGCCCTCGCTGTGGACCGACGGAGCCGCGCGGTAGACGTCGATGACCCTGCCCAGGCTGCTGCGCTCTCGGAAGCGGTCGAAGCAGTAGCGCTTGTCGGGGATCGCGAGGGCTACGGCGCCGCCCGGCCGGAGCAGGTCGTGCGTGTCCTGGAGGAAGGACACCAGGCACACCGTGTGCTCGATCACGTGGGACGCGATGACGTAGTCGAACTGGTCGTGGATGGTGTCGGTCAGCCTGTTGCCGGTGACGACGTAGTCGACCTCCTCGATCAGGTCGACGCTCGGGGACGACGCGTACTTCTGCCGAAGCCCTGCCGCGTCGAGATGGTCGGCGACACGCACGTCGTAGCCCTTGGCCTTGGGCACGAGCGGGCGGTGACTGGGTCCGACCTCCAGCCCGAGACCGCCGAGCTCGAGGCTCTGCGTCAGGAGGCGGAACCTCGTGGCGGAGTCCGCGTAGGTGGTCACGCCGTGATCGACCGTCGGAGTGCTCCTGCGGGCCCGCAGGCGGTGAGCCACGGCCGGGCCGATCCGACCCGGTTCGCGCAGCAGCCGGCCCACGCGAGGCGCGAGGCCGAGCGGCGCCGCCGACTGATCGGGGCTGGTCATGGCACTCCTTCGTCGGCCGCGGGCGCCAGCGCCGCTCGCAGGCTGAGCCCGTGCAGGACCACGGCGTCGTGGCTCGACACTGTAGCAACGCCCAACTTCCACGCCGGGAACCCGATCGGCCCATCGGCGCGGCGTCTCGTTTCAGAATTGGACGCTGGCGGCCGAAACACTCAGCATGGGTGTCATGTCTCGCAGCCTGTCGGAGCGCCTACGCCGCACATTGATCATGTGCGTGGCCGTCGCGGTCTCCCTCTTCTCGATCGCACTGGTCCCGTCCAGCTCGAGCGCGGTCGGGCGGGTCCGTGTCATCGGCCCGCAGAGCAACTTCGCCGCCGCAGTCTCGTCGCTGCGCCCGGGTGACACCCTGCAGCTGCTTCCGGGCACCTACTCCATCGGGCTCGCGCGGTTCTACGCAGGGCCCTTCGTCGGACGCACCGGCAACTTCGTCCCTGGCACCGCGGCCGCCCCCATCACCATCACGGCCGCGTCGCCGAGCGATCCCCCCCTCCTGCGAGGCCTCCTGTCCTTCCAGGGCGGAGACCACGTCGTCCTGTCGTACCTCCGCGTCGAGGCGACGATCCTGGACTCGCCCGCCCTGAGGATGACCGACGGCATCGGATGGACGGTACGCAACTGCGAGTTCTTCGGTGCTCGTAACTCGCACGGGCTCGCGAACGTCGAGATCGGTGGCGGCGTCAACCCGGCACGACCGGGTCAGCCCTCGCGCTTCCAGTTCCTCTACAACTCCGTGCACGACGCATCGAACTCGCCCGCGTCCCTGCACCCCGACCGTGTGGCCAACCACTCCGAGCACAACATCTACGTGTACTTCCACGGGTCGGCCGGGTCCGGTGGCCTCATCCAGCGCAACCTGATCTGGGGCCACCCGAACGGGGCCGGGATCAAGCTCGGGGACGGCGGCGTCTACAACGCCCGCGGCCCCTGGAACGTCACGGTCGCCTTCAACACGATCGCCGGCGGCGGACGGCAGATCCTCCTCCACGGTGACGTGCGGTCGAACAAGATCGTGGGCAACCTGCTCTGGCGTGCGACCCAGACGTTCGTGCACGACCCGAGAACCACGCAGATCTACCTGCACGAGGTCACCGGCCGCGGCAACTACGTCAGGTACAACTACGCGTTCGGGTCGTCGATGTTCATGTTCGACGTCAAGCATCCCTTCGCGCTGCAGCTCTCGATCGTCGCGAACGCGGCCAACCGGCTGAGCGCGGCCAAGGCCTCCGACCCGCACCTCACCGCGATCAACCAGGTCAACGGCTGGCTCGCGACGAACCCGGCGGTCGCGGCCTACGGCCGGTACGGCAACGGCCGCTTCTAGATCGCCTCGGACGTGCGTCCCCCGATCAGGCCCGAGCGCACCTGATCGGCAGGGACGGCTTCAGGTGTCGCGGCGGAACCGGGCGGCCCGGGCGGCCCGCGAGCGCAGCCGGCGCCCGGACGTCGCGATCCTGGAAGCGCGCGCTCGCTGCCGCCGCCCCAGGACCCGGAGCCGGTCCAGGGCCGCCGCACCGCTCGCAGCGGGGATCGTCAGCCCGGAGACGTCATCGGGAAAGGGGTAGGGCTCCAGTGCGGCGCCGATGCCGCCCGGGCGGGGAGCCACCTGCCTGACGCGCTGCAGGGCCTCGGGGCCGATCTGCATGCGCGGCGACGTGATCGTGCGACGGACGAAGCTCTCGTAGCGGTCCGCCTGGACCTCCGGCCCGAACTGGTCGAGGACGGCGACCCGGGCCGCGCTGCCGATGTCGCGCAGTCGACCCGCATCCAGCACCAGGTCGTCGAGGATCGACGCCCAGCCCGAGTCCGGGTCCACGAGCAGTCCCGTGACGCCGTCGACGATCGCCTCCCGGAAGGGCACGGTGTCGCTGGCCACGGTCGGGGTCCCGACCGCCGCAGCCTCGACCCACTTGAGCGCGCTCTTGCCCTCGGTGAAGGGAGAGCCCGCCAGCGGTGCCAGGTTCAGGTCGACGTCCGCGATCAGCTGCGGCAGGGCCGGCCACGGCACCGGCCTGCGGCGCGCGACGCGATCACCCACGGGCTCGAGCGCGGGTCCCGTGCGGAGCGGACCGACGATCACGAGATCGACGAAGTCGTGCCTGCGCATGAGGTCGGCCACGTCCGCCTCGACCATCGACCAGTCCTCGTCGTGGGTCGCGGAGCCCGCGAAGTAACCCAGGCGCAGGCGCCCGTCGTCCGCTCGTCGCCTCGTGGCTGCGGCGTTCCCGGCACCCAGGCGGGTGAGTCCGTTCGGCAGCACCTGGCACGGGGCGTCGGTGACCGTGCGCAGCACCTCGACGAGCGGCGTCGTGGCGCCGGTGCACGCGTCGACGAGTCCGAGCATCAGCTCCTGGAGCCTGGCCTCGTCCGCCATGTCCTGACGCTGCCTCGCGGAGAGCTTCTCCAGGAACGGCACGTGCTCGAGCATCGACGGGAGGAACACGAGGTCGTCGACGTCGAACGTGACCGGTATCCCGCGCTGCCGAGCCTTGTCGACCGCCGCGAGGAGGCGCCGGTTCGCGGGTGCTCGATAGACGACGAGCAGGTCGGCCGACTCCACCCAGGACGTGAGCAGGGGGTCCTCCGAGTGGACCGCGACCGTGGCGATGCCCCGTGAGCGCAGGAGCTCCTCCGCCATCCGGACGCGGTACCGCAACGTGTTCGACGCGATCCGCCCGGTGGCGAACACCACGCGCGTCGGTGACGGGCTCACGGAGCGGACCGCCGGTCCCCTGCGCCTCTCGTCGATCCCGTCGCGGGCGCGTCGAGCCGGCTGACGACCTGCGACGCCGACCCGGCGAGCAGCGCATCGACGTCGATGTCCCACCGCCGCGCGAACTCGAGGCGATTGCCTCGGTCCCGGACCTCCTCGGGGGGCGGCACAGCGCTCGGATCAACGCTCTGGGTCGCGCGTACGTCCGTGCGCAGGACGTATCCCGACGCCCGGCCTTCTGCTGCGCGCAGGCAGAAGTCGAGATCCGCCCAGCCGTCGGACAGGACAGGATCGAAACCGCGTATCCCGGTCACCGTCCGCGCTCTCATCAGCAGCGCCGCGGGACTGCCGGCCCCGATGGGGACCCGCGCGCGTTCCGTCAGCCGTTCGGCCGGAGCGCCGGCCAGGACCGGCCGCGGGCGGGCGAACCCGCCCGTCGACTCGACCCCGGCCGATCGCACGGTGCCGTCGGAGGAGAGCACCAGCGCCTGGGCCCCCACGACCGACGGGTCACCCATCTCGTCGAGCAGGGGCGTGACCCAGCCGGGCTCGAGCGTCAGCCCGGGATCGAGGAACATGATCATCTCGCCGGTCGACCTGGTCGCACCGAGGTTCCGCGAGACCGACCGGTTGACGGGCTGGTCGAGACTGACGGTCCGCAGTCTCGGATCGCCACCCACGGAGGCGATCAGCGTCACCCAGAAGAACGGGATCGGACCCGTCCCGACGACGACGACCTCGACGTCGGCATCTCCGCACGAGTCGAGGACCGACCGCACGGTCCGCACGGTGCTCTCGGCCGGCTCACCGCCGACGACGACGACGGAGACACGACCGGTCGTGCGCTCGTCGAGTGCGGCCTCGGCCGAGATCCAGTCGACCTCGTGCTTGGCGATGACGGCATCGGCCCACGAGCCGGACTCACGGGTGGTGATGCGGCTGCCGGAGGGCTTGTCGTCGTAGTGGACCCCGACGAACGGGTAGTGCCCGATCGACGCGGCCTGCGCGATCCTGATCGCCAGGTCCCAGTCGACCATGCGGCGCAGGGTCTCGTCGAAGGCCCCGATCTCGTCGAGCAGTGCACGGCGCACGACGAGCGCGTTGAGATCGATGTAGTTGCGGTACCTGATGTCCTCGAGGTCGCCCTCGAAGTTGCGCACCCACACGTCGCGGCCGTCGTCGAGCTCGACGGCGGAGTAGGCCGCGTCCGCATCGTTCAGCGACATCTCGCTCAGCATCGCCCTCAGGAAGTCGGGCACCCAGAGGTTGTCGGAGTCGAGGAAGGCGACGTAGTGACCCCGTGCTGCGGCGATGCCGGCGTTGCGTGCCGACGAGACCCCGAGGGGAGGCCGACGGATGAGGCGCACTCGTGCATCCGCTGCGGCGAAGCGCTCCACCACGTCGGGCGTCGAGTCCGTCGACCCGTCGTCCACCACCAGCGCCTCCCAGCTGCCCAAGGACTGGGCCAGCACCGAGCCGAGCGCCCGCTGTATCTCGACCTCGCGGTCCCGTGCGGGGAGGATCACCGAGACGAGCGGCCGGTCGTCCGGCGACTGCGGAAGCGGGCGAGCGACGGCCACGGCGAGGATCTGCCGCCCCAGGGCGGCATCGTGGTCCGCCGTACGCCGGGGGCGTGCTCGCCAGGCGGCGTTGCGCCAGCGAGCCGCGACGGCGATCAGGTCGGGGTGGATGTCCTCCCACGCCCGGAGCGGCGTGAGCGCGGCATCGGTCACCGGCAACGGCGGCGCAGGCACGCTCGACAGGAAGTGGCCCAGCGGCCCACCGGGATGCGAGCGCGCCTCAGGGTGGTCGAGGAGGTAGCGCACCGGGTCGAACAGGGCGCTGGGTGAGATCGATCCGGAGCGCCGGAGGTAGTGGACGACCGGGTCCAGCACGCCCGAGCGCCAGTTTCCCGAGCGCCACCTCGACGGGTCGAAGAGCGGGTTCGGCACGAGGCCCTGACGACGCCCGACCGAGATGTAGTGCGCAGCAGCGCGCCTCGGCGACTCGAACGTCAGCCCGGTCAGCTCGGAGTACCAGGCGAGGTCGAGGAGACCTGACGAGGCGACGCGATGCGCGTAGCGCGCGGCCACGACGCGGTCGACCGCCGCGGTGGCCCCCCGGTAGCGTCGAGCGACCCGGGCGAGCCGTTTCCGCACGTCGTGCCTCTCCGTCGCGTCCCCATGAGCCGAGCCCGGACGAGACCGCCGAGCCTCACCCCGTCACGGACTGAATTCGTCGACCTGCATCATATGGCTCCAGCGGTTGCGCAGCCGTGCCCGCTCCTCGGGCGTTGTCGCGGGGTCGCGCGACTTGCTCTCGAAGTGCACGAGCTCGACCGATCCCGCCAGCACGATGCGCAGCCCGAGCTGCCGGATCTTCAGACAGTAGTCAACGTCGTTGTAGTTGACGGGGAAGATCGGCGTGAGCCCGCCCACCTCTCGCCAGACCTCACGGCGTTGGACGATGCAGGCGGCGGTGACTCCGGACACGTCGCGGTCGCGCAGCGCCTCGTGGCCCGAGTCGCGTGGGATGTCGCTGCGGTAGTGCACGTGCGACGGACCACCGTTGGCGTAGCGGTGCCCGGCATGCTGGATGGACCCGTCGTCATATCGGAGGACGGCGCCGACGGCGCCGACATCAGGCGCAGCGGCAATGGCCACCATGCGGTCGAGCCACCCCGGGTCGGTCGCCTCGATGTCGTCGTTGAGGATGACGAGGTACTCGGCATCCGTGGCGGCGGCGCCGATGTTCACCTTGCGCGAGAAGTGGAACGCGTCGTCGAACAGGATGACCCGGACGCGATCAGGGGCGAGTGCCGTGACCTCGTCGAGGTAGGAGAGATCGCCGCGGTCGTCGGCCACGATGACGTAGCCATGGTCGACCTCGTAGCTGTGGCGCTCGATGCTCTCGACGCAGCCGACGACGTAGACGCGCTCCTCCCCCCACGCAGGCCCGGACGCGCCCGCCGTGGGGATGACGATCGTCGCTCGCGGACGGACCGGTCCGGCTGCCGTCGTCCCCGCGTCGGACACGCCCGTCACGGACGACGCCCCTGCCGCAGGCGGTGTCGCACTCTCGCCGGCAGCACGTGCGCGAGCCGGCGCTGCCACGCCGGCCGACGGCGAGCCGAGCTCCGGGGCGGCGCACCGGCCGCGACGGCCACGGCCTCGGCGCGATCGGCCCGGAACCGGGCCAGCATCGCGAGGCGTCCGAGCTCCGCGTCGCGCTCGGCCAGCTCGCTCTCGACCCCGGAGAGCCCGGTCGCACCGAACCCGACCGGACCCGTGGTGACCACACCGGTCGTCGCCTCGATCTCGACCGCGATCGCCTCGGCCAGCGCGGAGGTGACACGCTGCTGCACGACGGCCGGGTCGGGTGGGACCGTGCCGGCCGAGGTGCCGATCCAGACCCGCTCCCACGAGACGCCGGCGATCACGGACCTGAGGTCGTCGGGAAGGACGTCCCCCACGCGGTACTCGGAGACCGTGAGTCCGGCGGCCTCGAGCCTCGCGACGAAGTCCGTGCCGTAGAAGCGCACATGGTCGGCCTGGCCGAAACGACGTGCACGCTCCTCGGGGGAGGCCGACGGGTCCTCGTCGGTGGGGGCCGAGTCGCGGAAGGGGACCTGGATGACAGCCATCCCCCCGGGCGCGAGGACGCGCGCGATCTCCCGCATCGCGAGGGCGTCGTCCGGGATGTGCTCGAGGACGTGGTAGCAGACGAGCAGAGCCACCGACGCAGGAGGCAGCGGAAGATTCGTCAGGCTCGCCCTCAGGTCGACGAGGCGGCCGTCGGCATCGGGGTCGAAGTCGATGGACAGGTAGCGATCGGGCGCGATGTCCCGGATGAGGGAGCTGATCTGCGTCGAGGGTGCGACGTCCAGCACCGTCCCGGAGGCGGGCACCTGGTTCCGGATCGCGGCGAGCAGCAACGCGAGGAAGCGGTGCCGTTCGAGGCTGCCGCACGTGCGGCAGCACGCGTTCGGGCGACGACCCGGACCAGGACCGAAGGCGTCGGTGGCCGTCCCGCAGCACGGGCAGAGAAGCGACTGGGGATCCACGCGGTCACCCTACCGAGAGCCCGGGCTGGGTCCGACTCACGTCAGACGGGCCACGCCGCTTGGAGGGCTTCGTCCCACTGCCGCATCGGAGCCAGGCCCGCGCGAGCCCAGCCGCGGTGGTCGAGGACGGAGTAGGCGGGGCGCGGCGCAGGTCGGACGAACCTGTCGGAGGTGGTGGGTCGGACCCGCTCCGGGTCGGCGCCGAGCAGCTCGAAGACCCGACGGGCCAGGCCGAACCACGTGGTCTCGCCCGACGAGGTCGCGTGGTAGGTCCCGGGCGGTGCACCCACGTCGACCGCCTGGACCAGACGGGCAGCGAGGTCGCCCGACCAGGTCGGCTGGCCTCTCTGGTCGTCGACGACCTCGAGGGTCTCGCGCGAGGACTCGAGATCCTTCATCGTGCGGACGAAGTTCGGGCCGTTCGCGCCGTAGAGCCACGCCGTGCGCAGGATGAGCGAGCGCTCCGGCAGCTCCGCGCGGACCGCCCACTCCCCCGCCGCCTTCGTGCGGCCGTACGCCGAGCGCGGGGCGATGGGCGCGTCCACGGCGTAGGGCGCGGTGGCGTCACCGGCGAAGACGTAGTCGGTCGAGATGTGGACCATCCACGCCCCCGTGTCCGCGCAGGCACGGGCGAGGTTCGCAGGCCCGACGGCATTGACCGCGAACGCGTCGCCCTCGCGGGTCTCGGCGTCGTCGACGGCGGTCCACGCGGCGCAGTTCACGACGACGTCGTGCCCCGCGACCGCGGCCGTGGCCGACGCGACGTCCGTGATGTCGATCTCGGGCCGGTCGAGCGCGGTCACCTCGCGGCCCGCGAGCGCGGACACGACGTCGGTGCCGAGCATCCCCAGCGCACCGACGACCAGCCAGCGACCGTCGGAGCGGGCGGTGCTCATCGGGCCAGCGCGGCGCGCGACTTGAGCGGCTCCCACCACGCGCGGTTCTCGCGGTACCAGGCCACGGTGTCGGACAGGCCCGTGCCGAACGGCACGCGCGGTTCGTACCCGAGCTCTGCGGAGATCTTGCTGATGTCGACGGAGTAACGGCGGTCGTGGCCCTTGCGGTCCTCGACCGGTACGACGCGGCTCCAGTCGGCGCCCGTCTTCTCCAGCAGCATCTCGGTGAGCTCCTTGTTGGTGAGCTCGGTGCCGCCGCCGATGTTGTAGACCTCGCCGCCGCGACCGCCGGCGAGCACGAGCGCGATGCCGTGGCAGTGGTCGTCGACGTGCAGCCAGTCGCGGACGTTGAGACCGTCGCCGTAGAGCGGCACGGTGCCGCCGTCGATGAGGTTCGTCACGAACAGCGGGATGACCTTCTCGGGGAACTGGTAGGGCCCGTAGTTGTTCGAGCAGCGCGTGACGAGCACGTCGAGGTGATGGGTGCGCGCGTAGGAGCGGGCGATCAGGTCGCTCGACGCCTTGGACGCGGCGTACGGCGAGTTCGGCTCCAGCGGGTGGGTCTCGGGCCACGAGCCCTCGTCGATCGACCCGTAGACCTCGTCGGTGGACACGTGCACGAAGCGCCCGAGGTTCCGGCGCAGCGCGGCGTCGAGCAGGGTCTGGGTGCCGACGACGTTGGTCATCACGAAGTCGCGCGCGCCGGTGATCGACCGATCGACGTGCGACTCCGCAGCGAAGTGCACGACGGCGTCGGCCTCGCCCACGAGGGAGTCGACGAGATCGACGTCGAGGATGTCGCCCTCGACGAAGCGCAGGCGCGGACTGTCGGCGACCGGGTCGAGGTTCGCGCGGTTCCCGGCGTAGGTCAGGGCGTCGAGCACGACGATCTCCGCGCCCTCGAGCCCTGCGTAGGCGGTGGACAGGGCCGTGCGGATGAAGTGGGAGCCGATGAAGCCGGCTCCCCCGGTCACGAGGATGCGCATGCGAGGGATTCCCGTCGAGAAGCGGACAGTCGGACCATCGTAGTCGCAGGCTCGTGGCCCCCGGGCCGCCCTGGGGCCGCCCCCCGTCGGTCGGGTCGGCACCGGCCGGAGGAGGTCGCTGACTACGGTCTCGCCTCGGCGCGGAGGTGCTCCCACATCCGGGCCATGCCGTCGCGGAGGTCGACCTCGCAGCGCCAGCCCGTCGCCGCCATGAACCGTGTCGCGTCGAGGACGATCGACGGGACGTCGAAGACGCGCGACGCGCCGAGCCGGACGTCCGGGTCGTGGCCTGAGACGTCGCGGACGATCTCGATGACCTGCTGGAGGCTGTGACCGACTCCCGAGCCGACGTTGTAGGGCCCGCTCTCGAGGTCGGCCGTGGACGCGACGGCGAAGGCTCGGACGATGTCGTCGACATGGATGTAGTCACGGACGACGGAGCCGTCACCCCAGATGTACAGGGGTTCCCCGGCCGCGACGGCGGCGAGGAACTTCGCGGGCGCCCCGACCCCCGCGCCGCGGAACTGCCCCTCCCCGACGGCGTTGCCGACCCGCAGGCTCAGGCACCGCAGCCCGAAGTCCGCCGCGTAGAGCTGCAGGTAGTGCTCGAGGGCCAGCTTGCCGACGCCGTAGGCGCTGATCGGCTCGGTAGGGGCCGACTCGGGGACCGGCAGCTGCGCCACGCGGCCGTAGACGGTCCCGCCGCTCGAGGCGAACACGACCCGACCGACGCGGTGCCGACGCGCCGCCTCCAGCAGGCGGAGTCCGCCACCGACGTTGTCCGCCGCCTCCTGCGCCGCCGCCTGCATGGGCGAGGAGGGCAGGCCTCGGTGCGCCAGGTGCACGAGCACGTCGCAGCCTTCGAGCAGGTCGTCGGGCGCCGACCCGCGCGCGAGATCGAACTCCGCCGTCACCACGCCGGGCTGCGGGGCCGTGGCGCTGGTCAGGCGATCGCGACGGTCGGCGCAGACGACATCGTGGCCCTGCTCGGCGAGCGCGGCGCACAGGGCCGAGCCCAGGAGCCCGGCGCCGGATGTGACGACGTATCTCACGTCGCTTCCCTGCTCAGCACTCGATCCCCTGGAGCGCACCGTCGCCGTAGGGGAAGCCGAGAAGCACCGCAGGGTAGGGGTCGAAGGAGCAGACCCCGCTCACGAGGTCGAGGACGTCGCCCCTGACGCACGTGCCGACCTCCGCGAGCCGGCGCTGGACCCGATCCTGCGTGGCGCCGACGTCGGCGGCGGCGGCGACGAGCACGCCGCGCTCCGCGAGTCCCACGAGTCCGGGGAGGACGCCCGCGAACCCGTCCTCGGTCGGCCAGTAGCGGTCGACCACCAGCAGACCGGGGGGGTTCGCGCTCAGGTCGTCCAGGACCGCAGCCGCAGCCGACTCGTCGTGGACCACGTCGACGACGAGATTCGGGGAGAGCTGCCCCAGGGCCCGCCGCAGGCTGTCCTCCCGCGCGACGACCCGAACCCGAGGGCTGGTCTGGAGCTGCCCGCTCAGGCTCAGCAGCCGGATCGCCGTCCGCGAGAAAGGGCTTGAGCCGCAGCGCGGGCAGTGGTCGTCGTTGAACGCCGGCCCAGTCCACTCGCACAACGGGCACAGGTGCACCGACCGTGCGACCACGGAGTCCAGGACCCCGACGGTCGCAGCCCTCGACGGGTGCACCGCGACCGTGAACTCGTCGACGAGGCTGAGGACCGGAGGTCGTGTCTTCGCGCTGCAGCCGACGAGGCCCGGGACGGCGGCGAGCGTGTGCCCGAGGCTCTCGAGGTAGTGGCTGTACTCGATGTCCGTCCCCGCCTGCGGCACCTTGCGGTTGAACCCTCCGGACGACTCGAAGGCGTCGCGGCGCAGGATGAACAGGCCCCCCTGGATGTGCCGGAACCGACGGTCCGGGGCATCGAGCGCGAACGCGCGGGAACGCCACCGCTTGAACGACGGGTACGTCGCGAGCTCGGCCCCGGTCCGGTACCCGCCGAGCTCGACGGGGAACCCGGCCATCGCGGCACCCGTCCGGTCGATCGTACGGATCATCTGGTGATCCCAGCCGTGGCGCAGGACGAAGCCCTCGTTGCTGCAGACGTAGACGAGGTACGGCGAACGCCCGCGGGCGAAGCCGATGTTGGTCGCGGGCCCGCAGTAGACGTTCCTCCTCAGCGGGACGACGTCGACCTGCGGCTCGGCGGCGTATCGCTGGGACAGCTCGCGCACGAAGCTCGCGTCGCTCCGGTTGTCCACGACCGTGATCCCGAACGGCACGGACGTGAAGCGGAGCAGCCGGTCGATGATCGCGAACGTGTCCGCACTGCTCCGCTGGCCCGCGCGATCGAACGTGACGAGCACGATGTCCATCGAGTCCCGGCGCCAGAGCCGCACGAGCGTCTCGGTCGTCCGCGACGGGTTCGCATAGGCCTCAGCCTGGCGACGCGCAGCGCCGACCAGGGCACCACGGCGCTCCGGCGACATGCCGAGGGCCCGACGTACGGCGGCGACGAGCGAGTCGACGTCGCGCTGCCGGCTGATGAAGCCGGTGACGCCGTCGATGACGAGGTCCGGGATGTTCGCGGCATCGGTCGTGACCACCGGCACGCCTGCCGCCATGGCCTCCAGGATCACCGTCGGCAGACCGTCGAGATCGCCGTTCTCGGCACGCACGCAGGGCAGCACGAACAGGTCCGAGGAGCCGTAGGCGGCCTCGAGCTGCTCCTGGCCCTCGATCGGGCCGGCGAACTCGACATTGACGGCGCCGACGTCGAGGGCCAGCGCGCGCAGCGACTCCTCCAGCGGGCCGTAGCCGTAGAGAACGACGTCGACGTCGGGCAGCTGAGGCGCCGCCTGGACGAGGAACTCGAGCCCCTTCTTCTCGATGAACCGTCCGACGCTGACGAGCCTGGGTCGCGTCGTGCCCGTCCTCGCCGGTGCAGGCCGGGGGAGCTCGGCCGACTGCCGCTCCATCACGATGCGGTGGGAGGGCACGCCGCACTCGAGCAGCAGGTCGCGGTGGAACGTGCCGAGCGTCACCACCCCGAGGCACCTGGGCGAGGACGCCATCTCCCCGACGCGGTTCCGCTTGATGTTGCCGTAGTGCGCGACGTCGACACCGCCGGCCATGAACGTGAAGGGCAGCCCGGTCGCCGTCGACGCCGGCCAGACCAGCAGCGTCGTGCTCGGGTAGGCGAAGGGGGAGTGCATGACCTGCCGGTCGTGCTCCACGAGCAAGCGGCACAGCCCGTCCGCGTCCTCGACCTGGTGCGCGTCGATCTCGAAGGTCAGTCGTGCCTGCGGGTCGGCGCTGGTCTTGAAGTAGACGACCACGTCGTGACCGCGCCTCAGGAGCTCACGGATCTCGTTGAGCACGAAGGTCTGGGAGAGGGCCGGCCAGTCCCACACGACGTAGGCGATCCGGAGCGTGCCCTCGAGCGGGCTCGGGGTCAGCGCATCAAGCGGTCCACGGGACCTCGCACGGGACGTGGAGAGGCGACGCAACCGGGCCTGCCAGGCACGCTCAGGCATGCGTGGCACCTCCTCACCGACGTCTGAGCCGGCTGGTCACCGGCGGCACCGCGGGGGCCAACCTACCCAGGGCAGGCGAACGTCGCTGAAGTGCTCCTGGTCGAGCCCGTCGACCTGCCAGGGGGCCGGCCGGAGAAACCCTGTGAACCGGTTAGTCTGGGCGGCATGCGCGGGATCATCCTCGCCGGCGGGTCCGGCACTCGACTCCACCCGATCACACGGGGGGTCAGCAAGCAGCTGCTGCCGGTCTACGACAAGCCGATGATCTACTACCCGCTCTCGACCCTGCTCATGGCCGGCATCCGCGACATCCTCATCATCACGACACCCGAGGACGCACCGCAGTTCCACCGGCTGCTCGGGGACGGCAGCGACCTGGGCATCAACCTGCAGTACGCCGTCCAGCCGCGGCCAGAGGGCCTCGCCCAGGCGTTCCTCATCGGCGCCGACTTCCTCGGCGGCGACTCGGCGTGCCTGGTGCTCGGCGACAACATCTTCTACGGGACCGGGCTGGGCACGGCGCTCAAGGCCAACACCTCCGTCGAAGGCGGTCACGTCTTCGCCTACCACGTGAGCAACCCGCGCGAGTACGGCGTCGTCGAGTTCGACGCCGACGGCCGCGCCATCTCGATCGAGGAGAAGCCCGCGGCGCCCCGGAGCAGCTACGCCGTACCCGGGCTGTACTTCTACGGTCCCGACGTCGTCGACATCGCCCGGCAGATCACGCCGAGCGCGCGCGGCGAGCTCGAGATCACCGCCATCAACGACCACTACCTGCGCGAGCAGCGCCTCACCGTGACCGTGCTCGACCGGGGCACGGCCTGGCTCGACACGGGCACGGTGGACTCCCTCATGGCCGCCGGCGAGTTCGTGCAGGTCGTCGAGCAGCGGCAGGGCCTCAAGATCGGCTGCATCGAGGAGATCGCCTGGCGCGAAGGCTTCCTCGACGACGACGCCCTGCGCAGCCTCGCCGAGCCGCTGCGCAAGAGCGGCTACGGCGACTACCTGCTCGCGCTGCTCGGCCCGGACGAGTGACGGACGAAGACCGCCCGTCGACACCGGGGACCACGACCGAGGGGCGCGACGACGACGCAGATCGGACCCAGGGCGCCGGGGCACCTGATCGCGAGCGACGTGTCCTGAGATGGTCCGCCGTGCTCGCCCTCCCGGTCCTCGTCCTCGTCGCCGTCGGCGTCCTCGCCGGGCTGAACCTCAACGGCAGCTCGGTGGCGCTCAACAGCCGGCTCGCCGACACCGACCCGAACATCGTGGCGGGAACGCCGCGGGTGGTCCGCGGCGACGAGTTCGCGCTCGCGACGCCGGTCCAGATCGGCAACGCCCGCAGGGACTTCCCGGCGCACGCGTGGATCGGGCTCACCGACACCGACATGGACGTCGCCGGCCAGGCTGCTCCGGTCCTGTCGCTGACCACCGCGTTCCAGCCGGTGAACTTCCCCTACTTCGTGCTCGGCGTCGAGCGCGCGTTCGCCGCCCGCTGGTGGCTGGTCGTGGCCGTCGGGCTGCTCGGCACGTACGCCCTGCTGCTGGCCCTGCGTCGCAAGCCGTTGCTCGCAGCGGCCATGGCTGCCGTCGTGGGGCTCGGACCGATCGTGGCGTGGTGGAGCAACGGGCCGGCCCTGACCATCGGCTACCTCGCCGCGGCCACCGCGGCGCTGCTCGTCGCGCTGCGCGTCCGGTCACCCTGGGCCGCGACCTCGCTCGGCGTGGTCGTCGCCTACTTCGCCTGCACGGCGTTCTTCGTGCTCTACCCCCCGTGGCTCCTGTCCGTGGGTCTGGTGATGGCGGCGGTCGTCGTCGGCGACGTGGTCGCGAGGCGCCCGTCCGTGCTCCGCGTGATGCTCGTGGCCGTCAGCGCCCTGGTCCCGACGGTCGCGGTCCTCGGCCTGTGGGCCCACCAGTCCTCGGTGGCCCTCGCGGCCACGGCCGGCACGATCTACCCGGGGAACCGCGTGTCCGGGTCCGGCGAGGGGCACGCCTCGGTCCTCGTCGGCTCGGCGCTCAACACGGTGCTCAGCGACGACCCGACGGCGTTGGCGCTCGACCCGGGCGCCCCCGTGCAGCTCAACCAGAGCGAGGTGAGCGCGCCCTGGTTCTCGCTCCCGGTCCTCCTCATCGTCCTGATCCTCGTGATCGTCGTGCTCGTGCGGACGATCCGCGGGCGCCGCACGACGGACCACGCGCTCGCGGCCGGGACCGCTGACGCGGCCGCCGCAGCCCCTCCGGCGGGCGACAGCATGCGCAGCTGGGCACCGTTCCTGGCGGTCACCGTGGTGCTGGTCGTGGAGCTGCTCTGGATGCTCGCGCCCGTGCCGGACCTGGTCGGGCGGATCACCCTCCTCGACCGGGTGCCGGGCCCGCGCATGACCCTGGCGCTCGGCGTCGGCGCCGCCCTGCTCGTCTACCTGGCCGCAGGACGGGTCCGGATCCGTCGGACGTGGCTCGTCGTCCTGCTCACGGTGCTGGCCGCGGCGGGCGCCGCGGCACTGACCTGGTGGTCCGCCACGCAGCTGCTGAACCCCGGCACCCAGGGGGTCGGGCGGGCCGCCGTGGCCGGCGCCGTGGTGGCCGGCTGCCTGACCGTCCTCTGCCTGGGCCGCGTCACGTGGCCGGCGGCGGTGCTCCTCGTCGCCGTGGTCCTCTACAACTTCGTGATCGTCAACCCCCTCTACCGCGGGCTCGGCCCCCTCACCCACGGCCCCCTGGCGAACGCCGTCGCGGCGATCGAGCATCAGGACGGCCCGACCCGATGGATCGACACCGCCGGGGTCGGCTCGGCCTCGGTGGTCGCGGCCTCGGGCAACGAACTGGTGACCGGCATGACCGTCTACCCGACCCGCAGCGTCTGGGAGCGACTCGCCCCCGCGCAGGAGGCCGAGTGGAACAACTTCGCGAAGTACATCTGGGTGAACGACCCGACGGAGAAGCCGGCTCAGATCCTCCCCGTGCGCGGCAGCCTGCACCGGCTGCGGATCGACGTGTGCAACCCGGATGTCGCCTTCCTCGACATCCGCTACGCGGTGACCTCGGCCACCACCGTCCCCGCGTGCTTCGTCGCCGTGGCGACGGTCCACGACCTCGGCACCACCGTGGTCATCTCGCGCCGACGCTGAGCGGCGTCGGCGTGCGGCCGAGCAGCCACGCCGCGCTGGCCTAGACTCGCGTCCGCCTCGATTTCCCTGGAGACCTCTCATGGCCCTGCGCGTCACCGTCATCGGTACCGGCTACCTCGGGGCGGTCCACGCCGCCTGCATGGCCGACCTCGGGTACGAGGTCCTGGGTCTCGACACCGACACGTCCAAGGTGGCGTCCCTGTCCTCGGGCAGGGCGCCGTTCTACGAGCCCGGGCTCGACGACGTGCTCGCACGGGCGATCGCCTCGGGCCGGCTCCGGTTCACCACGTCCTTCGCCGAGGCGGCCGAGTTCGGAGACATCCACTTCCTCTGCGTCGGCACTCCGCAGAAGCGCGGGTCGCACGCGGCGGACATGACCTACGTCGACGGCGCGCTCGAGAGCCTCGCGAAGGAGCTCACCCGCCCGTGCCTGGTCGTGGGCAAGTCCACGGTCCCCGTCGGCACGGCCGACCGGCTCGCAGGGCGGCTCGCCGAGCTGGCACCGGTGGGGGTGGGAGCCGAGCTCGCCTGGAACCCGGAGTTCCTGCGCGAGGGATACGCGGTCCAGGACACCGTGGCCCCCGACCGGCTGGTCGTCGGCGTGCGCTCCGCCGCCGCCGAGGCCACGCTGCGCGTGGTCTACGCGACGCAGCTCGCCAACGGGGTTCCCTTCGTGGTGACCGACTTCGCGACCGCGGAGCTGGTCAAGGTGGCCGCGAACTCCTTCCTCGCGACGAAGATCTCCTTCATCAACGCGATGGCCGAGATCTGCGACGTGACCGGGGCCGACGTCACGAAGCTCGCCGAGGCGATCGGCCACGACGAGCGGATCGGGAAGCAGTTCCTGCGCGCGGGACTCGGGTTCGGCGGTGGCTGTCTGCCCAAGGACATCCGCGCCTTCATGGCACGCGCGGGAGAGCTCGGTGTCGGTGAGTCCGTCGCGTTCCTGCGCGAGGTCGACGAGGTCAACCTCCGTCGACGCCAGCGCACGGTGGACATCGCGCGCGAGCTCGCCGGCGGCGACGTGCTGGACGTCCGCATCGCCTGCCTCGGCGCGGCGTTCAAGCCCGACAGCGACGACGTCCGCGACTCCCCCGCCCTGCACGTCGCTTCGGCGCTGCAGGTGGAGGGCGCCGACGTCCACGTCTACGACCCGAAGGCGATGGCCAACGCGCGCCGCCAGTTCCCCACGCTGGCGCTGGCGGAGTCCGCGGCCGACGCGGTGGCCGGTGCCGACGTCGTCCTCCTGCTGACCGAGTGGAAGGAGTTCCGGGACCTGGACCCCGTCGCGCTGCGCGACGTGGTGGCTCAGCCGCGGATCATCGACGCGCGGAACGTGCTCGACCCCGCCGCCTGGCGCGCCGCCGGCTGGACCTACCGCGGCCTCGGCCGACCCTGAGCACGGGAGTCACCATGGAGTTCCGCGAGCTGAAGGTGCCCGGCGCCTTCGAGATCACCCCGCGACAGTTCGGCGACGACCGCGGCACCTTCCTGGAGTGGTTCAAGGACGAGGGCTTCCGCGCAGCGGTCGGGCACGACCTCGACCTCGCGCAGGCGAACTGCTCGGTGAGCCGCCGCGGAGTCCTGCGTGGCATCCACTACGCCGACGTCCCGCCGGGGCAGGCGAAGTACGTGACCTGCGTGCGCGGTGCGGTGCTCGACGTCGCCGTCGACATCCGGGTCGGGTCGCCCACGTTCGGCGCCTGGGACTCGGTCCTGCTCGACACCGTGGACCGCCGTGCCATCTACCTCTCCGAAGGCCTCGGCCACGCGTTCCTCTCCCTGGAGGACGACTCGACCGTGGTCTACCTGTGCAGCACGGGCTACTCCCCCGGCCGGGAGCACGAGATCCACCCGCTCGACCCGGCCATCGGCATCGCCTGGCCGACCGGGGTCGAACCGTTGCTGTCGCCCAAGGATGCCGCCGCCCCCACCCTGGCCGAGGCCGCAGACCTGGGTCGGCTGCCCACGCTCGAGGCGGTCGACGCCCACGTCGCGTCGCTCGCTCGCTCGGTGACTCTGTCGTCCTAGGCGCCGACCGCGTGGCGGAGCAGCACCGCGACGCTGCCAGCGCTGCGGGGCAGCGGCAGACTGGCCACGGCCTGGAGGCGGGACGTCGGCCGGAGCATCGCTGCTCGGGCGGCCCTTCGCCAGCCGCGGCGCAGCGGGCCGCGCGCGTCTCCCGGAACCAGGCACGATCCTCCGCGAACCGGGGACCCGTCATGATCTCGCTGGACGGCCGCCTGGCGGCAGCGCGTCAGGTCAGTCGCCGTCCGGCTCCTGGGGCGGCGCCGGACGCGGCTCGTGACGCAGCTGCTCGAGGTCGAGGCGCAGGAGCGCGACCTCCTCGGCGAGCCGCTGGCTCTGGTCCTCGACCCGTCCGAGCTCGAGCGAGAGCTGCATGGACACCGCGAGCAGCACGAGCGCCGCGAGCGCGAAGAGGAGGTTCGCCGGGACCTGGAAGCCGAGGAGGGACGCTAGCCGGTCGAGGCTGGCGGGGAACAGCGCGAAGACGACGGCGACGAACGCGACGAGCAGCCACAGCGCCGCGTACTTCTCGCGGAGCGCGCGACGTCGCAGCAGCTCGAACGTCAGCAGCAGCACGAGGATGCCGGCGAGCAGACCCGTCACGGTCAGGCTCATGCGACCGACACCGCAGGCTTCGTGTGAACGACCGCGAGAGCCAGGACAAGAAGAGCACGAGCGAGGTAGACGGTCGCTCGGACCGCCGACTGGGACGGCTGGCCGCCGCGCCGGGCGCGCATGGCCACGGGGACCTGGCCGAGCCGCAGACCCGAGCGGCCGGCGAGCACGAGCGACTCGACCGTGTCGCCCAGGTACTCGGGCGGGTACTCGGTCGCGAACAGGTGGACCGCCGCCGGGCCGCTCGCTCGGAATCCGGACGTCACGTCGGTGAGCGGGACCTTCGCCAGCCTCGACACGGAACGGGCGAGGACGCGCATGGCCCACCAGCGCGGGCCTCGCACCGTGTAGTCGCCCACGCCTGCGAAGCGGGCACCGATGGCGACGTCGTGCCCGTCGTCGATGAGTGCGAGCAGCCCGGCGATGTCGCGGGGATCGTGCTGGCCGTCGGCGTCGACCTGGACGACCGTCGCGTAGTCATGGTTGCGGGCGTAGCGGAACCCGGCGCGCATAGCACCTCCGACACCGACGTTGAACGGCAGAACCAGGACCTGCGCCCTGCCCGACGTCCGCACGACGTCGGCCGTGCCGTCCCTGGATCCGTCGTCCACCACCAGCACGTCGAGATCGGGCACGACGTCGTGCAGCTCGGCCAGCAGCTCCGGCAGAGCCTCGCGCTCGTTCCACGCCGGGACGACGACGAGCACCCGGCCGACCGAACTTCGCTCCATGGACCCGAATACTAGGGTGAGAGCCGAAGAAGGACTGGCCTGCCGACGCTGACCTCGGGTCAGGACGCGCGGCAGCACCCCCGACACGACGGCGCCTGCGAGGAGTGGAGCAGCAGGGCGACGACGAACACGGGCGCCCGTCAGGGCGCACAGCCCGGCACCGACCGCGCGCTCGACCGCACGGCCCGGAACGCGGGGCTCGTCCCCACGCGATCGTTCTCGTTCCCGCGACGCGTGGGAACCGTGTTCCCCTACCACGAGTTCGTCCTCGTGGCGGAGCGTCTGGCGGCGGCTCCGGCGGGCTGACGTCAGGCGGGTCCGCCCTGGTCATCGACGAGTCGGCGCGGGCTGGTCAGGAAGCCGATGCCCCAGCACAGGTGCATCGTGACGAGCACGACGGGGAGCCGAACCCACGCCGCGACGGGCAGCCCGCGCCCCGCGACCGCCGACCCCGCGGCGATCAGCAGCAGATAGCCGAGCGGCGCGAGCCAGCCGACCGCCAGCCAGGGCGCCCCGCCGATCGACAGCAGCCCCAGCAGCGTGCCGAGCACGAGCCCCAGCACTGCGACCGGTGCCGCGAGGTAGCGGGCGCTGACGGTCTCGGGGTGACGCCGCACGATCTCGCGACGCCACCGGCCGTACTCGAAGTACTGCTTGCCGAGTGCGCGGACGCTCGACCGGGGCCGGTAGGTGACGCGCATCCCGGGGGTGAACCAGATCTGGCCGCCCGACTCGCGGATACGCCGGTTCATCTCCCAGTCCTGCGCCCGGACCATGCTCTCGTCGTAGCCGCCGACGCGCTCGAGCGCCGATCGACGGAACGCACCGAGGTAGACGGTGAGCGCCGGACCTTCGTCGCCGCCGACGTGGAAAGAGGCGGCACCGACCCCGAGCTTCGACGTCATCGCCCGCGCAACCGCCTGCTCGAACGGGGTCTCGCCCTCCGCCGCCATGATGCCGCCGACGTTGTCGGCGCCCGTGCGCTCGAGCACCTCGACCGCGACGGCAACGTAGTCCTCGGGCACGAAGGCATGGCCGTCGACGCGCACGATCATGTCGTAGGACGCCACGGCGATGGCGGCGTTGAGGCCCGCGGGAGTGCGCCCCGTCGGGTTGGGCACCAGCCTGACCCGCCCGTCGGCAGCCGCCAGCTCCGCGGCCACGGCATCAGTGCGGTCCTTGCTGGGCCCGAGCGCCAGCACCACCTCGAGCGGTCCGCCGTACGTCTGCGCGAGCAGCCGGTCCACCGCGGCGCGCAGATGGTCCTCCTCGTCGAGGACGGGTACCACGACGGAGACGCCGTGCGCCGGCGTCGGGTCGCTCTCGGCCGCCTGCTCGTCGCGGGGCGCGGGGTTCGGGGACATCACGGAGCACGGTAGTCGCAGGGCGGCGGCGTGATCGACCTCACCCGGCGTTGCGGCACGGCCCGCCGCCGGGCTGCGTCGTACCGTGGACGGACGTCCAGTCCGGCCTGGGAGGGAACTCGTGTCGAACGCACCGACGACCGGCCGCTCGGCCGTCTCGGCGCTGGCGCCGCGCCGTCGTCGCGGCCTGCGCGTCGCCGCGACCGTCGTCTCGGTCGGAGTGCTGCTCACCAGCGGCGTGGCATGGGCGGGCGTGTCCCAGTACGCCGCGAAGATCACCCAGATCAGCATCCCCGGCCTGTCGGGGAGCGGGTCGGGCGACGACGCCACAGCACCCATGACCATCCTCGTCGTCGCCAGCGACAGCCGGTCCGGCCTGACGACGAGCCAGACCCAGTCCCTGCACCTCGGTCAGGCGAACTACGGCGGCCCGCGCACCGACACGATGATGCTCGTCCACGTCAGCGCGAACGCCGACGCCGTCACCGTGGTCTCCCTGCCGCGCGACACGCTGGCCACCATCCCCGCGCGCACCGACGCCAAGGGGAAGGTGCACCCCGCGCACCAGGCGAAGCTCAACGCCGCCTATGCAGAGGGTGGTGCCGGCGCCATGGTCTCCACCGTCGAGGCCATGACCGGCGTGACGATCAACCACTACGTCGAGGTCAACTTCAACGGCTTCCTGCAGATGGTCGACGCCGTCGACGGTGTCGAGGTGTGCCTCGCGAAACCGTTGACGGACAAGAAGTCCGGGCTGAACCTCCCCGCCGGGCGCCAGACGATCAGCGGTCCCCAGGCGCTCGCCTACGTGCGCGCCCGCTACATCGACCCGACGGCGGACCTCGGCCGGATGAAGCGCCAGCAGAAGTTCGTCGCCTCGATCGTGAAGAAGGCGACGAGCGCGGGCACGATCCTCAACCCGGTGAAGCTCAACGGGTTCCTGTCCGCGGTGGCCGGCAGCATCACCACCGACTCCGGGCTCGGCAAGGACCAGATCCTCGCCCTCGCGGATCGCCTCAAGGGCACGAACCCCGGCAACGTCGCCTTCACGACCGTCCCGCTCGGCGCGCCGAAGCGCGTGCAGGGTCTCGGCGACGTGCTCGTGTGGGATCCGGTGAAGTCCAAGCAGCTCTTCAGCGCCATCAAGAACGACACCCCGATCGTCGCGCCCGCCACGCCGACGACGTCGGCCGCACCGACCGTCACGGTCGCTCCGGGCTCGGTCTCGGT
>JADGOZ010000181.1 GCA_017882705.1 Candidatus Nanopelagicales bacterium | reverse complement strand
GAGGAACGGGGTGGGCGTCCCCTCGCCCTCGACCCCGCGCAGTGCGGCGAAGAAGATGGCGAACTGGCACAGCGAGACCGCGACCTGCGACACGGTGATGACGTGCCAGCGGCGCGACACGAGCGTGACCGTGTCGCTGCGGAACTTCACGACCACCGGCACGAGGTCGGGGGCGTCCTTCTTGAGGACCTTGAAGATCGGCTTCGCGAGGGCGTTGGCCCAGCCGCTGATCCTGACCGCGAGCGGCTCGCTGCGCATGATGAGCGCGAAGACGACGATCATCGTCACGAGCACGCCGAGCCCGAGAGCACCGATGTAGACGTACTTGCCCACGCCGTCCATGGCGCCGGAGGCGGTGATGGCCATGAGGCCGAACACTGGGAGCCCGAGCGTCACGAAGATGCTCCAGACGCCCGTCGCACCGATCGCGGCGGTCGCCACGGTCGGCGGCACCTCGTACGACGCGAGCATGGCGTACTGCACGCCGAGGCCGAAGGCACCGCCCGCGGGCACGCCGTTGCTGATCGCGAACGCGCCCTGGTTGAGCTGGAACGAGCGCGGGTAGCTGAGCCCGGGCACGGCGGCCATGAACGGGAAGCCGTAGACGACGTTGTAGACGACCACGGCGGTCACGATGAGGGCGATGTCGAACGCGTTCATCGCCTTGATGGCGGTGAACGCCTCCTCGTAGGACCCGATCTGCGGGATCACCTTCACGAAGATCAGCACGAGGGCGACGAGCCCGATCGCGGCCATGATCGCGGTCTTCTTCTTGTCGAGGGCGGGCCGCGGGGCCGCCGCCTCCACCGGCGTCGCGTCGCTCATGCGCGCAACCCTAAGGGGCGGACGTGGTGCCCGCCGCGCGGGACGCGGGATCGTGCGAGAGTCTCCGACATGGACGCGCGTGCGGAGACCAGGAGGCTCGGGGACGAGCCGTTCGTCGACCTCGTCTCGTTCCGGTCCGACGGGTCCGCCGCCCACACGCCGGTCTGGGTGAGCGGTGACGGCGACCGGCTCTACGTCTCGACCTTCGGTGACTCGTGGAAGATCCGTCGGATGCGCGCGAACCCGCTCGTCGCGGTCGCCGCGTGCGACGGTCCCGGGAATCTGCTGCCGGGGGAGTCGTACGTCGCGGGTCGCGCGGAGGTGCTCGACCGCAGCGAGTTCCGGCCCGGTGTGCGTGCCCACCGGGCGAAGTACGGGCGGCACTTCTCGCTCATGTGGCCGGCCCGGTGGCCGCTGCGGGTCGTCGGCAAGAAGCGCGTGTGGGTCCTGGTGACGCTCACGCCCGGCGTCGCCCTGCCGCCGGTTCCGCCACCTGTCCCGCGTCCGGGACCGGCGTAGGCCACACTGCTCGCGTGACCGGCTGGGACGTGGACGTCGCGGTCGTCGGCTCCGGCTTCGGAGGCGGCGTGGCCGCGCTGCGGCACGCCCAGGCGGGCCGCTCGGTGGCCGTGCTGGAGCAGGGTCGTCGTCTCTCCCGCGAGGACCTCGAGCGCGGTGGTCGCAGCGCCCGCGACCTGCTCTGGATGCCCGAGATCGGGCTGCGCGGCTACTTCCGGCAGACCGCGCTGCGCCACGTCGTGGTCGTGCACGGCATCGGTGTCGGCGGCGGCTCGATCGTGTACGCCGCCGTCCTGCTGCGTCCCACCGAGGAGGCGTGGCGCCATGCCGGGTGGACGGCCACCGGGCTCGACTGGGAGTTCGAGCTCGACACGCACTACGACACGGCCGCGTCGATGCTCGGCGTGGAGACGAACCCGTTCGTGAGCGCGCAGGACCGCTGGCTCGCGACCGCGGCGAGCAGTCTCGGGGCCGGCGCGACCTACGCCCCGACGCCGCAGGGCATCTCGTTCGCCGACTGCGTGCGCTGCGGGTCGTGCATCACGGGCTGCTCGCACGGTGCGAAGAACAGCGTCGACCGGACGTATCTCGCCCGTGCCGAGGAGCTGGGCGCGAGCGTCACGCCGCGGTCGAAGGTCTCGCGGCTCACGAGGCTCGACGGCGGAGGCTGGCGGCTCGACGTCGTGGATCCCTTGCGCCGCAACGTCTCCACGGGTTCCCTCACCGCACGCGAGGTGGTGCTCAGTGCCGGCGTGCTCGGTACGACGGAGCTGCTCCTCGCCTCGCGCGACCGCTGGCGGTCGGTGCCGTGGTTGTCGCCGGCCCTCGGACGGCACGTGCGCACGAACTCCGAGGCGTTCGCCGCGATCCTGCAGCCCGACGGCTCGGTCGACGTCACCGACGGCTCGACGATCAGCAGCGACTTCCACCCCGACTCCTCGACCCACGTGACGAACAACCGCTTCCCGGCGTCGTACGGCTTCATGCGGTGGTACCTCGCGCCGCTCGTCGACGCCGACACCCGCGGGGCGCGGCTGCGCGGCACGATCACGGCGATGCTGCGCGACCCCAGGGCCGCGACGGCCAACGCCCGCGCGAAGGACTGGCACCACCGGGTCACGGTGCTCACCGTCATGCAGCACGACGACAACGAGATCGCGCTCGAGCTGAGCCGCGGTGCGCTCGGCTGGGCGCTCCGCTCGCGGCTGGCCCCCGGTGCCGACCCGATCCCGACCTACCTCCCGCAGGCGTCGGCCGCGGCGCGAGCCGTGGCCGAGGCGAGCGGAGGTACGCCGTACAGCACGCTGCTCGACCCCGTGCTCGGTGTCGGCGCCACCGCGCACATCCTCGGCGGCGCCGTGATCGCGCCGTCGCCGGAGGAGGGCGTCGTCGACGCGCACCACCGGGTCTACGCGACCCCCGACGGCGACGTGCACGAGGACCTGCGCGTGCTCGACGGCAGCGTGGTGCCGGCCAACGTCGGTGTGAACCCCTCGCTCACGATCACCGCCCTCGCCGAACGGGCGATGTCGCTGCGCTGACGTCCGACGCGTCGCACGCGGCGATGTGCTCACGACGCGAATACCTGCGGGCGGACACATCGCTCGGGCGGTCTCGGCTCAGCCGCGGCGAGATCCGCGCCGTGGTCGCGAGGACAGGCGGTCGGTCATCGACTCGGTCCAGCGGCCGACCCGGCCGCGTGCCGCCGAGCGGCGGGTGGTCGGGCGCGGCGAGGGCACCGGGCCGCGCGCCCCTGGGCCGTGGCGAGGGCCGAGCTGGATCCATCGGCCGGAGTAGCACACGCCGGACAGAGTAGGCCCCGGCGGCGGCCCGGGCGTCGATAACCGGTCATCGAGCGGCGCCACGCTGTCTCGAGCGGGCACCGCGCACGGTCTGCGCAGACGCGGTCGGCCCCGTGCCGACGACGCCGAGCTGGCGCCGCTCGAGCCGGGGTCAGCGCAGCCAGGTGCGGTCGCGCCAGGGCGTGCGCAGGCCGCGCTCGTCGCTCGCCGCGGCGAACGCGCGCAGCCGGGCCACCGCGGGTGCGCCGGACGCCGTGCTCACGAACGCGGCGCCCTCCGTGGCCAGGCCCTCGCGGAACGCCCGACCGCCCTGCATCGTGCGCTTCACCGCCCGGATCGCCGCCGGGTCACGACGCGCCACCTCGCCGGCCACCCGCAGCGCCACGCCGAGCACGTCGGCCGGCGCGCACACCTCGTCGACGAGCCCGACGGAGTACGCCGTGGCCGCGTCCAGGGTCGACGCGCGCAGGGCCATCGAGCGGGCGCGCGACGCACCCACCGCGCGCACGAGACGCTGCGTCCCGCCCGCTCCGGGCGGGATCGCGGCGCTGATCTCGACGAGACCGATCCGGCCTCCGCCCTCGGCCATCACCCGCAGGTCGCAGGCGAGCGCCAGCTCGCAGCCGCCCGCGAGCGCGTCGCCGTCGATGGCCGCGACCACGACCTGAGGCACGGCGCCGAGGCGGGTGAGCGCCTCGTGCGTGCGTACGAGCTCGGCGATGCCGGCCGCGGGGGAGTCGAGCAGCCGGTCGCGGACGGCAGTGACGCGCGAGAGGCCGCGCACGCCGACGTAGGCAGCGCGGGCCACGGCGTACGGCACCGGACGGCCGAGGGCCTCGGCGCCGTCGGCGATCTCGCCGAGGCGGAAGTGCGGCGCGAACACCCCGGGCCGCGGCCCGGTGACCACCACGCCCCCGACGCCGGGCTCGGTGAGCAGGCGTCGACCCAGGGCGTCGAGGTCGGCGAACATCGCCGTGTCGATCAGGTCGCCCGCGGGGTTGGTGAGGCGCACGACGAGCACGCGCGTGGTCGTGCCGTCGTCGCGCGCCACGACCTCGGGGTGCAGCACGCAGGTCAGGGTGCGCAGGTCGGGCCAGATCCGGTCGCCGCTCTGGTCGGTGGTCACCCGGTCATCCTGCCGCGCCGACCGCCGCCAGTCCCCGTGTCATGACATCCCCGTGTCTTCGGACGCGCGCCGGTGTCATGACATCGGCGGGGGCGGGGGGTCAGTCGCCGGTGACGCCGTCGATGCGCTCGCGCAGGATGTCGGCGTGGCCGTTGTGCCGGGCGTACTCCTCGATCATGTGGAGGTAGAGCCAGCGCAGGTCGAGCTCGGTGCCACGGCCGATGCTGCGGAACGTCGTCTCGAGCGGCAGGGCCGCGGCCGAGGCGTCGGCGAGGCGGCACTCCTCGACGAACCGCGGGAAGACCCCCTCGGCCGGGTGCGCGTCGAGGTCCTCGAAGTCGCCCTCGAGGTTGTCGTCGGGGCCGTAGAAGCCGTGGGCCAGGTCGCCGCGCAGGTTGCTGCGGAACCACCATGCCTCGACCTCGGACATGTGGCGCACCAGCCCCAGCAGCGACAGCCGTGACGGCTCGGCGCTGCGCATGGCGAGCTGCTCGTGGGTGAGTCCGGTGCACTTGCTCAGCAGGGTCTGACGGTGGAAGTCGAGCCAGCCCTGCAGGCTGGCTCGCTCGTCGAGCAGCTTGGGCGCCGAGGCGCGCTCGATCTCGGGTGCGGTCCAGGTCATGGCGATCCTCTGCGTCGGCGGGCGCGTCCGGGTCGGCACGCTCGGTGGTGCCGACATCCTGGCGCGGCGGTCCGACAGGGGCGCGCCGATATCGCCGTCAGGGCCGCGCGAGCACGTGCAGCGCGACCACGGGGTCGGCGCCGTCGTTGCGCAGTCCGTGCACGTGGACCGCGCCGTAGGACCGCACCTCGCCCGCGACCAGGTGGCGGCGTACGGCGTGGCGCCGACCCGGTTCGGCGCCGTCGGTCGCGGTCACCCAGGTGGTCTCCTCGAGGACGCCCTGCAGGACGATCAGGGCTCCCGGGCGGCCGAGATGGGTGTGGACCGGGCTCGCCTGGCCGGGCAGCCAGGCGCTCACCACGGCCTCGTGACGGTCGTCTGTCCAGACGGGCGCGGTGTGCGGTGCCGCCGGGTCGAAGCGGACGTGTCGGGCCCACAGCTCACGGGACGCCGCGAGGACGCGAACGAGCGCACCCGGGTGCGACACGGAGGTGAGGACGGTGGCGTGCGGAACGGTGCTGTGCAGGACTGTGCTGGACATGGCGGGCTCTCTCGGCTCGGGATCGACGGTCGCAGTGCGCCGGATCCCGAAGGGGACCGGCGTCAGCCGGGACAGCGACAGCAGCCGAGGGCGCCACGGACGGGCGCGCTCGTGCGGATGTCGGCGGAGAGCATGCGAGCAGCCTAGCGGTCGACGTGGACAGGTGGGGAGTCGGTCACGGGAGGAGTGCCGCCGTGCACGCGGGCGACAGCGTTCGGGGGAGCGGCGGCCACGGCGCTGCCGACTCCGGGAGCCGGCGCGATCGGCACCGCGACCCGGACGACCGCGCCCGGGCCGGGCACGCCGTTGCCGACCGTGACCGAGCCGCCGTGCGCCTCGACGACGGCCTTGACGATCGCGAGGCCGAGGCCGCTGCCGCCCGTGGCGCGCGAGCGGCTCGCATCGCCGCGGGCGAAGCGCTCCGTCACGCGGGGGAGCAGCTCGGCCGGGAACCCGGGTCCGTCGTCGCGTACCTCGACGTAGCCGGTCGCGGCGTCGGCCCAGACCCGCGTCGTGACCGTCGTGCCGAGCGGCGTGTGGGCCCGGGCGTTGGCGAGCAGGTTGGCCACGGCCTGGTGCAGGCGGGTGCCGTCGCCGACGACGGAGACGCGCGACTCCGACGCGTCGACCGACCACTCGTGGTCCGGACCGGCGGTGGCGGCCTCCGCGACCGCGTCGTCGACGATCTTGTGCAGGTCGACGACGTCGCGCGCGAGCGGGCGCTCCTCGTCGAGCGAGGCGAGCAGCAGCAGGTCCTCCACGAGCAGCCCCATCCGGCTGCCGGCGGCCTCGATGCGCTCCGCGGCGTGGCGGGACTGCTCGGGGTCGTCGGCCGCCCCGCGGCGCATCAGCTCGGCGTAGCCGCGGACCGCGGCGAGCGGTGTGCGCAGCTCGTGGCCGGCGTCGGAGACGAAGCGCCGCAGCCGCTCCTCGGTGTCGGCGCGCGTCTTCAGCGAGCTCTCGACGTGGTCGAGCATCGCGTTGACCGCGAGGCCGACCTGGCCGACCTCGGTGGTGGGGATGGGGTCGTGCACGCGAGCCGGGATGTCGACCTCGCCGGTGTCGAGCGGGAGTCGCGCCACCTCGCTCGCCGTCTCCGCGACCTCCTGGAGCGGGCGCATGGACCGGCGTACGAACCAGGCCGCGAAGAGGCCGGCGACGATGAGCGCGATCGTGATGGCGACGACTTCGACGAGCAGCAGGCGTGCCGCGATCGCGTCGGCCTTGGACAGCGGGGTCGCGGCCACCAGGGATCCCGAGACGCCCTGAGTGCTCACCGGGATCGCGACCGCGCGGCTCTTGCCCTGCGAGTCGAGCGTGATCGTGACGGGTGCCGCGGCGCTGCCCGTCGGGACGGAGCGCAGCGCCGCCGCGTCAGCCGCGGAGACCTGGGCGGGGTCGGGGGCTCCCGGGACGTTGGTCTTCAGCGGCGCCGCGGCGTCGGCGGTCACGAGGTAGACCGTGGCGCCGCTCGAGCTCCACGCCTGCACGGCCTCGTTGACCGCGCCGCGGTCGTTGGTGTCGGACAGGACGTGCCCCTTGGCCTGGCTCAGCGAGTTGTCGATGCTCTCGGTCGTCCAGGCGCGCAGCGAGATGAACGTGGCCGCAGCGACGATCACGAGAGTCGCCGCCATCACCGAGAGAAGGCCGAGGACGAGCCTGCGACGCAACGGCATCGCGGCCCATCCGGAGGTGAGTCGGTCAGGCACCCGTGTCCCCGGACCGAGGGGCGCGCAGGACGTAGCCCACACCGCGCACGGTGTGGATCAGCGGCTCGTGGTCGGTGTCGACCTTGCGGCGCAGGTAGCCCACGTACTGCTCGACGATGTTGCTGCGGCCGGCGAAGTCGTAGTGCCACACGCGGTCGAGGATCTGCGCCTTGCTCACCACGGTCCTGGCGTTCTGCATGAGGAAGCGCAGCAGGTCGAACTCGGTCGGGGTGAGGTCGACCAGATCGCCGGCTCGGTGCACCTCGCGGGTGAGCTCGTCGAGGGTGAGGTCGGCGACGCGCAGGACGGCGCCCTGCTCGTCGAGCCGTCCGGTACGCCGGAGCACGGCCTGCAGGCGTGCGAGGAGCTCCTCGAGGCTGAACGGCTTCGCGATGTAGTCGTCGGCGCCGGCGCGGAGGCCGGCGATGCGGTCGCGGGTGTCGCCGCGCGCGGTGAGGAACACCGCGGGCAGGTCGGGGTGCTCGGCACGCAGCCGGGCGAGGAGCTTCACGCCGTCGTCACCGGGCAGCATCATGTCGAGCACGGCGATGTCGGGGCGCAGCTCGCGCGCGACGCGCACGGCCTCGTCGGCGTCGCCGGCCGTCGCGGTGCGGCAGCCGTCGAAGCGCAGCGCCGTCGACACGAGGTCGGCGAGGTCCGGTTCGTCGTCGACCACGAGCACGCGGACGGGGGGCACGCCGTCAGCCGACCGCAGGTAGCTCTGCGGGAGGTCGGTGTCCTCGGTGCGGGTCATGCTCATGACTCCTGTCCCCTTGCTGTGTCGTCGAACGCGGGTCCCCAGGCGGTGGCCGTGTCACCCTCGATGACGTACGCGGACCATCCTGGCAGGGCGGTGAACCAACTGGCGCCGGAGACACCGGACACCACGAGAGCGGTGGCGTAGGCGTCGGCGAGGGCGCCGTCCGGTCCCACGACCGTGGCCTGGCGCGCACCGCGGGCGGGGGCGCCCGTGCGCGGGTCGGTGACGTGCTCGCCGCGCTGGCTGGTGCCCGACGTGGCGATCGCGCCGTCGCGGACCTCGACCACGGCCACGACGGCCTGCGGGTCGTCGGGGTGCGCGATGCCGATCGGCCATCCGTCGTGGCCCTCGCCGGCCGAGCCCCGGCAGACGAGGTCTCCCGCGGCGTCGACGGCGACGCTGCGCAGGCCGTGCTGCGCCAGGATCGCGGCGCAGCGGTCGGCCGCCCAGCCCTTCACGAGACCGCTCGGATCGAAGCCGCCTTCGACCTGCCACGGGTCGAAGGAGCCTCCGGTCGCGAGCCGCGCCTCGAGGCAGCGGTCGATCACGTCGGCGACGTCGTCGGCGACCACCTGCGTGCCGCCGGCGCGCAGCCGCGAGATCACGCTGTCGCTGCGGAACGTGGAGTAGACGGCGTCGATGCGATGCAGCTCGGCGCGGACGGACTCCCACGCGGCGTCGACGATCGCGTCCGTCGCGTCGGGGTCGCGGACGTCGATCGAGACGACGGTGCCCCAGACGTGCTCGACGCGGGAGCGCACGGTGCCCGCGAGCAGGGTGGCGCTCATGCCGCGTGCCCGACGGAGAGCAGGGCCGCCTTCAGCGACTCCGCGAACCCGGAGGAGGTGTACGACGCGCCCGAGATCCCCGCGACCTGCGAGCTCTGCGCGGCGAGCGCCTGCTGTACCAGCATGGGGAACGCCTGCTGGGAGATGCGTGCGCTGTGACCGTCGTTCTGGGGGAGCGCGAGGGCCTGGATGTCGACGATGCGGCCGCCCTGCAGCGTCGCCTGGACCTGGACGGTTCCGTACCCGACGTCGACCGTCGACCCGGTCGCGGTGGTGGTACCGGACGACGTGCTGGACGAGCCCGACGTGCCGGCAGCGGCTGCCGATCGATTGGCCGCACCGGAGGGGAGGCCTGCGGCGATGGTGCTCGCACCGGCGGGGTTGAGGGCCAGGACCGCGGCGACGCCGGCGACCGTGCCCGTGCCGACGATGAGCGCTCGCTTCATCGGACGACCTTTCCCGAGCCGAGCTCGTAGGTGTCGGGAGAGTGGAAGGAGAAGGCCTCGTGGTGCACCTTGTGCGCTGGGACACCGAGGACGTGGCCGGCCTCGCGCACCGCGTGGATGAAGGACTCGGGTCCGCAGACGTAGATGTCCGCCGACTGGATGTCGGGGACGAGGTAGATCAGGGTGCGGGCGTCGATCGGGTAGTCGCGGCGGTTGCCGACGAGGTAGCGCACGCGCAGGGCGGAGCGCTTCGCGGCGATCGCTTCGAGCTCCTTGTGCAGGATGAGCGCCTGGGTCTTCGGCGCCCGGTAGAGCAGGTCGGTGCGCACGTCGGCAGGGAGATCGTCGAGCACGGCCCGGATCGGGGTGATCCCGACGCCGCCGGCCAGCAGCACGACGCGCTCGCCGTGGCGCGCGTCCGCTGTGAAGACGCCGTACGGGCCTTCCGCCACGACCCGGGTCCCGGGCCGCAGGCGCGCCAGCGACCGGCTGTGGTCGCCCAGGTCCTTCACCGTGATCCTCAGGTAGCGGGGGTCCGGGCCGGCGGACAGCGAGTACGGGTGCGACTCCCACCACATCTGCGGGGTCAGGAACCGCCATCCGAAGAACTGGCCACCGCGCACCGCGAGCGCGTCGAGCCCGCGGCCGGAGATCCACACGCTCACGGTGTCCGGCGACTCGCGCACGACGGCGTGGATGCGCAGGTCGTGGTGCAGCGACCGGTACAGCGGGAGGCCGACGCGGAACACGAGCAGCGCGCCGAAGGTGATGACGTAGAGGCCGATCCAGATCCAGCGCGCCCATGGGTGGGTCACGAACTGCTGGCCGACCGAGATCTGGTGCATGTAGGCGAGAGCGATCGCGAGGTACAGGTAGAGGTGCGTGACCCACCAGGTCTCGTACTTCATCCGACGACGTGCGACGCGCCAGGACGTGACACCAGCCATGACCATGAGAGCGAAGCCCGCGAACGCCGGCAGAAGCCAGGAGTACGTCGACAGGAACGTCCAGCTCTCGCCGAGGAAGGAGACGGACTCGCTCATGGCGTAGCCGATCGTCACCAGCAGCACGTGCGCGGCGATCAGGAGGATCACGGCCGGCCCGAGGCGACGGTGGTAGGCGACCATCCGGTCGAGACCGACCGATCGCTCGAGCGCCGGGATCCGCGCGACGAGCAGGACGACGAGCATCGCGGCGTAGGTCCCGAGCAGGGCGCACCAGCGGCCCAGCTCGGTGGGGAGGGCCCCAGGGCCGCTGAGCGGGCTCCGGGTGGCGAGCTGGATGCCCACCACGAGCCCGAGTCCGAGACTCGCGAGCCAGAGAGCGACGGCGGGGGCGCGGTCGTAGGCGTCCGGGGCTGCTGGCAGGCCCGGACGCGTTCGCAGGACGTCCGGTCGTTTGCCCGGGCGCGGCGCGGCCCGGCGTTGACCGGTCCGCGCGCCGCTGCTCATGCGACCACAGTGGTCGCCGAACCTGTGAAAAGTCTGTGAGGCGGAGGACCGGCAGGTGTGAGTCCTGGCCCGGTCGGGCGACCGCCCGCGGGCCGGCCGTGCGGACGTGGCCTAGGGTCGTCGGATGATCACGCGAGTGGGGAGCAAGTGGGTCGTCGTCGGCGTGACGGTCGTGCTGCTCGGCTCGATGGTCGTCGCCGTGTTCCTCGGCATGCACCTGTACTGACCCCGCGGAGCGGGGCCTCGCCGAGAACCGTCGCTCGCCTAGAAGTGGAAGGGCTTCGGCGGCGTGGCGAGCGTGGCGCGCGGGCAGGTGGCCAGGTCGAGGTTGCCGTAGCCGAGGGCCTCGTCGCACAGCTTCGTGACGGTCCAGCCGAGCTCGGTGCCGCGCCGGGTGATCGTGGCTCGGTAGATGGTGATCTCGTAGCGCGTCGGGGTGCCGTAGGCGACCTGGATCGTGCCGACGAGCTGGGCCTCGTCCGGCTGGCCGGGAGCGCCCCACGGGGAGTCGTACATGGCCCACCGTGACGGGTCGGACAGCCAGAGGCCGCCGTACTGCACGTCGCGCAGGGCGAGCTCCACGAGAACAGCGCGGGCCGACTCCTCCGGCACGATCGCGGCCGGCCGGATGACCTCCGTGACCACGCCCTCGTCGTACATCTCCGTCATGAAGATCTCGGAGTCCGCCATAGCGACGCGCCCCTCCCCTCGCTGTCCCTCGGCCGGCCTCGGCCGACGGTCCCCCTCCCACGGGGGGCTCAGCCGGTCTATCGACGCGTGAGGGGCTCGGACCTTAGCCCGATCGGGCCTTTTGTCTGCGGTCGACGGTCGATCGGGACGACTGTACTGCGCTCCGTGCTGTTTCGATCACTGAGCGTGTCGACGTGGGGCGTCTGGTGCTCCTGGGACGGACGGGGTTATCGTGTCCTTGGATCGCAGGATCCGGGTTCTTCGTGAGGCCGCTGGGGAAGGCGTCCCTCGAGAAGGAGAACCGGAGATGGCCGATCACCGCGGCGCGCCGGGCGCGCCCTCCGGCGCACGGGTGCAGACCCGGGGCGTCGTCTTCGTGCATTCCTGCCCGCGTGCGCTCGCCTCCCACGTCGAGTGGGGGCTCGCCGACGTCCTGCGCCAGCCGGTGACCCTGGATTGGGCCGCGCAGCCGGTCGAGCCCGGCACCCTGCGCTCGGAGCTGTCCTGGACCGGCGAGCCGGGCACCGCCTCGCGGATCGTCTCGGGCCTCGCGTCCTGGGGTCGGCTGCGCCTCGAGGTCACCGAGGAGGGGACCGCCCGCACCGAGGGCGAGCGCTTCTCCGTCACCCCGCGCCTCGGCGTGTTCCGCGCGCTCATCGGCGTCCACGGCGACATCCAGGTGCCCGAGGAGCGGCTGCGCGGGGCCATCGCCCGGGCTGCCCTGTCGGGCGCCGTCCTCGAGGAGGAGATCGCCACCCTGCTCGGCGGGCCGTGGGACGCCGAGCTCGAGGTCTTCCGCTACGCCGGTGAGGGCACCCCGGTCCGCTGGCTGCACCAGGTCGTGTCCTGAGGCGCTCGCCCCCAGACCCTCCTCCCTGAGGGAGACGACGCCCCCCGACCGAACGCGGTCGGGGGGCGTCGGTCGTCCGTGGCCGTCCGCCCCGACGGCGGGTCGCCACGACGGTCCGTCGCGACGGTGCGACCCTGGTCCGGTGGCGGTGTCCCGAACGCGTCGGGCGAGGGCGGCCCGCAAGCGTGCGGTCCGGATGGGCCGGGTCGAGCACGACCTGAGCGACGCGCAGTGGTCGGCGCTGGTGGACTCGTGGCGAGGGTGCGCCTACTGCGGTACCTCCGACCGGCCGCTGCAGCGCGACTGCGTCCTCGCGATCTCCCGCGGCGGCCGCTACACGCTCGGCAACGTCGTCCCGGCCTGCGGACCGTGCAACGCGAGCAAGTGCAACGACGAGGTCACGGGCTGGATGCGACGCAAGCGCTACGACGAACGAGCGTTCCTGCTGCGCCATCTCGAGATCAGCTCGGAGCTCGGACTCCGGTTCACCGCCGAGTGCTAGCTGCGACCGCCGCCTGAGCCTGCCGCCTGAGCCTGCCGGACGGATCCCGACGATTCAGGCAGGCGAGCGCCCCGCTGATCGGCCGGCGTGCGTCGAGGAGCGCGGCGGTCCAGCACCGAAGCGTCGCGCTCCTCGACGGTCTCTACAGCGGGATGTTCCCGTGGTCGCCGCGGATCCCGGGGTCGGCCTCGAGGGCCTCGGCGAGCGCGGCCGCGAGCGCCGAACGCGTGCGCGAGGGCGCGACGATCTCGTCCACCACGCCGATCGTGACGGCCTTCTCGACGCCGCCCGCGAGGCGGGAGTGCTCCTCGGCGAGCTCGAGCTCCACCGCGGCGCGCGCGTCCTCGGGCACGTCCGCCAGCTTGCGGCGGTGCAGGACCCGCACGGCCGCGACGGCGCCCATGACGGCGATCTCCGCCTCGGGCCACGCGATCACCCGGGTGGCGCCCAGCGAGCGGGAGTTCATCGCGATGTAGGCGCCGCCGAAGGCCTTGCGGGTGACGACGGTGACCCGGGGCACCGTCGCCTCGGCGAACGCATGGAGCAGCTTCGCGCCACGGCGCACGACGCCGTCCCACTCCTGGCCGACGCCGGGGAGGTAGCCGGGGACGTCGACGACGACCACCAGCGGAAGGCCGAACGCATCGCACATGCGCACGAACCGCGAGGCCTTCTCGGCGCTCGTGGCGTCGAGGCAGCCACCGAGGCGCAGCGGGTTGTTGGCGATGACGCCGACCGCGCGGCCGCCGAGACGGCCCAGAGTGGTGACGACGTTGGGCGCCCACCTGGCGTGCAGCTCGAGCGCGGTGCCGTCGTCGAGGATGCCGGCGACGAGCGGGTGGACGTCGTAGGCCCGCTTCCGGTTCTCCGGGAGGAGGGCGGCGAGGTCGGAGTCGGTGACGGCGGCCGTGTCGAGCGTGCCGTGCGTGCCGAGCAGGTTCGCGAGTCGCGCCCCGTCGTCCAGCGCGGCGCGCTCGCTGGCCGAGATGACGTGGACGACACCGCTGCGACGGCCGTGCGGCTCCGGTCCGCCGAGGCGCAGCATGTCGACGTCCTCGCCGGTGACCGAGCGCACCACGTCGGGACCCGTGACGAAGATGCGGCCCTCGGGGCCGAGCACGACGACGTCGGTGAGGGCGGGCCCGTAGGCCGCACCACCGGCGGCGGGGCCGAGCACGACCGAGATCTGCGGGATCTTGCCCGACACGCGGGTCATGATCGCGAAGACCTCGCCGACCGCGTGCAGGCTCTCGACGCCCTCGCGCAGGCGCGCTCCGCCGGAGTGCCACAGACCCACGACAGGTACGCCGTCGGCCAGCGCGCGACGGTAGGCGACGAGGATCGCCTGGCACCCGCCGATGCCCATCGCCCCGCCCTGGACGGTCGGGTCGGTGCAGAACACGACGACGGGCGTTCCCTGCGCCGTACCGGTCGCGGCGATGACGCCGCAGTCGTCGACGTCGGTGATGAGCTCCATCGTGTCGTCGTCGAGGAACGCGGGCATGCGCACGAGCGGGTGACGCGGGTCGAGGTCACGGACCTCGACGCCGGAGTCGGCGGCGACAGCAGTCATCAGACGCTCCGGAAGGCGAGGGCGACGTTGTGGCCGCCGAAACCGAACGAGTTGTTGAGCACCAGGGCGTCGCCGTCGCGCAGCGTGCGCGCCTCGCCGTGGACGATGTCGAGGCCGACGGCGGGGTCGAGGTCCTCGAGGTTGGCCGTGACCGGGGCGACGCGGTGGTAGAGCGCGAGGATCGCGGCGACCGACTCGACGGCGCCGGCGCCCCCGAGCAGGTGGCCGGTCATCGACTTGGTGCCGCTGACGGTCACGTGGTCGATGTCGCCGCCGAGGGCGGCGCGGATGGCGCCGGCCTCGGCCACATCGCCCTGCGGGGTCGATGTGGCGTGGGCGTTGACGTGGATGACGTCGTGGGCGGTGGCGCCGGCCCCCTCGAGCGCGAGCCGCATCGCGCGCGTGGCGCCGCGTCCCTCGGGGTCGGGCTGCGCGATGTGGTGGCCGTCCGCAGTGATGCCGGCGCTGGCCACCTCGGCGTAGATGCGGGCACCGCGGGCGCGGGCGTGCTCCTCGGACTCGAGCACCAGGCTGCCGGCGCCCTCGCCCATGACGAAGCCGTCGCGGCCGGTGTCGTAGGGGCGGCTGGCACGCTCGGGCTCGTCGTTACGGGTCGAGAGCGCGCGCATCGCAGCGAACGACGCGATGGTGATCGGGTGGATGCAGGCCTCGGTGCCGCCGGCGAGGACGACGTCCGCGCGACCGCTGCGGATCATCTCGAGGGCGTAGCTGACGGCCTCCGCGCCGGAGGCGCACGCGCTCACGGGGGTGTGGATGCCGGCCTTGGCGCCGAGGTCGAGCCCGACCCACGCGGCGGAGCCGTTGGGCATGAGCATCGGGACGGACATCGGGGACACGCGCGACCAGCCGCGCGAGTTGAGGATCTCGTTCTGCTCGAGCAGGGAGACGATGCCGCCGATCCCGGTGGCGACGACGACGCCGAGCCGCTCGGGGTCGAGCTCCGGCGTTCCGGCGTCGGCCCACGCCTCTCGGGAGGCGATGAGCGCGAGCTGCTGGCAGCGGTCGAGGCGACGCGACTCGGACTTCTCCAGGAGCGTCGTCGGCTCGACCGCCACCTGGCCGGCGAAGCGGACCGGGAGCTCGGCGTACTGCTCGCCCTCCAGGGCGCGCACTCCGGAGCGGCCCGAGACCAGGCCCTCCCAGGTGGTGGCGACGTCTCCGCCGACGGGCGTGGTGGCGCCCAGACCGGTGACGACGACGCGCCGCTGCGAGGTGGTCATACGAGGTGCTCCTTGTTACCGAGTCGAGGTGGGCGTGGGGGTGGCGCCCGCGAGGGCGCCACCCGTCACGATCGTCAGGCCTGGGCCTTCTCGATGTAGGCGACGGCGTCGCCGACGGTCTTGAGGTTCTTGACCTCGCTGTCGGGGATGCTCACGCCGAACTTGTCCTCGCACGCCATGACGACCTCGACCATGGACAGCGAGTCGACGTCGAGGTCGTCGATGAACGCCTTGTCGGGGGTGATGTCGGCGACGGGGGTGCCGGCCACCTCGTTCACGATGGCGGCGAGGCCGTCGAGGATCTCCTGGGACACGTTCTCTCCTAGTGGTGCTGGGGTTTCGGTGCTGGACGGGGTGGTGCGGGTCGTGCACCCGGCGCCGTGGGGCGCGGGAGTTCTAGGGCAGCTCGACGACCTGGGCGGCATAGGCGAGCCCGGCGCCGAAGCCTACGAGCAGGGCGAGGCCGCCGCTGGGCAGGTCGGCCGACTCGATCAGCGCGTCGAGCGCGAGCGGCACGGATGCCGCCGAGGTGTTGCCGGTGGTCGCGATGTCGCGGGCGACGACGACGTGCTCCGGCAGCTTGAGCGCCCGGACCATGGCGTCGGTGATGCGCATGTTGGCCTGGTGCGGCACGAAGGCGACGAGGTCGTCGGAGGTGATCCCGGCCGCCTCGAGCGCCTCGGTGCAGACCTTGGAGATCTCGCCGACGGCCCAGCGGAACACCTGCTGGCCCTGCATGGTGAGCACGGGGTACTGCTCCGCCGGCTCGTCGCGGTACTCGATCCACGACTGCGTCATCGTGATCGCGTCCTTCTGCGACCCGTCCGCGCCCCACACGACCGGGCCGATCCCGGGGTGGTCCGACGGGCCTACGACGACCGCACCCGCACCGTCGGCGAAGATGAAAGCTGCGCCGCGGTCGTCGAGCGAGACGAAGTCGGTAAGCTTCTCCACGCCGATCACGACGACGTACTCCGACGTGCCGGTGCGGACGATCGTGTCGGCGAGGCCGAGGCCGTAGCAGAAGCCGGCACAGGCGGCTCCGATGTCGAGCGCGCCGGCCTTGCTCGCGCCGAGGCGGTCCGCGACCTCGGCCGCGGCCGACGGGGTCTGGTAGGGGTGCGTGACGCTCGCGAGGAGCACCATGCCGACGGCCTCGGGCGCCACGCCGGCGCCCGCGAGCGCCTTCTCGGCAGCGGCCAGGGCCATGTCGCACACGGACTCGTCGTAGGCGGCGAACCGGCGCTCGACGATGCCGGTGCGCTCGCGGATCCACTCGTCCGAGGAGTCGATCCGGCCGGCGATCTCGTCGTTGGTGACGACGCGCGCGGGGCGGTAGGAGCCGACCGACATGATCCGGCTGCCGGGGCGGGTCGCCGGGAGGCGCAGCGTCGCGGTCACGCGGAGGCCGCCTCGGGGTGCAGGCGCACGATCGGCTGGCCGGGGGAGACCGGGTCGCCGTCCTCGACGAGCCACTCGACGACCGTGCCACCGTGCAGGGCGAGGACCGGCTGCTCGTCGCGCAGGTTCACCACGGAGCCGACCGGGGCCCCGGGGACGAGGGTGTCGCCCACGTCGGAGGACACGCCGAGCTTCCAGATGCCCTTGGCCGGGGCGACGAGCAGCCGCCACGTCGGCGCCTGCGACATGGTGGTCTCGGTGGCGTGGCGCTCGATGAGGTCCCAGGCGGCGGGCAGGTCGTCGGGCGTGCTGAGCGCGAGCGTCTCGACTCCCGGGAGGGCCCGCTTGGCCAGCCCGGTGAGGGTGCCGGCCGGCGGGAGCTCGAGCACCGCGGTGACCCCCATCTGGGCCATGGTCGCCATGCAGAGGTCCCAGCGCACCGGCGAGCTCACCTGCGTGACGAGACGCGTGAGCACCTCGCGGCCGCTGTGCACGACCGTGCCGTCGGCGTTGCTGATGATCGGGAGTCGGGCGCTGTGCATGTAGATCGAGCGGGCCAGCTGGCCGAGGATCCCGACGGCCGTGGCCATGTGCGAGGTGTGGAACGCTCCCGCCACCTGCAACGGACGCAGCCGCGCCTTCTCCGGCGGGTCGGCAGCGAACGCCGCGAGCTGCTCGAGCGTGCCGGCGACCACGATCTGACCGGCGCCGTTCTCGTTGGCCGCGGTGAGGCCGTGGGCCTCCGCCTTCGCGACGACCTCGTCGCGGTCGCCGCCGAGGACGGCGGTCATGCCGGTGGGTGTGACGGCCGCGGCCGCGGCCATGGCCTTGCCGCGCTCGCGGACGAAGACCATCGCCTGCTCGGCGGTGATGACGCCCGCGCCGACCGCCGCGGTGATCTCGCCGACGCTGTGCCCGGAGCCGGCCGCGATCTTGGCGTAGGCGTCCGACGGGTGCGGGAAGAGGCTCAGCAGCGAGACGAGTCCGGCACCGACGAGCAGCGGCTGCGCCACGGCGGTGTCGCGGATGGTCTCGGCATCGCTCGTCGTGCCGTGGGCCACGAGGTCGACGCCGGCGACGGTGGACAGCCAGCGGAGGCGGTCCTCGAACCCGGGCACCTCCAGCCAGGGCGTGAGGAAACCGGGCGACTGGGAGCCCTGACCGGGCGCGACGACGACGAGCACAGGTCCAGCGTGTCGAAACCGTGACCTGATCTCGCTCACGACCCGACCAACGAAGGGCACCGAACTTTGGAGGTTTCCTACAACGACGTGCTAGGGGGACGGGGCCTCGTCGGCCAGCCGGCCGAGCGAGAGGGCGAGCCGGAGGGACCACGCGTCGCGCGGGGAGGTGGGGGTGAGCCCGGTGACGTCGGCCACCCGGCGCAGCCGGTAGCGCACGGTGTTCGGGTGCACGAACAGCTCGCGGGCCGTCCCCTCCAGGGACCCGGTGCGCTCGAGGTAGGCCGCGAGGGTCTCGACGAGGGTCGCGTCCTCGGCGACGAGGGGCAGGTAGACGTCGTCGACGAGGCGGCCGATCGCCTCGGCGTCGCCGTCGAGCGCGCGCTCGGGGAGCAGGTCCGACGCGAGCACGGGGCGCGGGGCGTCGGGCCACGCCACCGCGGCGCGGAAGCCCGCGAGGGACTCGCGTGAGCTGCGCGAGGCGTCGGAGAGGGTCGGTACCAGCGAGCCGACGACCACCGGCCCCGTCGCGAACTGGCTCACGATGCCGCGGGCTGCCCGTTCGGCGTCGGTCACGTGGCCGAGGACGACGACGAGCCGCTGCGCCTGCACGCCGGTGAGGGCGTCCATCCGGTGGTGGCGTGCGGAACGCTTCACCGCCTCGGCGATCGTCTCCGGGTCGCCCGTCGGCGCGTGCCCGGTGACCACGCACACGCCCGTCACGTTCGCCCAGCCGAGCGCGGCGCCGCGCGACACGACGTCGTCGTCGACGTCGTCGCGCAGCAGGGCGTCGAGCACGAGCGACTCGAGGCGGGCGTCCCACGCTCCGCGCGCCTCGGCGGCCCGGGCGTAGACCTCGGCGGCGGCGAACGCGATCTCGCGGGAGTACAGCAGCAGCCCCTCCCGAAGCCAGGCGCTGTCCTCCGGCCCGGCGAGCTCCTCGACGTGCTCCTCGGCGACCGCGATGGTCGTGCGCACGAGATCCACGGTCTGGCGCAGCGAGACGGCACGCACGAGCTCCCGCGGCGCGGTGCCGAACACGTCGGCGGTGATGGCCTGGGCGCCCTCGGGGTCCCGGAACCACTGCACGAACGCGGCGATGCCGGCCTGCGCGACGAGGTTGACCCAGGACCGGTCCTCGGCGGACATCGCGGCGTACCAGGGCAGCTCGGACTCCATCCGGGCGGACGTCTCCGTGGCGAGCTTCCCCGTGGCGCGCTCCAACCGGCGCACCGTCGCAGCTCGATGGCGGGTCGTCACGCCTGGCAGCCTAGGGGGAGCAGAGCCCCGCGACGAGCCCGAGTTGGCGGAACACCACAAACCCCCGCCGCTCCAAGCGAGGCGCCCTCCGGACACCTCGCGTCGCGGCCCCCTCTGCAGTCGGCCCGGGCTCGTCGCTGCGCTCCTCGCTGACGATTCCCGCGCGGACCCTGCGGGCCCGCTCGGAATCGTCGGGCCTTGGTGCTTCGGGGTGCTGCATCGCGAGGAGATGCGAACGGGCTCCCACCTCGCGGCGGGAGCCCGTTCGTCGTGCGCGGCGAGTTACCTCACCCTCCGCCCTCGGTGTTTCCTGCGGCGGCCTTGGTGGGGTCGGTCAGGTGGTACTTCTCGATCGCTGCCGCGACGGTCGCTCGGTCGATCTCGCCGCGGTCGGCGAGGGTGGCCAGCGTGCGGACGGTGATGCTCTCCGCGTCGACCAGGAAGTGACGACGCAGGGCGCCGCGCGTGTCGGACATGCCCCATCCGTCGGTGCCCAGCGTGGCGTAGTCGGTCGGCACCCAGGAGCGGATGACGTCCTGCAGCTCGCGCATGTAGTCCGAGACGCCGACGACGGGACCGGGACGGCCCGCGAGACGGGTCGTGACGTAGGCGGTCTGCGGCTCGGCCGTGGGGTTGAGCAGGTTGTGCCGGTCGACGGCGAGACCGTCGCGGCGCAGCTCGGTCCACGACGTGACCGACCAGACGTCGGCGTGCACGCCCCACTCGTCGCGCAGCAGGGTCTGCGCAGCGAGCGCCCACGGCACGGCGACGCCGGACGCGAGGATCTGCGCGCGCGGTCCGTCTCCCTCGTCGGCCGGGCCGATCAGGTGCAGTCCGCGCAGGATGCCGTCGACGTCGACGCCCTCCGGCTCGGCCGGCTGGACGTAGGGCTCGTTGTAGATCGTCAGGTAGTAGAAGACGTTCTCGGGATCCTCGCCGTACATCCGGCGCATGCCGTCCTTGACGATGTGCCCGAGCTCGTAGCCGTACGCCGCGTCGTAGGCGCGCACCGCGGGGTTCGTCATCGCCAGGATCGGCGAGTGGCCGTCCTCGTGCTGCAGGCCCTCGCCGTTGAGCGTCGTACGACCGGCCGTGGCGCCGAGGACGAACCCGCGCGCCATCTGGTCCATCGCCGCCCAGAAGCCGTCACCGGTGCGCTGGAACCCGAACATCGAGTAGAAGATGTAGATCGGGATCATGGGCTCGCCGTGAGTGGCGTACGACGAGCCCGCCGCGGTGAACGACGCGACCGAGCCGGCCTCGTTGATGCCCTCGTGCAGGATCTGGCCGGACGTCGACTCCTTGTAGGCCAGCACCAGGTCGCGGTCGACCGAGGTGTAGGTCTGGCCGTGCGGGGAGTAGATCTTCG
>JADGOZ010000180.1 GCA_017882705.1 Candidatus Nanopelagicales bacterium | reverse complement strand
TGCCGGTCGACGCGCCCTTGAAGGAGTCGTTGTACTGGCTGCCGATCTTCGTCCACACGTCGCTGATGTCGGTGGACAGGCCCTGGTCGGCGAAGAACCGCATGCGGTAGCCGGAGAACCAGGTGAACGCCTGGTCGGGCGAGCCCTGCAGATACGTGTTGATCTGCTCCTGGAACGTGTTGTGGTCGACCGTGTTGACCTTGACCTCGGTGCCCGAGGCCTTGGTGAACGCGGCGAAGACGTCGGCGTAGGCCTTCTTCGGCACTGCGTCCGACGCGTTGGAGCCGAACGACACCGAACCGCCGCCCGCGGCGCTGCCGGAGCTCGATGTCGTCGCACTTGAACTGCTCGACGACCCGCAGGCCGCAAGCAGCGGTGTCGCCGCGACAGCACCTGCGCCCAGGGCGAGGCCCTGGAGCACGCGCCGACGGCTCACCGACGAGGACTGGTCCTCAAACGAGGCACCCTGGGTCATGCCACCTCCCGAAGCAACGGGATCCCACAGATCCCAACACGACCGGACTCTAGGCCCGACCCAAGGCCGAGGGAAGACGTTTCGATGAAGTTTCCCCTCGGCGTGTCTCGACTGTGACCTGAGTCGGGTATACCCCCTGTTTGCACCACATATCGGGCGAACGAGGCACAAACGGGTCACGTCCCAGCAGCTCGGGAGCCACGTGGTGTGTTCTGTTCCAGTCTGTTGACTTCTGCTCCTGACGGGTCCACGCTGCGGAGCGTGGCATGGGACTCCGGGCGTCTCCACTTCGGCGGTGACTACAACCCCGACCAGTGGCCGCGCGCCGTCTGGGCCGAGGACCGTCGCCTCATGCGCGAGGCCGGCGTCAGCCTGGCCTCGGTCGGGATCTTCTCGTGGGCGCACCTCGAGCCTGAGGCCGGCCGCTACGACTTCGGCTGGCTCGACGAGGTGCTCGACGGTCTCGCGGAGACCGGCGTCGGCGTGGACCTCGCCACCGCGACAGCCTCTCCCCCGGCATGGCTGACCACCGCCCATCCCGAAGCGCTGCCCGTCGACCGGGAAGGGCGCCGCCGCTGGCCGGGCGCGCGGCAGGCCTACTGCCCGTCCTCGACCGCGTGGCGCGAGCGCGGGCTCGCGCTCGTCGAGCAGCTCGCGACGCGCTATGCCGACCACCCGGCGCTGGCGATGTGGCACGTCGGCAATGAGTACGGCTGCCACACCTCCCGCTGCTACTGCGACGTCTGCGCGGCGCGGTTCCGCCTCTGGCTGGCCGAGCGGTACGGCGACGTGCAGGGCGTGAACCACGCCTGGGGCACGGCCTTCTGGAGCCAGCGCTACTCCTCCATCGACGAGGTGCTGCCGCCGCGGATCACGCCGGACGGCGCCTGGGCCAACCCGACGCAGCAGCTCGACTACCGCCGGTTCGCGTCCGACCTGCTCCTCGATGCGTTCGTGGCGGAGCGCGACGTGCTGCACCGCGTCTCGCCCGGGGTCCCTGTCACCACGAACTTCATGGTGATGACGCGGTTCAACCAGCTCGACTACTGGGCCTGGGCGCGCGAGATGGACGTCGTCTCCAATGACTACTACCCCGACTTCGCCGACCCCCTGACCCACGTCGAGGCGGCACTGTCGGCCGACGTCGTGCGCGGCCTCGCCGACGGTGATCCGTGGCTGTTGATGGAGACCTCGCCGAGCGCGGTCAACTGGCAGCCGCGCAACCCGGCGAAACGCCCGGGGCAGCTGCGGCGCGATGCGCTCCAGCAGGTGGCGCACGGCGCCGACGGGTTCAACGTGTTCCAGGTCCGCGCCTCGGTCGCGGGTGCCGAGAAGTTCCACTCGGGCCTCATCCCGCACGCCGGTACCGACACCCGGCTCTGGCGCGAGGTCGTCGAGCTCGGCGGCCTGCTCGGACAGCTCGGCGAGGTCGCGGGCAGCCGCGTCGAGGCGTCGGTCGCGTTCGTGTGGGACTGGCAGGCGTGGTGGGGCGTGGAGCTCGACAGCCACCCGTCCGTCGACGTGACCTACCCCGACCGGGCGCGCGCGTTCCACCGCGCCCTCTGGGATCTCGGCGTCGCGGTCGACGTCGTGGCACCCGGCGCTCCACTGGACGCCTACTCGCTCGTGGTCGTCCCGACCCTGTACCTCGTGGACGACGACGCGGCGCCCGTGCTCGACGCCTACGTCCGCGACGGCGGCCACGCGGTGGTCACCTACTTCTCCGGGATCGTGGACGCCGACGACCATGTCCGCCCGGGCGGCTACCCCGGCGCCTTCCGCGAGACGCTCGGGATCGTCGTGGAGGAGTTCGCGCCGCTGCTCGCCGGCGAACGGGTCACGCTCGACGACGGCGGCTCCGCCGACGTGTGGAGCGAGGACCTCCGGCTCGCCGGCGCCGAGGCCGTCGTGAGCTACGTCGACGGTCCGGTCCCCGGCCGCGCGGCCGTGACCCGGCACGATCTCGGCCAGGGCGTCGCCTGGTACGTCGCCACCCGCACGGACGTCGAGACCACGGCGCGCCTCATGGCACGCATGGTGGCCGAGGCCGGCGTCGTGCCCGTGGCGGCCGCGACGCCGGGCGTCGAGGTACAGCGACGCCGCAAGGGCGACACGTCGTGGCTGTTCGTGCTCAACCACACCGACGATGCGGTCTCCGTACCCGCGACCGGCACCGATATCGTCACTGGTGTACCGGTCTCGGGGTCGGTCACGCTGCCTGCGGGCGGCGTCGCCGTCGTGCGCGAAGGAGGTGGGGCGTGACCGCCCTGGCCTCGCAGCGGCAGGCAGCCATCATCGACGAGCTCGAGCGGCTCGGCGCCGTACGCGTGAGCCGGCTCGTGGAGAAGCTCGGCGTCTCCGACATGACCGTGCGTCGCGACCTCGATGCCCTGGCACAGCGCGGGCTGCTCACGAAGGTGCACGGCGGTGCGATGGCGGTGTCGGAGCGCAGCATCGACGAGCCGGGCTTCGAGGCCAAGCAGGTCCGCGCGCAGGCCGAGAAGGACGCGATCGCCCACGCGGCGGCCGACCTCATCTCTCCCGGTGCCGCCGTGGGGATCTCTGCCGGGACGACGACGTGGACCCTGGCCCACCTCGTACGCGACATCCCGGGGCTCACGGTCGTCACCAACTCGATGCGCGTCGCCGACGTCGTGCTGTCCAGCGGCCGGAGCGACCAGACGGTCGTGCTCACCGGCGGCATCCGTACGCCGTCCGACGCCCTGGTCGGCCCGGTGGCGGTCGAGGCGCTGCGCTCCCTGCACCTCGACCTCGTGTTCCTCGGCGTCCACGGCGTCGACGAGCGCAGCGGCTTCACCACGCCCAACCTGATGGAGAGCGAGACGAACCGCGCCCTCGTGGAGGCGGGCCGGCGTCTCGTGGTCGTGGCCGACCACACCAAGTGGGGCATGGTCGGGCTCTCCACCATCGTGCCGCTCGAGGCAGCCGACGTGTTCATCACCGACGACGAGATGCCTGCCGACGCCGTCGCGGTGCTCTCTGAACGCTGCGGCGAGGTCGTGGTGGCGCGCGCGGGTGCTGTGGCACTGCCCACCCAGTCCGGCGCGAGGTGACCGGATGAGGCGAACGCGCGTCCTGCTCGCCGACGGTCGCGAGCTCATCCACTTCGATGCCGACTCCTCGGCCGTGCGCGACACCGAGGACAAGCGCGACCTCGACCCGCGCGAGGACGCCCCGGACCTGCGCCACGACCCGCTGCTCGACGAGTGGGTCTCGGTGGCCGCTCACCGGCTCGGACGCACGTTCCTGCCGTCGCCCGACGACTGCCCGCTCTGCCCCTCGCGTCCCGGCTACCTCACCGAGGTCCCGAGCGACGACTACGACGTCGTGGCGTTCGAGAACCGCTTCCCGTCGTTCGTGGGCGGTCCGACGGCTGCGACGGTCGACGGACTCTTCGAGCAGCACCCGGCCTGGGGACGCTGCGAGGTCGTCTGCTTCACGCCCGACCATGATGCGTCGTTCGCCGACCTCGATCACGAGCGCGCCCGGCTGGTCATCGAGGCGTGGGCGGACCGCACCACGGAGCTCAGCGCGACGCCCGGCGTGGAGCAGGTCTTCGTGTTCGAGAACCGCGGCGAGGCCATCGGCGTCACGATGCGCCACCCGCACGGGCAGATCTACGCCTACCCCTTCCTCACGCCGACGACGCGCACACAGCTCGACTCCGCGAGCCGACACCTCGCCGCCACCGGGCGCAACCTCTACGACGACGTCGTCGCCGCCGAGCTCGCCGACGGAACCCGGGTCGTGCTGGAGTCCGAGCACTGGGTCGCGTTCGTGCCCTTCGCCGCCCGCTGGCCGGTCGAGGTGCACCTCTACCCGCGTCGACGCGTCCCGGATCTCGCCGCGCTGAGCGACGCCGAGCGCGACGACCTCGCCGACGTCTACCTCGACCTCCTCCGTCGCGGCGACGCCTTCTTCGGCATCCCGCTCCCCTACATCGCCGCGTGGCACCAGGCCCCGGTGCACGACCGCCGCGAGCTCGGGTCGCTGCACCTCGAGCTCTTCTCCGTGCAGCGCAGCGCCGACAAGCTGAAGTTCCTCGCGGGCTCGGAGTCTGCGATGGGGGCGTTCGTCAACGACCGCGAACCCGAGGCCATCGCCGAGCGGCTCCGCGAGGTCGCGCCGCTGTGAGCCCCTCGACCACCTCGCGCTTCGCGGCGGTCTATCACCGCGAGCCCGAGGCCGCGTGGCGCTCACCCGGTCGTGTCAACCTCATCGGCGAGCACACCGACTACAACGACGGGTTCGTCCTGCCGCTCGCGCTCACGAGCGGGACCCGCGTCGACGCCGCCCGGCGCGACGACCGAGTCCTGCGCGTCGCGTCCGTGCAGCGGCGTGACGAGCCGATCGACATCGCCCTCGACGGCCTGGAGCCCGGGATCGTCGACGGCTGGGCCGCCTACGTCGCCGGCACCGCGTGGGCGCTCGCCGAGCGCGGCATCGGCGTACCCGGCGCCGACCTCCTCGTCGACGGGACGGTTCCGCGCGGGGCGGGGCTGTCATCGTCGGCCTCGCTGGAGTGCGCGACCGCGGGCGCCCTGCTCGAGCTCGTCGGCGTCGACCTGCCGCTGCGGGACGTCGCTCTCCTCGCGCAGCACGCCGAGAACGACTTCGTCGGCATGCCGTGCGGCGTCATGGACCAGTTCGCCTCGACCCATGCCCGGGCCGGCCACCTGCTGCTGCTCGACACCCGCAGCCTGGAGGTCCGCCACATCCCGTTCGACCTCGCGCGCGACGGGCTGGCCCTCCTCGTGGTCGACACCCGCGCCCCGCACCGGCTCGTCGACGGGGAGTACCACGCGAGGCGCGCGTCCTGCGAGGAGGCGGCCCGACTCCTCGGCGTCCCCGCGCTCCGCGACGTGGTCGACCTCGGCTCCGCGCTCTCGGCCCTCGACGACGACGTCCTGCGCAGGCGTGTCCGGCACGTCGTGACGGAGAATGGGCGTGTGCTCGACGTCGTGGCCCTCCTGGAGTCGGGTGACGTGCGTGCCATCGGCCCGCTCATGACCGCGTCGCACGTCTCCCTGCGCGACGACTACGAGGTCTCGTGCCGCGAGCTCGACCTCGTGGTCGACACGGCCCTGGCCGCGGGCGCCCTCGGCGCCCGGATGACGGGCGGCGGGTTCGGCGGCTCGGCCATCGCTCTCGTCGAGGCGAGCGCCGTCGAGCACGTGCGCGACCGGGTCACGGCGTCGTTCGCCGCCGCCGGGCTCACCGAGCCCGGCTTCGTCGACGCCGAGCCCGGCGATGGATACGGACCGGTGAGATGACAACTCCAGGCAGGCTCGACTCCACCTACCGCGCCGAGTCGCTGCAGCGTCTCCGCGACGGCGTCGACGTCCTCGTGATCGGGGGCGGGGTCACCGGCTGCGGCATCGCGCTCGACGCCGCGTCCCGCGGGCTGTCCGTGGGGCTCGTCGAGCAGCGCGACTTCTCCGCCGGCACGTCGAGCCGCTCGAGCAAGCTCGTGCACGGCGGGCTGCGCTACCTCGAGCAGTTCAACTTCGGCCTCGTGCGCGAGGCGCTGCGCGAGCGCGCGCTGCTGCTCGACCGGCTCGCCCCGCACCTCGTCACGCCGTTGCCGTTCCTCTATCCGATCGCCCACCGCGTCTGGGAGCGTCCCTACGTCGGCGCCGGACTCACGCTCTACGACACCCTCGGCGGGCTGCAGCCCTCGGTCCCGCGCCACAGCCACCTGTCCAAATCGGCTGCGCTGCGGGCATTCCCGTCGCTCCGACCCGAGACGATCGCGGGCGCGATCCGCTACCACGACGCCCAGGTCGACGACGCGCGGCACACGCTCGAGCTGGCCCGCACGGCCGCGGCGCACGGCGCGGCGATGCTCTCCGCCGCACGCGTCGTGTCGATCGCTCGCGACGGCGACCGGGTGGTCGGTGCCCGCATCTCCGACGCCACCGACGGCACGGAGCACGACCTCCCGGCCCGGGTCGTCATCAACGCGACCGGGGTGTGGGCGGGTCTCACCGAGCAGCTCGCCGGCGTCGAGACGCCGATCGTGATGCGCCCGAGCAAGGGCGTGCACATCGTCGTGCCGCGCGACCGGATCGACGCGTCCGTCGCCCTGATCACGAAGACGGCGACCTCGGTGCTGTTCATCCTGCCGTGGGGGCGGTCGTGGATCATCGGCACGACGGACACCACCTGGCACCACGGACTCTCGCACCCGTCGGCCACGCACGCCGACCTGAGCTACCTGCTCGACATGGCCAACGCCTCGCTCACCAGCAACCTCACGGAGTCCGACGTCATCGGCCTCTACGCCGGTCTCCGTCCCCTGGTCGACACCGAGGGCCTCTCGGAGTCCGAGATCTCCCGCGAGCACACCGTGCGCAACCCGCTGCCCGGGCTCGTCACCATCGCCGGCGGCAAGTACACGACGTACCGCGTGATGGCCGAGGACGCGGTCGACGCCGCCAGCGAGGACCTGTTCCCCGGGCGGCCGGACCTGCTGCCCGAGTCGACGACGGCCACCATGCCGCTCATCGGCGCCGCCGAGCCCGAGGACGTCCTGCGCGACGTCGCGGAGCACCCGGGTGCGGCGCTCGTCGACGCCGAGCACCTCGACCGCCTCGCCCACCGCTACGGCCGGCTGCTCCCCGAGCTGCTCGACGTCGTGGCCGCGGATCCCGTTCTCGCGCAGGAGGTTCCGGGCGGCGCCGGGACCCTCGCCGTGGAGATCGTGCACGCGGCCAGCCACGAGGGCGCCCTGCACATCGACGACGTCCTCACCCGCCGCACCCGCCTCTACCTCGAGGCGGGCGACCGCGGTCTCGTCGCGGCGCGGCACGCCGCGCGGCTCATGGGGGACGCCCTCGGCTGGGACGACGCGACGCGCTCGCGCGAGGTGTCGCGCTACCAGCAGCGCGTGGCCGCCGAGCTCGAGGCGCAGTCCGCACCCGACGACGACGAGGCCGCCGCGATCCGCGAGCGCGTCCAGGACCCCCGCAATTAGTCCCGCCGACGCCGACGTCACTGACCTAGGTGCTGGAAACCGCGGCCTCTGCTTCGCACTTCGGCCAGTGACGTGCCGTCGCGTCAGTTGAAGCGGACGGTCAGGGGCGCGTGGTCGCTCCAGCGCTCGTCGTACGACTCCGCCCTGCCCACCTCGGCGCTGACCGCCCGCGCGGCGAGCTTGCGGGTCGCCAGCGCGTAGTCGATGCGCCAGCCGCCGTCGGTGTCGAAGCCGCGACCGCGCCACGACCACCAGGTGTAGGGGCCCGGGCCATCGCCGCCGAGCCGTCGACCGAGGTCGGTCCAGCCGTGCTCGTCGTACCAGCGCGAGAGGTAGGCGCGCTCCTCCGCGAGGAAGCCGGCCTTGCCGCGGTTGCCGCGCCAGTTCTTGATGTCGTGCTCGGTGTGCGCCACGTTGAGGTCGCCGCACACGATCGCCTGCCGCTTCGCGCGCGGACGCCCGAGCACGAGCAGCCGGTCCTCCACGGCGTCGAGAAACCGGTACTTCTCCGCCTGCCGCGCCTCGTCGGTGGCCTCACCGGTGTGGACGTAGACGCTCGCGACGGTGAGTGGTCCCTCGTCGGAGTCGACGTCGACCTCGACCCAGCGACCCGAGTCCGCGAACTCAGCAGTTCCAACGCCGGTCCGCACCGCCGTGTGCGGCTTCGCCGTCAGGACGGCGACACCCGCTCGCCCCTTCGCCGCGGCTTCCGCGTGCGCGACGTGCAGGTGGCCGAGGCCACCCTCGTCGAGCACCTCGCCGAGCTGCTCCGCGTCGGCGCGCACCTCCTGCAGGCAGATGACGTCGGCGCCCGACGCCGCGAGCCAGGCGACGCCGCCGCGACGCGCGGCCGCGCGGATCCCGTTGACGTTGGCGGTGACGACCGTGAGCATCTCGTCATCCAACCAGCAGCCCAGGTGCACGCCACGGGCGGCTAGTCCACGAGCTGCCGCGCCGCCAGCGGCTGACGCAGGAGTGCGATGCCGGCGAGGACCGCGAGCAGGGCGACGCCGGTCGAGACTGTGATGCCGTAGGCGATCGACGTAGCCGTGGGGAATCCCGAGAAGCCGGCGCCGGCGATCGAGAGCAGCCCGGCGCCGATCAGGACCGTGCCGAGGGCGGCGACCCACTCGGACGTGAGCGCGCGCTCGGGCGGCGCGTCGAACCAGGGCAGCCGGACGAACTCGACCGGCCAGAGCCATCGCGCGACGCAGTACACGAGCAGCACGAACACGGTGGCGACGGGGAGGAGCCAGGCCCAGTAGGTGAGGCCGTCGGGCACGATCTGGCCCGACTCGACACGCGTCGGGAGGTCGAGCCCGAGCACGTGGAGCAGCGAGAGCCACGCGATGAGCACGAGCATGTGCCAGAGGTAGACCGTCATCGCGAAGACTCCGGCGCGCGCGGTCGCGTGGAAGGCCCGCGGCGCGACGAAGCGACGACGGATCCACGGCGAGAGCAGCACGAAGGCGCCGAAGAGCACGAACGCGTGGCACACCAGGATGACCGTGGGCGGGGCCATGTTGGAGAACTTCTCGGTGGGGATGCCGACCAGCGAGGTCGGGTACCAGTGCAGCACCTGCGTCAGCACGACGTTCACGCCCAGGCCGCCGACGATGCTCGCGACGGCTATCGCACGCGGCACGCCCTGGCGGTACCAGTAGCCGAGCTGGTGGACGAGGGTCCACGCCGCGACCATGTTGATGGCGCCCATCGTCTCCATCGAGTTCAGGCGCACGACGTCGACGAGCACGACCACCACGAGCAGGACGGCGATCGTCCACGGTCCGTGCCGCCGCCACCACGCCGTGGTCGCGGGCGTCAGCGCCGTCACGGGGATGTAAACGGCGAGAAACCACAGCGGGCCCGTGATCCCCTGGACGTAGGGATCCGTGATGCGCCGCGGCACGAGGACGGTGACGGCAGTGAAGATCGCCGCCATCGTCAGGAGGTAGACGAGCGTCGGGCGCATCAACCGCGCGACCCGCTGCCAGAGCCACTGCGAGTAGGTGCCCGGGAACCGCTCGTTGCTGCGCCAGTTCACCGCGCCGCCCGCGATGAAGAACAGCGGCATGACCTGCAGGCCCCAGGTGACGAACGGCCACGGGTCGCCCGAGGTCAAGGTGTTTCCGGTCGAGGGGACTCCGTCGGACCACAGCACGATGAGCATGAGGAAGTGGCCGATCACGACGACCAGGAGCGACCACGAGCGCACGACGTCGAGCGCGAGGTCGCGCGTTCCCGGTGCGGGCGGCGCCGGCACGGGCGGCAGCGGTGGGAACACCCTCACGGCGCCTCCTCGTCAGCCCCGAGGTCAGCGTGCCGTACGGCGTAGGCCTGACGCTCGTCACCACGTGGCCGCGGCGCTCGCGACCCCGTCCGCGACCAAGATCACGACTTGAGGACGCCCTGGTCAAAGAAACTGGCCTTGATCGTCCCTAAGGGACGATCAAGGCCAGTTTCTTGCTTCGTGGTGTCCGTTAGGCCATGGCCTTCTGGAGGTTCTCGTCGATCGCGTCGAGGAACTGCTCGGTGGTGAGGTACGGAGCGTCCGGGGCGATGAGGAGCGCGAGGTCCTTCGTCATCTTGCCCTCCTCCACCGTCTCGATGCAGACGCGCTCGAGGGTCTCCGCGAACGCGGTGACCTCGGGCGTGCCGTCCATCTTGCCGCGGTAGGACAGGCCCTGGGTCCACGCGAAGATCGAGGCGATCGGGTTCGTGGAGGTGGGCTTGCCCTGCTGGTGCTGGCGGTAGTGACGGGTCACCGTGCCGTGCGCCGCCTCGGCCTCGACGGTCTTGCCGTCGGGCGTCATGAGCACGGAGGTCATGAGGCCGAGCGAGCCGTAGCCCTGCGCGACGGTGTCGGACTGGACGTCGCCGTCGTAGTTCTTGCAGGCCCAGACGTAGCCGCCCTCCCACTTCATCGCCGCGGCGACCATGTCGTCGATGAGGCGGTGCTCGTAGGTGATGCCGGCTGCCTCGAACTCCGTCTTGAACTCGGCCTCGAAGATCTCGGCGAAGAGGTCCTTGAAGCGACCGTCGTAGGCCTTGAGGATCGTGTTCTTCGTGGAGAGGTAGACCGGCAGGCCGCGATCGAGGCCGTAGCGCATCGAGGCGCGTGCGAAGTCGCGGATCGAGTCGTCGAGGTTGTACATCG
>JADGOZ010000031.1 GCA_017882705.1 Candidatus Nanopelagicales bacterium | reverse complement strand
GCGTCGAGCCCCTCGTCGACCGCGGTGAGCAGCATCATGAGCGCGGCCATCCCCGTGTCGATGAACCAGTACGGCGCCGGCCAGTGCGACTCGGCGCGGTCCTCCCATCCCTTGTCGGCCTCGGCGTAGCGCTCGAGGTACGTCATCTTGTGCGCCAGCGGGACGATGACGAGCGGCGCGTCCTGCATCGTCGGCGTCTGCTCGACGCGCGTCGGCACGAACGGCCAGAACCGCGCCCGGTCCGCGGGCTCGGTGAGGGCGAGGAAGGCCCAGCCCTGGGAGAAGCCGGCAGACGGTGCGCGGAGCGCGTTGGCGAGGATCCGCTCGACGACCTCGGGCGCGATCGGCTCGTCGGTGTAGTGCCGGATCATGCGACGACGACGGACGACCTCGGAGAACTCCATGCAGCGCAGGATGCCACTCCGCGTCGCCGGCGGTCGGTCTAGCGGGTCGTCACGCGCACCGGCATGCGCTTGACCCCGTTGACGAAGTTGCTGCGCAGCCGCTCGACCGGGCCGTCGTAGGACACGGTGTCGACGCGCGCGACGAGCTCCTCGAGGGTGACGCGATACTCCATCTTCGCGAGGAACGCACCCATGCAGTGGTGCGGACCACCCTTGCCGAAGGTGAGCAGGTCGACGCTCGGACGGTCCAGGTCGAGGACGTCCGCGCCGTCGAACGCGCGCTCGTCGCGGTTGCCCGACGGGAACCAGATCGCGATCTTGTCGCCGGCCCGCACGGCCCGCTCGCCGATCATCGCGTCCTGCGTCGCGGTGCGTCGCATGTGGTAGACCGGCGCCCCCCAGCGCAGCAGCTCGTCGAGCGCGGGGCCGGAGAGCAGCCCGGGCTCGGCCTGCAGGCGTGCGAGGACCTCGGGGTTCTCGACCAGAGTCTCCATCGCGAGGGTGAGCGCCTGACGGGTCGTCTCCTGGCCGGCGAGCGCGAGCAGCAGGAAGTAGTTGTCGAGGTCCTGCTGGGAGAGCGGCTCGTCGTCGATGCGCGCCTCGACGAGCGCACTGATCAGGTCGCCGGTCGGGCGTGCGCGGCGCTCGCCCTGCAGCGCCTTGCCGTACTCGAAGACCTCGAGCGCGGCGGGCGAGCGGAACGGCACGAGACGCAGCTCCTCGTACTCCGGCGTGCCCGGGGCGATCTCGGCGAACTCCGGGTCGGTGCCGCCGACGAGGCGGTCGCCCCACCCGGTGAGCCTCGCGTGGTCGGTGTCGGGCACCGAGAGCATGCGCGCGAGGACGCGCACCGGGATCTCGCTCGAGACCTTCTCCACGAAGTCGAACGAGCCGAGCGGCAGGGCGTTGTCCAGGGTCGTGGCGACGATGCCGCGCAGGAACGACTCGTAGCCGTTGATGACGCGCGGGAGGAACTGCGTCGACACGATCTTGCGCAGCTTGCCGTGGTCCGGCGGGTCGGTGTCGATGAGCGAGGTCCGGTGCTCGAGCTGGTCGTCCTCGAGCTCCTCGAGGGACACTCCGCGGCTCGAGGTGAACGCCTGCCAGTTGCGGCTCACCGCGACGATGTCGGCGTGACGCGTCACGGACCAGAACCCGCTGCTCGGCCCCGCCTCGGGCGTCCAGGCGACCGGCTCGCGGTCCCGCAGCTCGCGGAACAGGTCCCACGGCGGGCCGTCGACGAAGCTGTCGGGATCGGCCAGCGGGGCGGCCAGGGATTCGGTCACGGTGTCGGTCATCGCAGGTCCTCGGTCGTCGCGGGCGCTGGTGCTGGCATCCCGGGTTCTGGCGTCACAGGTGGTAGGCGTACTCGAGGAACTCCCAGTCGGTGATGTGGCGGCTGAAGCGCTCGACCTCGTTGCGCTTGTAGGTGAGGAACGAGGTCACGAAGTAGTCGCCGAGGACCTCGCGCAGCTCGGCGTCGTCCTCGAGCGCGTCGAGCGCCTCGGGCAGCGACTGCGGCAGCATCGGCGCGCTCGACGGGTCGTAGCCGTAGCCCTCGAGCGGCGGTGGCGGGACCAGCTTGTCGCGCACGCCGAGGTAGACCGCCGCGCTGACGGCGGCCATCGCGAGGTAGGGGTTCGCGGTGGCGTCGCCGAGGCGCACCTCCATGCGTGAGGACTGGCCACGCTCGGGCGGGATGCGCACCATCGCGCTGCGGTTGTCCATGCCCCAGTCGATCAGCCACGGCGCGAGGGTGTCGGGCCCGAACCGCTTGTAGGAGTTGATGGTCGGGTTGAGGATCGCGGCGAGCGCCGGCGCGTGGGCGAGCACGCCCGCGATCGCCGAGCGGCCGACGTCGGAGAGGTCGTCGTCGGTGCCGAAGACGTTGGTGCCCGACTCGTCGACCAGCGAGAGGTGCAGGTGGAAGCCGCTGCCGCCCTCGTCGTTGAAGGGCTTGGCCATGAAGGTCGCGAGCATGCCCTCGTGGCGCGCGATCTCCTGCACGCCGGACTTCATCCGGAACGCGCGGTCGGCGGCGTCGACGAGCTCGGAGTGGTTGAGGTTGATCTCGAACTGACCGCCGCTGAACTCGTGGTTCGCCGCGGTCACCTGCAGCTGCGCGTCACGCAGGTAGCGCAGCATCGTGAGCAGGATGCCCTTCGGGTCGCCCTTGCGGCCGACGACGTAGACGTTGCCGGGTTCGTCGGCGTAGCGCTTCCAGCCGCGGTCGCACGAGTCGTCGGGCTCGCAGATGAAGAACTCGAGCTCGGGTCCGATGACGGCCTGCAGGCCGAGCTCGGCGAGCTTTGCCGACACCTGCCGGGCCACGTGGCGCGGGCCCTCGCCGGCGGGCTCGCCGTCCTCGCCGAAGCAGTCCGCGAGGACCCAGGCGGCGCCCGGCTCCCAGGGGAGGTCGGTGAGCGTCGCGAGGTCCGGCCGCGCCTTGATGTCGGGGAGGCCCGACTCGAGCCCGCCCTGGACGGGGACGACGTCTCCGCGCGGAGACGTGTGGTAGATCGCGCGGCAGAACGCCAGACCGTGCCCCATCGCGGTGGCGAGCTCGTCGATGAGCACGTCGCGGCCGCGGTCGGTGCCGATCATGTCGGAGTACGACACCCGGATCACGTCGATCCCGCGCGCGCGCAGGTCCTCGACGAACCCGCTGACGTCGACCTTCTCCATGCCGGGTGCTCCTATCGCCGTTGGCCCTGGTATTGCGGCGGAGCCCAGTCGTTCGGGCCCGAACATTCAGGTGCGCCGACGATAGACCCTGACCACGGCGTAGGGAAGAGGTGCCGGCGAGATTCCTGAGGTGCGCCTCTCCTGCCCGGTCCGGGCGTTGACGGAGGGGTCGGCGTACGCATACGTTCGGACCCGAACGAAGGTGACCCTCACCCCGGAGGCCCGGTGCGCGCGCTGTTCGTCCAGCAGGACCATGTCTCGCCGACCGGACCGGTCGGCGACCGCTTCCGCCACCACGGCTACGAGGTCGTCGAGCTGCTCGTCGTGCCACCGGACCGCTTCGGGACCCCCGACGTGACCGTCACGTTCCCCGACCCGCGCGAGTTCGACGTGATCGTGCCGATGGGGGCCCCGTGGTCGGTCTACGACGAGGCCACGATCGGCTCATGGATCGGCGACGAGATCGCCTTCCTGCGCGAGGCGCACGAGGCCGGCGTGCCGGTCTTCGCGATCTGCTTCGGCGGCCAGGCCCTCGCCGCGGCGCTCGGCGGCTCGGTGCAGCGTGCGGGTGGGGCCGAGATCGGTTGGTACGAGGTGGATTCCGACGATCACGATCTGGTGGGGCGCGGTCCGTGGTTCCAGTGGCACTTCGACCAGTTCACCGCGCCGCCGGGCGCGACGACCTTCGCGCGCACGCCGCTCGGCCCGCAGGCCTACACGATCGGGCGCAGCCTCGGGCTGCAGTTCCACCCCGAGATCACGCCCGAGCAGCTCGCTGCTTGGCTGGAGAACGGTGGCGACACCGACCTCGCCCGCCACGGCCTCGACCCCGACCAGCTCCTCGCCGAGACGAGGTCCACGGCCACCGACGCCGCGAGCCGCACCCACGCCCTCGTCGACGCCTTCCTCACCCAGGTAGCCACCCGCCCCTGACGCCCCCCGCGTTGCAGATGAAGGACGCCTGCATCGCATAGAAGGCAACAAGCTCCGCCTCCATCTCGAGCAGGCGTACGCTCTCTCACGCGCCCGTCGTCGACTCGCGGGCGCGGCGCAGGCGCGACGCAGCGCCGGCCGCGCCCTCGTCCGGCGGCGCGGACAACCCCTCGTCGAGCAGCTCCGCCGTGTACGGCGCCGCCGCGCCCACCACACGACGGGCGATCTGCTCGAGCTGCCCCACCTGCCGCGGTGTCAGCACGTCGATCACGAGCCGACGTGCCTCGGCGACGTGGGCAGGAGCGATCTCCGTCATGAACGCGGCGCCGGCCTCGGTGAGGACCGCCTCGACGTAGCGCGGGTCGGTCGGGCAGGAGCGGCGTAGGACCCAGCCCTTCCTCTCGAGGCGACCGACGGCGTGCGAGAGGCGCGACAGCGATCCCGACGCGAACGCCGCGAGGTCGCTCATCCGGATGGCCCGCTCCGGGGCCTCGGACAGGCCGGCCATGACCTGGTACTCGAAGTGGTTGAGCCCGCCGTCGCGCTTGAGCTGGACGTCGAGGGCCGAGGGCAGCACCTCGACGAGCGCCATGAGCGCGATCCAGGCTCGTCGCTCGTCCGGGAAGAGCCACTGCGGCTCGGGGCTGTCCACGTGCTCAGAGTAGGACACTTGAACATTCAAGTCAGCCGTGATTCACTTTCCCTTGACTTGAACGTTCAACAATTGGAGCTCGCATGAACGTCGCCCTCTGGATCGCCGCCGGGGTGCTCGCCCTCGCCTTCGCGGCGGCCGGCCTCATGAAGGTCACCGGCAAGCGCGAGCAGATGCTCGAGCGGATGCCGTGGGTCGCCGACTACTCGCAGGGCCAGGTGAAGGCGATCGGCGCGGTCGAGGTCCTCGGCGCGCTCGGCCTGATCCTCCCGGCAGTCACCGGCATCGCGCCCGTCCTCGTGCCGCTGGCCGCGGTCGGCCTGGCGATCACGTCGGTGCTCGCCGCCGTGATGCACGTGCGTCGCGGGGACGGGTTCGCCTCGACGATCCCCGTCCTCGTGCTGTTCGCGCTCGCCGTGTTCGTGGCGTGGGGCCGCTTCGGGGCGTACGCCTTCTGAGCCACCTCGCGCGATGAAGGCGGAGCTTGTTGCCTTCTATGCGATGCAGGCGTCCTTCATGGCCAATCGTGAGGACTCCTGCGGTGGGGGTGGGAGCTCGGTCAGCCGACCTTGACGGGGAACTTCTTGATGCCGTTGACGAAGTTGCTGCGGACTCGCTTCACGTCGCCGGTGAGCGCGATGCCTCCGGACAGGCGCGGGACCAGCTCCTCGAACATGATCCGGATCTCCATGCGCGCGAGCTGGTTGCCGAGGCAGAAGTGCGGGCCGCCCTTGCCGAAGGTCACGTGGTCGACCTTCGCGCGCGTCACGTCGAAGCGGTACGGGTCCTCGAAGACGCGCTCGTCGCGGTTGCCCGAGGCGAACCACACGACGACCTTGTCGCCGGCGTTGATGGTCCTGTCGTAGAGCTCGACGTCCTTGGTCGCGGTGCGCCGGAAGTGGTAGACCGGCGACGCCCAGCGCAGCATCTCCTCGACCGCGCCCGGGATGCGCTCGGGCTCGGCCTGCAGCAGCGCGAGCTGGTCGGGGTGGTCGATGAGGGCCTTCATCGAGTGCGAGATCGCGTGCCGCGTGGTCTCGTTGCCGGCCACGACGAGCAGGAGGAAGTAGTTGCGGAAGTCGCGCTCGGAGAGCGGCAGGCCGTCCTCGGGCACCTGGTTGACCAGCTTGCTGACCAGGTCATCGCCGTCCTTGCCCTTGCGCTGCGCGGCGAGCTCGAAGCCGTACTCGAAGACCTCGAGCGCCGCCGGGGACCGGAACGGCAGCAGCCGGAACTCCTCGCTCTCGGCGGAGTCGGCCAGGACGTCGGCGTAGTCCGGGTCGGTGTTGCCGACCATCCGGTTGCCCCACTCGATGAGCTGGTCGGTGTGGTCGTCGGGTACGTCGAGCATCCGAGCCAGCACGCGGATGGGGAAGTCGGCGCTGACCTCCTTGACGAAGTCGAACTCGCCCTTGGCCAGGGCTGCGTCGACGGTCGTCCGGGTGAGGCCGCGCAGGAACGTCTCGTAGCCGACGAGGCCGCGGGGCGTGAACTGGTGCTGCAGGAGCCGGCGTAGGGCCCAGTGGCGGGCTCCGTCGGTCTCGAGCATCGACTTGCGTACGTCGATCTGCTCGTCGTCGAGCTCCTCGAGGTTGGCACCGCCGACCTCGGAGGAGAACGTCTCCTCGTCGCGCGTCACGACGGCGATGTCGCTGTGGCGGGTCAGCGCCCAGAAGCCGTGGTTCGGTGCCGGCTCCGGGTTCCAGTGCAGCGGCTGC
>JADGOZ010000179.1 GCA_017882705.1 Candidatus Nanopelagicales bacterium | reverse complement strand
TCGGGGTCGCCGACCGCATTCGCGTTCCCTCACCGGCGGCAAGGACGACGACGGCGGACGGGCGCGGGCTGCTCACGAGGGCGGCTGCTCTCCGGATGGCGGCGGGCGAGGCGTGGCACACGATACCTGCCGTTCACCCGCGCACGCGCAGCCCCGTCACTATCCGGTGAACAGCGCGCTGTAGGCGTTGAGCGCGGGCTGCCCGCCGAGGTGGGCGTACAGCACGGTGCTCTCCTTCGGGATCTCACCGGTGCTCACCAGGTCGATGAGGCCCGCCATCGACTTCCCCTCGTAGACCGGGTCGATGATCACGCCCTCGAGGCTGCCGGTGAGCCGGATCGCGTCGAGCGTCGACTGCACGGGGACGCCGTAGAGGTCGCCGGCCCAGCCCTCGAGCACCGTGATCTCGTCGTCGCGCAGCCCGCGCTCCACCCCGATGAGCGCCGCGGTGCTGCTGGCGATGCGCCCGACCTGCTCGCGCGTCTTCTCGAGCGTCGCCGAGGCGTCGATGCCGATCACCCGACGGCGCCGTCCGCCCGCGTCCTCGAGCGCGGCGAAGCCGGCGATCATCCCGGCGTGCGTGCTGCCCGTGACCGTGCAGACGACGATCGTGTCGAAGAAGACGCCGAGCTCGCGCTCCTGCGCCTGCACCTCGTAGGCCCAGTTCGCGAAGCCGAGGCCGCCGAGCCGGTGGTCCGACGCGCCGGCAGGGATGCCGTACGGCGTACCGCCGCGCTCGCGGACGTCGTCCATCGCCCGCGTCCAGCTGTTGCGGAAGCCGATGTCGAATCCCGCGGGGTCGAGGCGCACCTCGGCGCCCATGATCCGCGACAGCATGATGTTGCCGACCCGGTCGTTGACCGAGTCCGGCCAGTCGACCCACTTCTCCTGCACCAGCACGGCCTTGAGCCCGAGCTTGGCCGCGACCGCGGCGACCTGCCGGGTGTGGTTGGACTGGTAGCCCCCGATCGACACGAGCGTGTCGGCGCCCTGGGCGAGCACGTCCGGGACGATGTACTCGAGCTTGCGGGTCTTGTTGCCGCCGTAGGCAAGACCGCTGTTGACGTCCTCGCGCTTGGCCCAGACCCGCGCACCGCCGAGGTGGTCCGACAGCCGATCCAGCGGGTGCACCGGGCTCGGTCCGAAGGTCAGCGGGTAGCGCGGGAAGTCGGACAGGGCCATCGGATCTCCTCGAGGTGGCTCGCGCCGTGGGGGGGTGGACGCCGTGCGTGTCTCGGCTCCCGGGGCAGGAATCGAACCTGCGTCGTACCCGCATTCAAAGTGCGGTCGCCCCTGCCAGCAGAGCAACCCGGGAAGGTGTGGCACCAGCGTAGGGGTTTGACAAACTTACGGTTACGTAGGTTACGGTTGCGTAGCCGTAGGTTGCTGCGGCAGCGCCGCACGGCGCCGAGACCCCCGAAGGAGTCCCGTGACCACCACCTCCGACCTCGCCCTCAGCGCCGCTGAGCTCGCCGAGGAGCAGGCGCTGACCGGGCAGGCGTACGCCGCCGCCCGTGCCGACGGCAGCGCCCCCATGTTCACCGGCGCCGACCACCAGGCCCTCGCCGAGCGGGTCACCGTCGGCGTCTTCGTGGCCGTCCCCCTGCTCGCCGTCGCGCTCGCCGTCCCGTTCGCCTGGGGCTGGGGGCTCGGCTGGCTCGACCTCGCGATCGGCGCGGTGTTCTTCGCGATCGCCGCGCACGGCATCACGATCGGCTTCCACCGGGCCTTCACGCACGGCTCGTTCAAGCCCAACCGACCGCTGAAGATCGCGCTCGCGATCGCCGGCAGCCTCGCGATCGAGGGACCCGTCGCGCGCTGGGTGGCCGACCACCGCAAGCATCACGCCTTCAGCGACGCCGAGGGCGATCCCCATTCGCCATGGGCCTACGGCGATTCCGCCCGTGGGCTCATGAAGGGCTTCTTCTTCGCCCACACGGGGTGGCTCTTCGACGTCGAGCAGACGCCGATCGAGAAGTACGCACCCGACCTGCTCAAGGACAAGGACGTCGTCCGGGTCTCGCGGCTCTTCCCGCTCTGGGTCGCGATCTCGCTGCTGTCGCCGGCGCTGATCGGCGGCCTGCTCACCTGGTCGTGGCACGGAGCCCTCACCGCGTTCTTCTGGGCGTCGCTCGTGCGCGTCGCCCTCGTGCACCACGTGACCTGGTCGATCAACTCGGTCTGCCACGTCTGGGGCGAGCACCCGTTCCGCACCCGTGACCGCTCCGGCAACGTGGCCTGGCTCGCGCTGCTCTCCGGCGGAGAGTCCTGGCACAACCTGCACCACAGCGACCCGACCGCGGCGCGGCACGGCGTGCTGCGGGGGCAGGTCGACACGAGCGCGCGGATCATCGAGCTGTTCGAGTGGCGCGGGTGGGCGACCGACGTCCGCTGGCCTCGGCCGGACCGTCTCCGCGCCCGGATGGTCGACCCCTCGAGGACCCGCCTGTCGAGGAAGGTCACGTGACTCGGGAGGTCCGGCGTACGCCGGAGTCCGCGGTCACGGCATCATGACCATCGTGACCGAGGACCCGCACGACGGCGAGACCACCGAGACGAGCGCTGCCACGGCGGCCGCACTTCCGCGTCGGACGGAGCGCGTGCGCAGCGAGCGGGTCCGGATGAGCGGCCGCGAGCGTCGTGAGCAGCTCGTCGACGTCGCGCGCAAGCTGTTCGCCGAGAAGGGGTTCGAGGCCGTCACGATCGAGGAGATCGCCGCGAAGGCGAGCGTCTCCAAGCCGGTGGTCTACGAGCACTTCGGCAGCAAGGACGGCCTCTACGCCGTCATCGTCGACCGCGAGATGAACATCCTGCTCGGCATGGTGAGCGACTCGCTCACGGCCGACAACCCGCGCGCGCTGCTCGAGCAGGCCGCGCGCGCACTGTTCGACTACATCGAGGAGCGCAGCGACGGCTTCCGCGTCCTCGTGCGCGACTCGCCCGTCGCGCAGAACACCGGCAACTTCGCCTCGCTCCTGCGCGACGTCGCGAGCCAGGTCGACGAACGGCTCGCGCGCGAGTTCGACAGCAAGGGCTTCCCGTCGAAGTTCGCGCCGATGTACGCCAACATGCTCGTCGGGATGGTGGCGCTCACGGGGCAGTGGTGGCTCGACGTTCGCAAGCCGAAGAAGGACGAGGTCGTGGCGCACGTCGTCAACCTCGCGTGGAACGGCATCGTCGGCCTCGAGAAGAAGCCGCGTCTCGTCACCGAGCGCGGCGGAGCGTCCTGACCACTCCCCCGCTGCGCAGCGACCGGCTCGACCTCGAGCCGGTCGCTGCGGCGCACGCCGACGAGATGGTCGGGCTCCTCGCCGACCGCAGCCTCTACTCCTTCTACGACGACGAGCCGTCGCCCTCGCTCGAGGAGCTCCGTGTCCGCTACTCGCGACAGGCCGCGGGCCTCTCGCCGGACGGGCGCGAGGTCTGGCACTCCTGGATCGTGCGGGATCGGGAGTCGGGCGCGGCGATCGGCTTCGTGCAGGCCACCGTGGGTGCGACGGCCGGGTCGTCCCTCGCGAGCGTCGACACCGAGGAGACGCCGTACGACGGGGTCACGAGCGCGGAGCTGGCCTGGGTGATCGGCGTGCCGTGGCAGGGCCGCGGCTTCGCCACCGAGGCCGCGACCGCCGTGCGCGACGGCGTGCGCGGGCCGGGCTCGGCCACCGGGGACGACGTCACCCTCGTCCACGCGCACATCGCACCGGGGCACGTCGCGTCCGAGACCGTCGCGCGCCACCTCGGCCTGCGCCCGACCAACGTCACCCACGACGGCGAGACCCGCTGGCAGCTCACTCTCCGCGACTGACCGAGGGCGATGAAGGACGCCTGCATCGCATAGAAGGCAATGCAGGCGTCCTTCATCGCCAACCTCGTCGGGAGGGCGTCACGGTCGGTGAGGGAGGCAGGTATCTCGACGTCGAGAGAGTCTCGCTACGCTCGGGGCATGAGCCCGGGCACGGAGCGGCCGATCGACGAGGTCGACGTCCTCGTCGACGCCTGGCGCCGCGAGCGGCCGGATCTCGACGTCGGCCCGCTCGAGGTGCTCTCGCGGGTGAGCCGGCTCGCCCGGCACCTCGACCTCGCGCGGCGTGCGGCGTTCGAGGCCCAGCACCTCGAGCCGTGGGAGTTCGACGTGCTCGCGGCGCTGCGCCGCGAGGGGGCGCCGTACACCCTGTCGCCCGGTCGCCTGCTGCAGGTCACGCTCGTGACCAGCGGCACGATGACCAACCGGATCGACCGGCTCGAGGCGAAGGGTCTCGTCGCCCGCGTGCCCGACCCGAACGACGGGCGCGGAGTGCAGGTGGTGCTCACCGCGGACGGCCGCAGCCGGGTCGACGACGCCCTCACCGACCTGCTCGCGCACGAGCGCGACATCCTCTCGGCGCTCCCAGCCGCGGACCGCGACCACCTCGCCGACCTGCTGCGCCGACTGACGCTCCCCTTCGACACGGCCTAGCCACGATGCCGTGCGCCGCTACTCCAGGGCGGCGGCGATCTCGAGCCAGCGGTCCTCGAGCTCCTCGCGCTCGGCGACCACCGCGCGCAGCTCGGCGTCGAGGGCGAGCACCTTCTCGTGGTCGGTGGCCGCCGCTGCGAGCTCGGCGTGCAGGCGGTCCTCCTCGGTGTGCAGCCGCTGCGAGCGCCGCTCCACCTTCGTGAGCTCCTTGCGCAGCAGCCGCACCGCCGCCGCCGACAGCACCCGCGGTACGCCGTCGTCCTGCGTCGGATCGCCTGCGGCAGAGCCGGATCCGGCGGTCGAGGCCGCGTTGGACGCCGCGCGGGTCGCGGCACCGGTCGCGGCCGCGAGGACTCCCTTGCGGCGCTGGAGGTACTCGTCGACGCCGTTGGGCAGGTGGCGGATCGCGCCGTCGCCGAGCAGGGCGTAGATGTCGTCGGTCGTGCGCTCGAGGAAGTAGCGGTCGTGGCTCACCACGACGAGCGTGCCCGGCCACGTGTCGAGGAGGTCCTCGAGCACCGTGAGCATCTCGACGTCGAGGTCGTTGGTGGGCTCGTCGAGCAGCAGCACGTTGGGTCCGTTGACCAGCAGGCGCAGCAGCTGCAGCCGCCGCCGCTCTCCGCCGGAGAGGTCGCCGAGCCGGGTGAACAGCTTGTCGCCGGTGAACCCGAAGTTCTCCAGCAGCTGCTGGGCGGTCAACGTGCGTCCCTTGCCGAGCTCGACGTATCTCGCCTGGCGCTGCAGCGACTCGAGGACGCGCTCGTCGGCGACGATCTCGGCGAGCGCCTGCGAGAGGTGGGCCACGTGCACGGTCTGCCCGACCCGCACCGTGCCGCCGCGCACGTCGGGCGGCGCCCACGGGTCGCCGACCGCCGCGCCGGCGGCGTCGACCCCGAGGTCGAGCTTGCCGTCGTGCGCGGCATTGAGCAGACGGAGGATCGTGGTCTTGCCCGCGCCGTTGGGACCGAGCAGGCCGACCCGATCGCCGGGGCCGAGCCGCCAGGTCTGGTTCGTGATCACGGCATCGGCCCCGACAGCCGGGGCGAGCGTGACGTCCTCGAGGTCGTAGACCTGCTTGCCGAGGCGCGCGGTCGCGAACTTCTCCAGTGCGAGGCGGTCGCGCGGCGGCGGCTCGTCCGCGATGAGGACGTTGGCCGCGTCGATGCGGAACTTCGGCTTGCTCGTGCGGGCGGGCGCGCCGCGGCGCAGCCACGCGAGCTCCTTGCGGAGCAGGTTCTGCCGTCGCTCCTCGCTCGACGCCGCCTGGCGCGAGCGCTCGGCCTTCGCGAGCACGTAGGCGGCGTAGCCGCCGTCGTAGCGCTCGACGCCGCCGTCGACGACCTCCCACGTCTCGCTCGCGACCTCGTCGAGGAACCAGCGGTCGTGGGTGACAGCGACGAGCGCGCCGCGGCGCGGGGCGAGGTGCTCGGCGAGCCACGACACGGCCTCGACGTCGAGGTGGTTGGTCGGCTCGTCGAGGACGAGGAGGTCGGGGTCCTGCACGATGAGGTGGGCGAGCGCGGCGCGACGCCGCTCGCCGCCGGACATCGTGCCGACGACCGTGTCGAGGCCCTCGGTGTAGGCCGACGCCGACACGCCACCGAGCAGGCCGTCGAGCACGTCGCGCACGCGGGCGTCGCCGGCCCACTCGTGCTCCGGGCGATCGCCCACGACGACGTCGCGCAGGGTCGACGACTCGTCGAGGTCGTCGATCTGCGCGAGGACTCCGATCGTCAGGCCGCCGTAGCGGATCACGCGACCGGAGTCGACGGGCTCGAGCCCGGTGAGGACCCGGATCAGGGTCGTCTTGCCGCCGCCGTTGCGGCCGACGACACCGATGCGCGCGCCCTCCGTGACACCGACGGTGACGCCGTCGAGCAGCGTGCGCGTGCCGAGCGACTTGCGGACGTTCTCGAGCGCGACGTAGGTGACCGGCGGCATCAGGTGTCGACCCGCTGGTCGACCACGCGCGCGCCCGGCACCGGACCGGTGGCCCGTCGCACGGTGCGGCACACGCCGGACGCCGTGAAGGCGACGGCGAGGTCGACCGAGTGGGCGTCGTCGCGGGCGAGGAACGCGCACGTCGGACCGCTGCCGGAGACGACCCCGCCGAGAGCGCCGTACTCGTGCCCGATGCTCAGCACCTGCGCGAGGTGCGGGCGCAGCGTGACCGCCGGGCGCTGCAGGTCGTTGTGCAGCGCCTTGCCGAGCGCCACGGCGTCGCCGGCACGCAGCGCCGCCATCAGCGCGGCGGGGACGACCGGCTCGCCGATCGGCGTGACGCCCTCGTGCAGCCGGTCGAACTCGCGGTAGACGAGAGGCGTCGAGAGCCCCTCCTCGGCGAGGACGAAGACCCAGTGGTAGGTGCCGCGCACGAGCGCCGTCGTGAGGTTCGTGCCGCGGTCCGAGCCGATGGCGGTGCCGCCGTGCAGCGCGAACGGCACGTCGCTGCCGAGCGTCGCCGCGATCTCGAGGAGCCGGTCCCTGCCCAGCCCCAGGTCGAACAGCGCGTCGCTCGCCACGAGTGCGGCGGCCGCGTCGGCGCTGCCGCCGGCCATGCCGCCCGCGACCGGGATTCCCTTGCGGATCGTCAGCGAGACGTCGGTGGAGGCGCCGTGCGGGACGAGCGCCTGGACGGCACGAGCCGCCAGGTTCGAGCCGTCGAGCGGGACCAGACCCGCACCCTCCCCCTCGACGACCAGCTGCAGGCCGGAGCCCTCGGGCAGCGGCGTGGCGACCAGGTCGTCATAGAGGCCGACCGCGTGGAAGACGGTCGCGAGCCCGTGGTAGCCGTCGGGGCGCAGCGGACCGACCCCGAGCGCGAGGTTGACCTTCGCGGGGGCTCGCACGGTGACCGACGCCAGCACGCCCACACCCTATGCGGGGCGGTGCTCGGCGATTCGCGCGAAGTCCGCCACGGTGAGCATCTCGCCCCGCGCGCCGGGGTCGACTCCGGCGGCGCGCAGCGCCTCCTCGGCACGTACGGGGCTGCCGGCCCAGCCGGCGAGCGCGGCCCGCAGGGTCTTGCGGCGCTGCGCGAAGGCGGCATCGATCGCGGTGAACACCTCCCCGCGCGTGGCCGTCGTCTCCGGCGGCGACGTGCGGGTGATGGCCACGAGCCCGCTGTCGACGTTGGGCGCGGGCCAGAACACCGTGCGGCCGACGACGCCGACGCGCGCGACGTCGCCGTACCACCGCGCCTTCACGCTGGGGACGCCGTAGACCTTGCTGCCGGGTCCGGCGGCGAGGCGGTCGGCCACCTCGAGCTGCACCATGACGAGCACCCGACAGATCGAGGGGAAGGCCTCGAGCAGGTGCAGGATCACCGGGACCGAGACGTTGTAGGGCAGGTTGGCCACGAGCGCGGTCGGGACCGGACCGGGCAGCGACGTGATCGCCAGCGCGTCGGCGAGCACCACCTCGAGCCGCTCGGCGAGGTCGGGGCGGCGCGTCGCGACGGTCTCGGCCAGCGCACCCGCGAGCACGTCGTCGATCTCGACGGCGACCACGCGCGACACGTGCGGCAGCAGGGCGAGCGTGAGCGACCCGAGCCCCGGGCCGACCTCGATCACGACGTCGTCCTCGCGCAGCTCCGCCGTACGCACGATGCGCCGCACGGTGTTGCCGTCGATGACGAAGTTCTGGCCCTTCCGCTTCGTCGGTCGCACGCCGAGCCGCTCGGCGAGCTCGCGCACGTCGGTCGCACCGAGCAACCCGTCGCTCGCGTCGGGGTTGCCCACGACCGGCCTGTCCGTCACGGCCCGACCGCCCGGTGCAGCCGCACCGCGAACCGCTCGCGCAGCATGCCGTCGGGCTCGACGAGCCCCGCGACCACGTCGTACGCCGCTGCCTGGGCCGCCTCGAGATCGGCCTCCGGCACCCGCTCCCAGATCACCCGCGCCCCGGCCGACCAGGTCCAGTCGAGCCACTGCTGCACGTCGCGGTAGACGCTCACGTGCTCGACGAGCACGGTGTCGACGTCGACGAAGCCGGCCTCGGCGAGCAGCTCCTCGACCGCAGCGGTCGACGAGAAGTGGGACTTCGTCGCGGGATGCGACGGCTCGTTCGTCGGCGGCCAGAACGGGCTCACCGCGGCCTCGACGACCTTCCAGCGGACGTCGGACACGTCGAACGTCGAGAGCACGAAGCGTCCGCCGGGGCGCAGCACCTCGCGGACGCGAGTCGCCGTCGCGACAGGGTCGGGCAGGAAGAAGAGGACGAACGCTGCGAGCACGGCGTCCCAGCCGCCGGCGTGCGCCGGCGGCTGGTCGGCGTCGCCGAGCTGGACCCGAACCTGCGTGAGCCCTCGCCGCTCGGCGTCGAGTGCCGTGCGCTCGACCATCCCGGGCGCGAGGTCGACGCCGAGCGCGTGCCCCGACGGCCCGACCGCGTCCGCCGCCGCGAACAGAGCCGCTCCGCGGCCGCAGCCGAGGTCGAGGACGGAGTCGCCCGCGCTCAGGTCGGCGCGGGCCACGACCTGCGCCGCCAACGGCGCGAAGAAGTCCACGCCGACCGCGTCGTAGGTCTCCGACGCCCGGTGGAAGATCCCGGAGAAGTGCGCCTTCTGCGGGTGGTCCGGCTCGGTCATGGGAGCACTCTCCCGCACCGACGACACGACGTGTCACGATCCCCCTGTGCTGAGCCGCGAGTCCTACCTGGGGACGCTGGAGCGCGATGCCGACGCGTTCGCCGCGCTGCTGCACGACGTGGACCTCGGATCCCCGGTGCCGGACTGCCCCGGCTGGGACGTGGCGGACCTCGCACGCCATCTCGGCGGGGTGCACCGGTGGGCGCACGGCATCATCACGACCGGGTCCCCCGGCCAGGAGCCGACCGGCCCGGGCGACGAGGACGAGCTGCGCTCCTGGTTCATGGCCGGAGCCGCGCAGGTGCTCGACGCGCTCCGCTCCACCGACCAGCAGACCCCGGTCTGGACCTTCGGCCCGAGGCCGCGACTCGTCGAGTTCTGGCTGCGACGGCAGCCGCACGAGACGTCGATGCACCTCGGCGACGCGCGACGCGCCCTCGGCGTAGCGCATCGGGTCGATGTCGCCTTCGCGGCCGACGGTGTCGACGAGGTGGCGACGATGATGACGCCGCGTCAGGTGCGCCTCGAGCGGATCGCCCCGATCCAGCACGGTGTGCGGCTCGTGCTGAGCGACGCGCCGGAGACGTCCTACGTTCTCGCCGGCGACTGCACGGACCGCTCGGCCCCGACCGTCGCGACCGTGACGGGGCAGGCCGAAGACCTGCTGCTCGCGCTCTGGCGACGCACGGGCCTCGAGCGCCTCTCAGTGACGGGCGACGCCGACGCG
>JADGOZ010000030.1 GCA_017882705.1 Candidatus Nanopelagicales bacterium | reverse complement strand
GCGACGAGCTGGTGGATCGCGTTGGGGCCCCACGTGCCGGCGGCGTACGGCTTCACCGGCGGAGGGTCGTCGAGCAGGTCCTGCGAGCGGGCCCAGAGGCTCTCGATGCCGTCGGCCGTCGTGAACAGCGTGTGGTCGCCGCGCATGGCGTCGAGGATAAGGCGCTCGTAGGCCTCGAGCACGTCGCGGGCCCGGCTGGTGTCCTCGGTGGAGAACTGCATGGACAGCTTCTCGAGCCGCATCCCCGGCCCCGGGCGCTTGCCGTAGAACGACAAGGACACCTTCGACGCGTCGGCGAGGTCGAACGTGAGGTGGTCCGGGCCTGCCGCGCCGACCCCGGAGTTGGCCGGGAACATCGTGCGGGGCGCCTCGCGGAACGCGATCGAGATGATGCGCGCGCCCTCGGCCATCCTCTTGCCGGTCCGCAGGTAGAACGGCACGCCGGCCCAGCGCCAGTTGTCGATGTCGCAGCGCAGGGCGATGAACGTCTCCGTGTCGGAGTCCGGCGCCACGCCGGGCTCGTCGAGGTAGCCGGCGTACTGACCGCGTACGACGTCGGCCGGGTCGACGGGCAGCATCGAGCGGAAGACCTTGTTCTTCTCCTCGCTGATCGCGCGCGGCTCGAGCGCCGTGGGCGGCTCCATCGCGACGAACGCGAGCACCTGCAACAGGTGCGTGACGACCATGTCCTTGTACGCGCCGGTCGACTCGTAGAACGCCGACCGCTGGCCGAGTCCCAGCGTCTCCGGGATGTCGATCTGCACGTGGTCGATGAAGTTGCGGTTCCAGATCGGCTCGAACAGGCCGTTGGCGAAGCGGAACGCGAGGATGTTCTGTGCCGCCTCCTTCCCGAGGAAGTGGTCGATCCGGAAGATCTGGCTCTCCTCGAACGTCTCGTGCAGGTGGTCGTTGAGGATCACTGCGCTGTCGAGGTCGGTGCCGAACGGCTTCTCCATCACGACGCGCGAGTTCGCCACGAGGTCCGCCTCGCGCAGCGTCTCGATGACGTCGAACGCGGCCTTCGGCGGCACGCTCATGTAGTGCAGGCGGCGCACGTCGTCACCGAGCTGCTCCTCGGCCCGATTCACGGCGGACTTCAACGCGGCGGCGCCGGTGCCCATGGGCACGTAGGTGAGGTGCGAGGCGAACTCCACCCACTGCTCGGGGGAGATCTGGTGGTGGCCCCCGAACTCCTCGACCGCGAGCTCGGCGAACGCGCGGAACTGCTCGTCGTCGAACTCCTCCAGCGACGTCCCGACGATGCGCATGGGCGGCGCGAGCGACGACGTCGCGATGTGCACGAGGCCGGGCAGCAGCTTGCGCCGCGAGAGGTCGCCGGCCGCGCCGAACAGCACGATCACGTGCGGTGCGGTCCGCTCGCCGGCGTGCCGCACCGGACGGCTGCCCGGCGCCGGATAGGAGATGGTCTCGACGGGGTGGTCGGTCATCGCTCGATCATGAGGCATGAACCGCAGGTGCGCCTCAGGATCAGGTCAGCCGCGAGCGATGTGGTCACGCCCCGGTCGACCCGGGTGCGAGCACGTCGCTCGGGTCCTCACCAGCGGTTGCGGGCCTCCTCGGCCCATCCGACGATCCCGTCCACCGTGACGCGCTCGCCGTCCGTCGTCGTCGCCCACCCGGTCCAGTGCCCGAAGCACTGGTGCGTCTGCGCTGCGACGACCAGCAGGTTCGTCGTCGCCGCGCGCTCGTGGAACGGCGTGAACGAGACGTCGAGCGACGAGCCGTGGATCCGCCACGGCCGGAGCCAGTCCGCGCGGTCGTAGTCCCACGCGAGGTCTTCGGAGACCTTGTGGACCACGCCGTCGACGACGAGGGCGTTCTCCGTCGAGCCGGTGCCGTCGGTCCACTTCCCGCCGAGCTGCAGGCTCACCGCGCGGCCGTCGACGACGCCGTGGCCCGCGCCCCAGTTCCACGTGATCGAGTACGGCCACCGCCCGCGACCGTGATCGAGCACCGCGAACGAGTCCGACGCGTCGACGTCGTACGCCGTGCCCTGCACGGTGATCCGCCCGCGGGCCGGACGGCCGACGTCCTTGACGGTGTACTGGAACCGCGTCGGGCTCCACGGCACGACGACCGCCATCGACTCGTGCCCCTCGGGCATCAGCGCCACGACGTCGACCTCGACCTCGGCGGTCCGGGCTCGCAGCCGGGTGCCCTCAGCGGTCTCGTCGAGGTCGATGCGCAGGCCGCTCGCCTCGACGTGCGCACCGCCGACCCCGCAGGACGAGGGAAGCACCACCCCGCGGGCGAGGGGTACGACGGCGTCGCGCACGATCTCCACGCCGGTCGCGCGGTCGAGGACGAAGACGGACTGCACCCCGGCGTAGTCGATCGAGGACACCGTGAGTCCGACGACGTGCGTGGGCGTCACGAGACCCCAGTATTCCCAGCGCTTCGTGCGCCCCCAGCCGCGCAGGTTGGGCCGGTGCAGCGGCCGCCGGCTCCAGCCCACCGCGTCCGGGTTGAGCCGTCCGTCCGGCAGGCACAGGTCGACGGTCTCGGTGATCTCGCGCTCGGGGTCCACGACGCCACGCTAGCGTCGGCCCGTCACGCCACACGACGCGAGCGGAGCTTCGATGAAGGCCATCACGGTCGTCCCCAAGACGCAGGACAGCCTCGACTACGGCGAGGTCGCGGACCCGGACCCGTCGGCCGGCTCGATCCTGGTGGAGGCGATCGCCGTGGGCATCTGCGGCACCGACGTCGAGATCGCGACGGGCAGGTACGGCTGGGCCCCGCCGGGGGCCGACCGCCTCGTCCTCGGGCACGAGTCGCTCGGCCGGGTGCTCGAGGCGCCCGCCGGATCCGGCGTGACGGCGGGCGACCTCGTCGTGGGCATCGTTCGGCGGCCCGACCCGGTGCCGTGCCCGAGCTGCGCCGTCGGCGAGTGGGACATGTGCCTCAACGGCGAGTACACCGAGCGCGGCATCAAGTCCCTCGACGGCTTCATGTCCGAGCGGTGGCGCATCGAGCCGGGCTACGTCACGAAGCTCGACCCGACCCTCGGGATCCTCGGGGTGCTGCTGGAGCCGACCACGGTGGTGGCCAAGGCCTGGGAGCAGGTGAGCCACATGGAGTCGCGCGCGTTCTGGAAGCCGCGGACCGTGCTGGTCACGGGCGCCGGCCCGATCGGCCTGCTGGCCGCGATGATCGGCGTCCAGCGCGGTCTCGACGTGCACGTGCTCGACCGGATGGAGTCCGGAGCCAAGCCCGACCTCGTCCGGGCGCTGGGGGCGACCTACCACTCGGGGAGCGCGAAGGACATCGGCTTCCACCCCGACGTCGTCATCGAGTGCACCGGAGTGGGCCAGGTGATCAGCGACGTCATCACCGCCGTCGGTGCCGGGGGAGTGGTGTGCCTCACCGGTGTCGGCTCGGGCGGCCGCACCGTGGGCCTCGCGACCGCCGACGTCGCCACCGAGCTCGTGCTGCAGAACAACGTGGTCGTGGGCTCGGTCAACGCCAACCGCCGGCACTTCTACCGCGCGGCCGAGGCGCTCGCGCGCGCCGACCGTGAGTGGCTCGACCGGCTGGTGAGCCGTCGGGTGGCCCCGGAGCGGATCCACGACGCCTTCGACCGCGGCCCCGACGACATCAAGGTCGTCGTGCAGTTCTCGCCCGCATGAGCGGGCCGCCCGGCTTGGTCCGCCTCCTGCTCGTGGGGATGATGGGCTCGGGGAAGACGACCGTGGGGCTCGCGCTCTCGGCTCGCACCGGCTGGCCCTACGTCGACAACGACGCGATGGTGGCGGAGCTGTCCGGCGCGGCGACGCCGGACCTGCAGGCGCAGCAGGGCGGCGACGCGCTGCACGTGCTCGAGGCGGTCGTGGTCGACCGCATCCTCGCGATGGACCCGCCGCTCGTCGCCGGCATCCCCGGCAGCGCGATCGTCACGGACCCCCTGCGCGAGCACCTGCGGGCCTCGGGGCGCGTCGTGTGGCTGCGGGCCCGCATCGAGACGCTCGCGGCCCGGATCGGCGACGGCTCCAGCCGCCCGTTCTTCGCCGGCCAGGACGTCAGCGCCACCCTGACGAGGCTCTACGAGGGCCGTGAGCCGCTGTACGCCGCGAGCGCGCACCAGGTCGTCGACGTCGACGGCCTCGAGCCGGAGGCCATCGCCGACCTGATCCTCGGGGGCCTCGCGACGGGTTGACCCGTCAGTCCGTGCGGACCTCGAGGCCGAGCGCCTCGGCGATCGCGACGGCCTGCTCCGGGCCGATCAGCGCGCCGGTGAGGGTGACCGTGCCCGGGTCGATCGTGGCGAGCTCCGCACCGCGCAGGTCGGCCCGCGAGAGGTCCGCGCCGTGCAGCCAGGCGCTGGTGAGGTCGACGTCGCGCAGCAGCATGCCCTCACCGCGTGCGTCGGTGAGGTCGGCCTCGCGCAGCCGGGTGCCGTCGAAGCGCACCTTGCGCAGGTCGGCGCCCGCCAGGCCGGCGAACGACCAGTCGCCGCCGACGACCGACAGCGACGAGAACGTGCAGCGGTCGAACGTGCTGCCGACGACCTTGCACCGGGTGAACGTCGTGTCGAAGAACGTGCACGAGCGGAACGTGCAGTTGAGGAACGCCGAGTCGGTGTGCGTCGAGGCGTTGAAGCGCACGCCGCGGAAGGTGCAGCCGTCGAACACGGTCGACGCGGTCGTCACCTCGGTCATGTCGACGTCGACGAACGCGACGCCGGCGTGCGCCTCCCCGCGGATCTCGCGGGCGTACCAGTCCTCGTCGCGGACCTCGGTGTCGGTGGGCGCCGTGTCACGGACCGGTCGCCGGTTCACGCGTCCCACCAGATCGTGGCGGTACGCCGGGCCGAGGGCGCCTCCGCGTGGGACAGGAAGTCGGCGACCTCGGCCTCCCGCTCCGCGGGCAGGCACAGCCGGATCCGCGTGTAGTGCGCCTGCTGCTCTGGCGTCAGCAGCGATCGGGCGCTGAAGGCCTCGTCGAGCCAGGTCTCCATCGTGGCGGCGATCCCCGCCTCGCGGACCACGGTCAGGCAGTCGTCGGCCGTGGGGCCGGTCGGTCGCTCGAGGCCCCAGAACTCGCGCCACAGCGGCCCGAGGTGGGTGAGCGGGTGGGTGGTCGGCAGCTCGACCACGACCCGTCGCGTCGCGTGCTCCGAGAGCGCGCGCACGAAGGGCACGAGGTCGGCGACGTTGTAGACCACGTGGTGGCACACAACGACGTCGGCGCTCGGCGTGCGCGGCGCCGCGGTCGGCCAGAGCCCGAGCACCGTCTCGTGGTCGACACCGCGCCCGATCGCGGCCGCCGCGAACCGGTCGAGCATCGCCTGCTGCTCGTCGACGCCGACGAGGCGTGCGGCGGGCGGCACGAGCGCCATCGCGGCTCGGCCGCCGCCGCAGCCGACGTCGAGCACGGAGCCCCCGGCTCGGAGCACCTCTCGGGCCCGCTGGTGGGACAGCGTGTCGGGCACCTCGCCGGCGACGGTGAACATCTCGACCGGGTGGATCCACGGCGACTCGGGCGCGGCCGCGAGGATCTCCGGCGGGATGGCCCACGACGCCAGGTCGTCGGCCCAGTGCTGGGCGGCGCTGGTCATGTGTCCAACGTAGTCAGGCCGTCCCACCGCGGCCGGTCAGACCTTGATCTTCTCGTTCGTCGGGTCGTAGAGCGGACGCAGCGACATCGTGCACGGCCACTGCTTGTCCGCGATCTCGACCGTCCACTCCCCGGAGTCGATCCAGGCCTTGTCGATCGGCTCGTCGGCCTCGACCATCGCCAGCCCGACCGCCGCGCCGAGCGTGAAGCCGTAGGACGCTGCGCGCACATAGCCGACCGGGACGCCGTCGCGCCGGATGACCTCGGCGTGGAACAGCAGCGGCTCGGGGTCGGACACGAGGATCTGCAGCAGCCGCTTGCGCAACGGCCCCTCCGACTTCTTCGCGAGCACGGCCTCCTTGCCCAGGAAGCCGCCCGGCTTGTCGAGGTTCACCGCGAACCCGAGCCCCGCCTCGAGCACGGAGTCGGTGTTGTCGATGTCGTGGCCGTAGTCGCGGTAGCCCTTCTCCATGCGCAGGCTCGCGAGCGCCTTCGTGCCCGCGTGCCGCAGGCCGTACGCCGGACCCGCGGCCACGATGCGGTCGTAGACGTGCACCGCCTGCTCGGCCGGCACGTAGAGCTCGTAGCCGAGCTCGCCGAGGTAGGTGATCCGGATGCACAGCGCCCGCGCGAAGCCGAGGTCGATCTCCCGTGCCGTGCGGAACGGGAACGCCTCGTTCGACAGGTCGACGGTCGTGAGGGACTGCAACAGCTCGCGCGAGCGGGGACCCTGCACGTTGATCTGGGCATAGGCGCCCGTGACGTCGGTGACGAATGCGTGATGCCCCTCGAGCTCGCGCCGCAGGTGCGTCTCGACGTGCCGGTGCGCCGTGTCGGAGGCCACGACCCAGAACTTCTCGTCGTCGAGCTTCGTCACCGTCAGGTCCGCCTCGAGCAGCCCCTTCTCATTGAGCCACTGCGTGTAGGTGATCACCCCGAGCTCGCCGTCGACGTCGTTGGCGGAGATCCAGTTGAGCCGCTGGCCCGCGTCCGTGCCCTGCACGAGGAACTTCGCCATGAACGACATGTCCATGACGATGACGTCGTTGCGGGCCGCGTGGTGCTCGGCCGCCCAGTGCGGGAACCAGTCCGGACGTCCCCAGGTGAGCTCGCCCTGGACGGGCTCGTGGCCCTCGGGGGCGTACCAGCCCGGGTTCTCCCAGCCGCTGACGTCGCGGAAGAAGGCACCGTGCGCCTCGAGGCGGTGGTGGATCGGGGAGAGCTTCGCGCCGCGTGCCGTCTCCATCGACCGGTCCGGGAAGTGGCAGGCGTAGACCCGGCCCAGGCTCTCGACCGTGCGGGTCGCGCGGTACTCCGGGTTGCGCTGGTAGGTGTGCAGCCGGTCGATGTTGAAGCCGGTGATGTCGACGTCGGCGCTGCCGGTGGTGATCCAGTGGGCGAGGGCCCGGCCGAGGCCGCCGCCGGTGAGGATGCCGATCGAGTTGAGGCCGGCTGCGACGAAGTAGTTGCGCAGCTCGGGCGCCTCGCCCACGACCGGCTGCAGGTCGGCGGTGAAGCTCTCCGGACCGCAGAAGAACTTCCGGATGCCGACGTCGTTGGTGATCGGCACCCGGCTCATCGCGGCCTCGAGGTAGGGCGCCATCCGGTCCCAGTCCGGCGGCAGCTCGAGGAACGACGACCCCGCAGGGATGCCCTCCACCTTCCACGGTGCGCACTCCGCCTCGAAGAGCCCGACCATGAGGCCGCCGCCCTCCTCGCGGAAGTAGCCGAAGTTGCGCGGGTCCTCGAGCACGGGGAACGACTTGCTGATCCCCTCGAACTCCTCGGTGATGAGGT
>JADGOZ010000029.1 GCA_017882705.1 Candidatus Nanopelagicales bacterium | reverse complement strand
GGCCTCCACGGATCGCGCGCTCAGCCGGCTCGCGATGTCGAGGGAGTCGACAGACTGCACGCAGCTCGCCCACCGCAGGGCCTGGTTCACCTTGTTGGACTGCAGGTGCCCGATCAGGTGCACCTCAGGGGAGAGATCGACCAGCCCGGGACCCTTCTCGACCAGCTCCTGGACGCGGTTCTCGCCGATCAGCGTGCCGCCTGCGAGGACGGCTGCGCGCACGACGTCGAGGGTCTGGGTCTTGGTGGCCAGCAGCACCCGTACGGCTGCCGGGTCGCGATCGGCGGCCAGAGCCGCGTCGTGCACCCGGCTGCGCAGCGCGGCGAGCCGACCGGCGATGGTCGCGAGGTCGGGTGGCACGGTCAGTCCTTGGCGATCGGGGCGACGACGGCGGCGGTGAGCCGTACGAGGTCCGCCGGGGCGAGCTCGACGTCCAGGCCGCGGCGACCGCCCGAGACGAAGACGGTGTCGAAGAGCTCCACCGTCTCGTCGAGCACGGTCGGGTGGGCCGTGCGTTGCCCCAACGGGGAGATGCCGCCCACGACGTAGCCGGTGGCGCGCTCCGCCGCGGCCTTGTCCGCCATCGCGGCCTTCTTGCCGCCGACGGCGTGGGCGAGGGCCTTGAGGTCGAGCATGCCGGTCACCGGGACCACGGCAACGGTGAGGACCCCGTCGACGGTGGTCATGAGGGTCTTGTAGACCTGCTCGGGGGGGATGCCGAGCACCTGGGCGGCTTCGAGCCCGTACCCGACGTCGCTCGACGGGTCGTGCTCGTAGGCATGGACCGTGTGCGGCACGCCCGCGCCATCGAGGGCCACCAGAGCGGGAGTGCCGGCCGGGGTGTTCTTCGCCTTGCTCACCACCCCAGCCTAGAGCCGGCCCACCGCGGTGACCTGCAGGACGACCTCGCCCGCTGCGTCCGACGCCGCGAGGTCGACAACGGCGTCGATGCGCCAGTCGAGGTCCCCGGCGGGGTCGTCGAGCACCTGGCGCACCTCCCAGCGGTCGCGGTGCGTCGTGATCATCAGGCGCGCTGGTCCCCGGGCGTCGGGCCCGGTGCCGATGTCGGCGTGGTCCTCGAAGTACGGCTCCAGCGCGGCAGCCCAGGCGTCGGCATCCCAACCGGACCCGCCGTCCAGGGCACCCAGCGCCTCCCAGCGCTCGCGCGAGGCGAGCTCGACCCGGCGGAAGAGGGCGTTGCGCACCAGGGCCCGGAAGGCACGGACGTTGGTCGTGATGGGCTTCGGGACGTCCTCGGCGTCCTCGTCGGTGACCATCTCGCCGTCCGCGTCGAGCACCGGGTGGGCGAGGCGCTCCCATTCGTCGAGCAGGCTCGAGTCGGTGCGACGCACGAGCTCGCCGAGCCACTCGACGAGGTCGGCGAGCTCCTCGGTGCGGGCCTCCTCGGTGACGCTCTGGCGCAGCGCGCGGTACGCGTCGGCCAGGTAGCGGAGCAGCACCCCCTCGGTGCGGTCGAGCCCGTAGAACGACACGTACTCGGCGAAGGTCATGGCGCGCTCGACCATGTCCCGCACCACGGACTTCGGGGACAGCACGTGGTCCGCGACCCAGGGGTTGGTCTGCCGGTAGGCCATGAACCCGGCCTCGAGCAGCTCGGCGAGCGGCTTCGGATAGGTGACCTCCTCGAGGACGGCCATGCGCTCGTCGTAGTCGTAGCCCTCGGCCTTCATGGCCGCCACGGCCTCGCCCCGAGCCTTGTACTGCTGGGCGGAGAGCACCTGGCGAGGGTCGTCGAGGGTCGACTCGATCACGGACACGACGTCCAGCGCGTACGTGGGCGCGTCGTGGTCGAGGAGGTCGAGGGCGGCGAAGGCGAACGGCGACAGCGGCTGGTTCAGGGCGAAGTTTGCCGGGACGTCCACCGTGAGGCGGACGGTGCGGCCCTTCCCGTCAGGGCGGGGAACACGCTCGACGACCCCGGCCGCACGCAGCGAGCGGTAGACCGAGATGGCCTGGCGCACGTGCTTGCCGCGGGACTGCTCGGGCTCGTGGTTCTCGGTGAGCAGGTGCCGCATGGCCTCGATCGGGTCGCCCTGGCGAGCGAGCACGTTGAGCACCATGGCGTGGCTGACGGCGAAGCTCGAGGTCAGTGGCTCGGGCGGGGCGTCCCGCAGTCGCTCGAAGGTCTTGTCGGTCCAGTTGACCATGCCCTCGGGGGCCTTCTTGCGGACGATCTTCTTGATCTTCTTCGGGTCGTCACCGGCGCGGAGCAGCAGCTTGCGGTTCTCGATCACGTGCTCGGGAGCCATCACGATCACGTCGCCGACCGTGTCGAAGCCCGCGCGACCGGCCCGGCCGGCGATCTGGTGGAACTCGCGGGCGGACAGGTGCCGCATGCGCTCGCCGTCGAACTTCACCACCGAGGTGAGGATGACGGTGCGGATCGGCACGTTGATGCCCACACCCAGGGTGTCCGTCCCGCACACCACCTTCAGCAGGCCCTTCTGCGTGAGGCGCTCGACGACCCGCCGGTAACGCGGCAGCATCCCCGCGTGGTGCACCCCGATGCCGTGCCGCAGCAGCTTGGAGAGCGTGCGGCCGAAGCCGGAGGTGAACCGGAAGTCGCCGAGCTCCGTGGCGATCGCGTCACGCTCGGCCCGGCTCGCGAGCGGGGTGCTCAGCAGTGACTGCGCCCGCTCGACGGCCGCCGCCTGCGTGAAGTGCACCACGTACACCGGCGACCGGTGGGTCTGCACGAGCTCGTCGAGGAGCTCGTGCAGCGGCTCGACCGCATAGGTGAACGTGAGCGGCACGGGGCGCTCGATGGTGGTGACCACGGCGACCGGTCGACCGGTGCGACGCGTGAGGTCCTCGGCGAAGAACCCGACGTCGCCCAGCGTCGCGGACATCAGCAGGAACTGGGCGTGCGGGAGCTCGAGCAGCGGGACCTGCCACGCCCAGCCACGCTGCGGGTCCGCGTAGAAGTGGAACTCGTCCATGACGACCTGGCCGACGTCCGCCTCGGCCCCGTCGCGCAGCGCGATGTTCGCGAGGATCTCCGCGGTGCAGCAGATGATCGGGGCACCCGGGTTGACCGACGAGTCACCCGTCATCATGCCGACGTTGGTGGAGCCGAACTCGGCGACCAGGGCGAAGAACTTCTCGCTCACGAGGGCCTTGAGCGGGGCGGTGTAGAAGGTCCGCCGCCCCTGGGCGAGGGCGACGAAGTGCGCGGCCGTCGCAACGAGGGACTTTCCGGAACCCGTCGGGGTCGACAGGATCACGTGGGCGCCGGTCACCAGCTCGAGCAAGGACTCCTGCTGGTGCGGATAGAGCTCCAGACCCGTGCTCGTGGCCCACGCCGTGAACGCCTCGTAGAGCGCGTCGGCGTCCTGCGGGTCGTCCGGCAGGAGATCAACGAGGCGCTGCCGGGGCAGGAGGGTGGGGGAGGGCACACCCCATTCTCTCAGTGCTGTCAGTGGAACTCGCGTCGCATCTCGAGCTCGCGCCGTCCCGGGTCGAGGTTGTAGGTGATCGAGCGTCCGGTCTGGGTGAAGCCGCGGCGTTCGTAGAAGGTCATCGCGCGCGGGTTGTCCTCGTGGACGTGCAGGGTCAGCGACGTCCCGTGGTCGCGAGCCCAGGTCTCGATGCCGTCGAGGAGGGCGTCGGCGACCCCCGCGGTGCGGCCGCGGTGGTCCGGGTCGACGAAGACGCCCACGAGCAACGGGCCGTCGATGTCTCCCTCCGCGAGGAAGGCGCCCATCGTCCCGATCCAGCGACCGGTGCGCTCCTCGACGGCGACGAGGAGCGTGGAGGTCTCGCTCTGCCCGCGTCGTGCCCGGCTCCGCCACTCCTCCTCAGGGAGCAGAGCGGCGGTCTCGTGCGTCTCGCCGTAGGCGATCGGGGTGTC